>JAQUSS010000054.1 GCA_028710135.1 Gemmiger sp. | reverse complement strand
GCTTTCTTTTTTGGGGTCAATGTGGGCAAAAAGCTGCATCCCCAGCAAAAGCAGCAGGGGCAGGGCATCCAAAAACAGCATGGCGGTTTTGCTGGCGTGGCCGTTCACATTGCCCGCAGCGTCCCAGTGGCTGGGCACAATATCCGGCAGGGAAGGGTAGGCTACCAGGTGCGCCACCAGCGAAACAACACTTACCCCGGCCAGCACCCAAAACAGGGGGCTGGGCTTTTTGCGCTGCCCGCCCGAAGCGTTTTTCTCGCCTTTTTCGTCTTGCTCGTCTTGCTCGTTTTGCAAATCGGTGTTATTTTTCATCGCTGCTGCCTCCTACCAAACCAAAATCGTAAAACCACTTCATCAGTTCCTGCACCACCGTCAGGTTTAGGGTATACACCATGTTCTGCCCACGCCGTTGGTCGCTTACCAGGCCGGCAGCCTTTAAAATGTTCAGGTGGTGGCTAATAGATGGCTTGGCCATATCAAAATGGTCGGAAATTTCACCCGCCGTCAAATCTCCGTCACTCAGCAGCTCCAAAATCCGCCGCCGGGTGGGGTCTGCCAGGGCCTTAAATGCGTCCCCCATGCGTTTGCTCCTTTCTGCTATATTGCTATATTATATTTAGACGTTTATCTAAATGCAATATAGCACACCCGCCGCAGCCTGTCAAGCAGGCGCGCGGCCTGCTGCCGCCCCACAATGCACAGCCAGGCTATGCCCAGGCACCCCGGCACAAACAGCAGGGGGGCGGCCATGCCGGGCAGCGGCAGGCGGGCCAGCAATTGTTGCAGCAAAAAAATGCCCAAAATGTGGTACTCAAACACCGCCATGCTGTTTTTGCCAAGGTATTGCAGCCCGTGGCTTACTGTTTTTAAGGGGGCGGCCTGGCAGCGGCCAAGCCACCCGCAAAACGAGATGAGCAGCAGGCTGCCGCATAGCCCGGCGGCATAAAAGCAGAGGGCCCCCCACAGCCCGTTAAACCGGCCATAGTACCGCATATGTAAATCGTATCGGTCGTGCAGCAGGATAAACACCACCGCGGCCCCGCCCAGCACGCCCCAGCGGGCCGCGGTGGGCGGGCCGTCAAACCAGTTGGCCGTGGCCAGCCAGTGCCCGGTAAACAGCAGCAGCGCCGCCATGGGGGCGGTATCAAGGCACCAGGGCAGCAGCAGGGGAGATGCCCCAAAAAGCGCCGCCGCGCCCAGCAGCCCACCCGCCACCAGCAACCGGCAGGGCAGGGTATCGCCCACGCGGCGCACAAGGCGGCAAAGCAAAAAATAGAGGGCGCTGCCGGTGGCCATCAGGGTAAAAAACCACAGCTGCCCGCACCAGCAACCGTCCAGCAGCAGGGGGTTGGCAGGGTCAATAAAGCGGCCATAGCCAATGCTAAACAGCAGGCGTGGGGCCTGGCCGCCCTGCCCGCGCAGCCCAAACAGCACCACCCAGGCGGCAAACAGCACCCCGCAGGTGGTAAAATATTCGGCGGCCAGCTTGCCAAGGCGGCGCTTTTGGGCGGGGGCATCGGGCTGGGTTTTGCCGTACAGGTAACCCGTCAGCACAAAAAACAGGGGCATATAAAATTCGTACACCCAAGGGCCAACGGCCCCCAGCAGCCCGCCGTGGGCAAAAACCACCAGCAAAATGCCGATGCCCCGGGCAATATCCAGGTATACCAGCCGGGTTTTTGCCCCGGTGGGCAGGGTGGGCAGGGTGGTGGGCATGGCGGCAGCTCCTTTCACGGGGGGCGGTGTATCAGCGGGCGGGCAGAAGGCAAGCGAAAAACGCGGGCAAAAAAAGGAGCCGCAGCCCGGCAATAGCGGGGCCCGGCTCCTGTAAAAGCGGTGGTAAAGGGCAGGTTATTCGGCGGCGATGGTGGCAGTGTTCAGCAGGTTTTGCATCGCAAGGTCATTCAGCACCATCATCTTCACATAGTTTTTGCCGTAGGCTTCAATGTACTTATCGGGGTCGGCGGCAGTGCCGTAGAAGTCGGCAAAGTTGGTGGCAAGTGCGCCATCATCGCAAACAATCCCCTGGGATTCGGCCACGGCCTGCACCAGCAGCAGCTGCTGCACGGAGGAGGTGATGCTGTCACTGGCGGCATCCAAGAAGGCATTCAGATCCTCGTACCCGTAGGCCGAAAGCAGGGTGGCCATATCCACGCCATACTGTGCGGCCGATTGGTACAGGTTGTGCACAAAATAATTTTTGGAATAGTCCACCATTTCCTGGGGCAGGGGGTCGGAATAGGTAGCACCGCTGCTCAGCGCATTAAAAACGGCGGTGGATTCCTGGTTGAACAGCAAATTGTCGGACACATAGCTTTTCAGCTCGTCCACCGTTTTGGTGCCGGTGGTTTCGCTCAGGTTTTCGGCAACCCAGCTATCGGTCAGCTCGGGGGTAACCTCCTCGTTGATCGAGTTCAGGGTGGTGGCAAACACGGCTTCCTTGCCGGCCAGCTCGGCGGTGCCGTAATCCTCGGGGAAGGTAACAGTAACATCAAAGCTATCGCCGGGGGTATGGCCAACAATCTGCTCTTCAAAGTTATCAATGTAGCTGCCGGAGCCAAGGGTTAAATCAGCGCCGCTGCCCTTGGTGTCGCCGCCATCAAAAGCCACGCCATCCACCTTGCCAACATAGTCAATGTTGACGGTATCGCCATCCACGGCGGCACGGTCGGTCACCTTGTTGGTGGTGGTATAGCTTGCAAGGATGTTGGTATTGATGTAATCCATCACATCGGTATCGCCCAGCTTGTCGGTGCCGGCAGGCAGGCTCAACGCGGTATAATCGGCAGGCAGGATAACATAATCCATCGCCGTAATGCCCTTAAAATAGCCGTTATCATCAAACGAATCCGAGATGGAAAAATTGGCGATATCGGCATAGGCATCCTCGCCGGTGGCAACCGCCGTATCGGTGGTGGCGGTAGATTCCGGGCTTGCCGTGGCAGATTCAGCGGTGGAGGTGGCCTTGGCGTTGGCGCCGCAGCCCCCCAAAACAGCGGCAAGGGCCAAGGTGGCACCCAGCGCGGTAATACGATGGTAGGTATGTAATTTCATTCGTTTCTCCTTCTATATGCGATATGCAATAATTTGTAGTATACAACAAAACACAAAAAAAAACCAGCCCCCCCTTGCGCCCGGCTGCCAGGGGCAGGGCCGGAGGGGGCGGCAAGGGGGGTAAAAAACACCAAAAAGGGGCAAAAACGCCCTAAAAAAGTTGCGGCCCCCTTTTCATTAAGGGGCAGATGCGCTATAATAAAAAAGACCCAAGGCGGCGAATCCCGGGCAAAGTGCGCGGAAAAGGCTGTACTTTGAACCATGAAAGAGGTTTGAATTTATGCTTACTGCAATTACTGGCATTAACTGGGGCGACGAAGGTAAGGGCCGTATGGTGGACCTTCTCAGCCGTGACTACGACATTGTGGCCCGCTACCAGGGCGGCGACAATGCAGGCCACTCCGTCAAAAACGACCGGGGCAGCTTTGTGCTCAACCTGATTCCTTCGGGCATTTTGCGGCCCGAGGTTGTCTGTGTGATGGGCGGCGGCATGGTGGTTGACCCTGCGCATCTGGAGGGCGAGATTGCCCAGCTACAGCAAAAGGGCATTGCCATCAGCCCCAGCAACCTTAAAATTTCTGACCGTGCCACCATCACCATGCCGTTCCATGTTTTGCAGGATGGCTTGGAGGAAGCGCGCCTTGCCAAAACCGGCGCACAGTTTGGTTCCACCAAGCGGGGCATTGCCTACAGCTACGGCGATAAATTCATGAAAAAAACCCTGCGCATGGGGGATTTACTCCATATGGATGCCGGGGTGCGCAAGCGCCTAGATACCATTGTGGAATCCAAAAACCTGACGATGACTGAAATTTACGGCCAGCCCGCCGTTTCCGCCGATGAAATGTGGGCATGGTGCCAGCACTACGCGGCCCTGTTTGCCCCTTATATCTGCGATGTGGGCAGCTACCTGGCCGCCGCCGATGACGCGGGCAAAAAAATTCTGTTTGAAGCCCAGCTTGGCGCGCTGCGGGATATTGATTATGGCATCTACCCCTACACCTCCAGCTCCAACACCATCGGTGCCTACGCGCCCATCGGGGCGGGCGTGCCGGGGCGCAAGCTGGACCTTTCGGTCGGCATCATGAAGGCTTATTCAAGCTGCGTGGGCGAAGGCCCCTTCACCGCCGAGCTTGCCATGACCGAGGACGAAAAGCACCTGTTGCGGGAGGCTGGGCACGAGTATGGCGCGGCCACCGGCCGCCCCCGCCGTGTTGGCCCCTTTGATGTGGTGGCAAGCCGGTACGGCGTGCGCTGCCAGGGCTGTGATGAGCTTGCCCTGACCCTGCTGGATGTGCTGGATTATATGGAAACCATCCCCGTGGTGGAAAAATACCGCCTGGCGGATGGCACCTTGACCGAGGATTTCCCTATGGGCAAAACCCTGGAGGATGCCCAGCCGGTGCTGAAAACCCTGCCCGGCTGGCACTGCGATATCACCGCCGCCCGCCGTTTTGAGGATTTGCCCACGGCAGCACAAAACTATGTTGCCTATGTGGAGCAGGCGGTTGGCTGCAAGGTGAAGTATATTTCGGTCGGCCCCGAGCGCGACGCCTGCATTATCCGGTAAAGACCCCGGCGCAGCGCCGGGCGCTTGCAACCGGGTTGCACAACCGGGTTGCGGTAGATTAGGTGAAATAGGCGCAAGCAAAATTGATGGCGGGCTGCCTTTGCGGGGCGGCCCGCCATTTTGGAGGGATCGGCTTGACAGAATTTTTGATCGGCCATTTTATTAAAAATAAAGAGAATATAAACGAAAAACCTGTGCGCACGGCCTACGGCAACCTGGCGTGTGCGGTGGGCATCCTTTGCAATATGCTGCTGTTTGCGGGCAAATTTGTTGTGGGCACCTTGGCGGGCAGCGTGGCCATAGCGGCGGATGGCATTAACAACCTTTCGGATGCAAGCTCCAACGTGGTTAGCCTGTTGGGGTTTTGGTTGGGCGGCAAACCCGCCGATGATGAACACCCCTACGGCCATGCCCGGTACGAGTATGTGGCGGGGTTGGCGGTTTCCGTCATGATTTTGGTCATCGGGGTGGAGCTGCTGCGGGAGAGTGTGGCAAAGGTGCTGCACCCCACCCCGGTGGCGTTCAGCCTGTTATCGGTGGGGGTGCTGGTTGCCTCCATCCTGGTAAAGCTGTGGTTGAGCAGCTTTAGCAAAACCGTTGGCACCCGCATTCACTCGGACACGTTGCTTGCCACGGCGGCAGATGCCCGCAACGATGTACTTTCCACCGCTGCTGTTTTGGTGGCCACCGTGCTGGGCCATTTTACCGGCATTGCCTGGCTGGATGGCGCCATGGGGGTGCTGGTGGCAGGGTTTATTTTGTACAGCGGGGTGGGCCTTGTGCGCGATACCCTAGACCCTATCCTGGGCGCCGCGCCCGACCCCGCGCTGGTTGCCTATATCCGCGAAAAAGCCCAAAGCTACCCGGGGGTTCTTGGCGTACACGACCTGCTTGTGCACGACTATGGCCCCGGCAACCGCCTGGCCAGCCTGCATATTGAGATGGCCGCCGATGGCGATGTGATGCAAAGCCACGATTTGATTGATTCCATCGAGCGGGATTTCCTGCAAAACGATGGGCTGACGGTCACCATCCATTTTGACCCCATCGTCACGAACGACCCCCACCTAACCGAGCTGCGGTGCTTTTTGCAGGCCACCGCCCAGGCCGCTGACCCGGCCGTGAACATCCACGACCTGCGGATGGTGCCCGGGCCGACCCATACCAATGTGATTTTTGACTGTGCGGTGCCCCCGGCCTATATGGATACCAAAAACGGCCGTGGCACGGCCCTGATGGGCACCCTGCGCACCGCCGTGCGGGAAAAATGGCCCGACCATTTTTGTGTAATTCGGCTGGAGCCCAACTACACCGCCAATGCCGCGGCCCCGGCCCACAAATAAAACCGGGTAGGCGGGGGCGTGTTTGGCAGCTGCCCCCAAGTAGCCGGCAAGCCTATACCCCGGATACCCGGCTATCCCGGCAAGGCAAAGCCAAAGCGCTTACAAGCCAAATGACCAAATAAAAAAATTTAAAAGAGAATTTCAATGAAAAGATAGGAGCAAAAACGATGGATTATAATGCCGCTGCCCTGGCGCTGCACGAGAAAAACCGTGGCAAGCTGACGGTACAAAGCCTGGTTGCCTGCAAGGATAAAGATGCCCTTGCCACCGCCTACACCCCCGGCGTGGCCGAGCCCTGCCGCAAAATTGCGCAAAACCCGGAGGATGTTTACCGCTATACCTGCAAAGGGCGGATGGTGGCCGTGGTTACCAACGGTACCGCCGTGCTGGGCCTGGGCAACATTGGCCCCGAAGCCGGCTTGCCGGTGATGGAGGGCAAATGCGTTCTGTTTAAGGAGTTTGGCGGGGTGGATGCCTTCCCCATCTGCCTGAACGCCAACACCAAGGAGGAGGTTGTGGCCGCCGTGCGGGCCATTGCACCGACCTTTGGCGGCATCAACCTGGAGGATATCCGCAGCCCCGAATGCTTTGAGATTGAAGCCGAGCTGGAAAAGGAGCTGGATATCCCGGTTTTCCACGATGACCAGCATGGCACCGCCATCATTGTGCTGGCGGGGCTGCTGAACGCCCTGAAGGTGGTGGGCAAAAACCTGGCCGATATCCGCATTGTGCAAAATGGCCCCGGCGCGGCGGGCACAGCCATCATCAAAATGCTAAAAACGGCGGGCGCACGCCATATTATTGCGGTGGACGAGCATGGTGTTTTGGTTCCCGGCCGCCCGGCCGGGCTGGCAGGCCACAAAACCTGGCTGGCCGAGATGACCAACGAGGAAAAGCTATCCGGCAGCCTGGCCGATGCTTTGCGTGGGGCCGATGTGTTTATCGGTACCTCGGTGGCGGGGGCGCTTACCCCGGCCATGGTTGCAGGGATGCAGAAGGATGCCATCGTTTTTGCCATGGCCAACCCCAAGCCCGAAATTATGCCCGATGAAGCCAAGGCCGCCGGGGTGCGGGTAATCGGCACCGGCCGAAGCGATTTCCCCAACCAGGTCAACAATGTTTTGGCCTTCCCGGGGATCTTTAAGGGGGCGCTCTCCGTCCGCGCACGGGATATCAACGATGCTATGAAGATGGCCGCCGCCAACGCCATTGCGGGGCTGATTCCGCCCGCAGAGCTGAACGAGGAAAACATCCTGCCCAAGGCCTTTGACCCCCGCGTGGCCGTGGCTGTGGCCGATGCCGTGGCGCAAGCCGCGCGGGAAAGCGGCGTGGCCCGGCTATGAGTGAGCGCCGTAAATTGACCGCCGCCCAAATTACCGACGCGGTGGAGGAACTGTGCATCCGGGCAAACACCCAGCTCCCCGCCGATGTTCAGGCCGCGCTGGATGCCGCCCAGGCCGCCGAGCCGTGGCCCCTTGCCAAAAATACCCTGGGCCTGCTGCAAAAAAACCTTTGCATCGCCACCGAAAAAGAGCTGCCCATCTGCCAGGATACCGGCATGGCCTGCGTGTTTGTGGCGCTGGGGCAGCAGGTAACGCTGGAGGGTGATTTGTACGCCGCCATCAACGAGGGGGTGCGCCGTGGCTACCAAAAAGGGTACCTGCGCAAAAGCATCACCGCAGACCCACTCCAGCGGGAAAATACTGGCGATAATACCCCGGCGTTCATCACCCTGCACCTGGTGCCGGGGGATAGCTGCACCATTACGGTGGCCCCCAAGGGGGCCGGCAGCGAAAATATGAGCCGCCTTGCCATGCTAAAACCCGCCGATGGGGTGGCGGGGGTCAAGGCGTTTGTGCTGGATACCGTAGCCCAGGCCGGGGCCAACCCCTGCCCGCCCGTTATTTTGGGGGTGGGCATTGGCGGCAGCTTTGACCAATGCGCGGCGCTGGCAAAAAAAGCGCTTCTTCGCCCGCTGGATGTTCCCAACCCCGACCCCTACTATGCCGCGCTGGAGGGCGAGCTGCTGGCGGCCATCAACGCCACCGGCTTTGGCCCCCAGGGCTTTGGCGGGGCAACCACCTGCCTGGGTGTGGCCATTGAAAAACTGCCCACCCACGTGGCCTGCCTGCCGGTGGCCGTAAACATGAGCTGCCACGTTACCCGCCGCGCCACGGCCCGGCTGTAACATTTTTTGTAAAACGATACATGGAGAAAAGGCTATGCCAAACAACAACAAAGCAACCATTGATATCCCGCTGGACGGGGTGGGGGAGAACGCGCCCCGCCGCGCCCCAGCCACCGGCAGGGGTGTAGCCGGCGCGGGCATTGATATCCCGCTGGATGGGCTGCGCCCCCAAAAGGGTGCCAATTTGGGCGCGGGCAGTATTGTGGATGCCGAACTGGAAATTGTGAACCGGCACCATGCCGAAGTGAAGGAGCTGCACCGCCGTGCGCGGGAGCAGAAGAGGTGACAACCAATGGAATATAGCCTGCAAACGCCGCTAACAACAGCGGCCCTGGCCCCCTTGAAAGCGGGGGATACCGTGTTGCTTTCGGGGGTGGTGTACACCGCGCGGGATGCCGCCCATGCCCGCATGGCAGCCCTGCTGGACGAGGGCAAGCCCCTGCCCTTTGCGCTGGCCGGGGCGGCCATCTACTATGTTGGCCCCACGCCCGAGCGCCCGGGCTGCGCCATTGGCGCAGCCGGGCCAACAACCGCCGGCCGGATGGATAGCTTTACCCCCCGGTTGCTGGGCCTTGGCCTTGCCGCCATGATTGGCAAGGGCAAGCGAAGCGATGCCGTAAAGGCCGCCGTGGTACAAAACGGCGCGGTTTACCTGGGCGCAATTGGCGGTGCGGGGGCCCTGATGGCGGGCAGCGTAAAAAGCTGCGAGATTGTTGCCTGGCCTGACCTTGGGTGCGAGGCCGTGCGCAAGCTGGTGGTGGAAAATATGCCCCTGACCGTATTGCTGGATGCCCACGGGGGCGATTTGTATGCCGCAGGCCCCGCAGCCTACCTGCAAAGCCTGCAAAAGGCCGCGAAATAAGGAGAATCCCATGAAAAAACGCTACCGTTTGCCGGTTATCCTGCTGGTGCTTGCCCTGGTTTTGCTGCTGGCGGGGGGCACCTACCACTATACCGTAAGCCGGGCCCGTGCCGAGCAGCAGGCTGCCGAACGCGCCGCGGCCTCCGAAGCCGCGCTGGAAGCCGAGCGCCAAGCGGCAGAACAGGCCGCTGCCGAAAAGGCTGCCACCGAGAAAGCCGCCGCCGAAAAGGCCGCCGAAGAGGCCAAGCAGGCCGAGGCGGAAGCCCTTGCCGCCAAGCAGGCCGCCGAGGCGCAGGCCACCCGCGAGCAGGTGCAGTATGGCGATTGTATCGGCAAGGTTTGGGTGGAAGGCACCGAGGTGAATTGCGACCTTTACTGGGGGGATAGCAGCAGCATCTTCCACGCCGGGGCGGGTTGCAGTGCCGATAACGGCTGCGTGAAGCCCGGCGAGGCAGGCACCGTTTTTGTGGGCGGCCACACCGATACCTATTTTGTGGATTTGAAATCGGTGGAGGTGGGGGATATCATCCACCTGGATACCACCTGGGGCGACTATCAATATAAGGTGACCGAGCTGAAAAAAATCAGCGAAACCGATACCGACCAATGCCGCTGGGGTGCCGATGAGCCAAGCTGCATTTTGTATACCTGCTACCCCTTTGGCATCCAAACGCCCACCATCTATCGCTGGCTGGTCTATGCCGACCCGGTGGTGGATGCTGAATAAAATTTCGCCAATGCTTTTGGGCGTGCTTGCTGCAACCGTTCGTGTTCTCCAAGCGCACCCCAAGCGATTCTCAACAATTCTAAGCGCCTTCCAACGTTTCCGGTACTTTTTCAGGCGCTGCAATAAAAACCCTGCCCGGCGCATACCCTATCAGAGAGGGATACGCCGGTTTTTGCTATAATTTTTAAATTCGGCCCCCCGTGGGCCGAACAAAACCATAAAGGAGCGTGTATGACGCAGGGTTGGATGCAGGTATTCGTGGACCAATTTGGCTATTTGGGCATTTTTCTGTTAATTCTTATTGAAAATATATTCCCGCCCATCCCTTCGGAGGTGGTGCTGCTGTTTGGTGGCGCGCTGACGGTTACCACCCACATGAACATCCCGGGCACCATCCTGGCCGCCACGGCGGGCTCGGTGGCCGGGGCCATTGCCCTGTATGCGCTGGGGCGGGTATTCCAGGCAGAGCGGCTAAAACGGCTGTTTGCAGGCAAATTTGGGCAGGTACTGCACCTTAAACCCGCCTATGTGGATAAAGCCGAGCAGTGGTTTTTGCGCTATCAGGGCAAGGCGGTTCTAATTTGCCGCTGCATCCCGGTGGTGCGCAGCCTAATTTCCATCCCGGCGGGCTTTGCCAAAATGAAAATCCCTCGCTTTTTGTTTTTAACCACCCTTGGCAGCGCCGCCTGGAACACGGTTTTGGTTTCGGCGGGGGCGGGCCTGGGTACCGCGTGGGAGCGCGCAATGCCCTACCTGGAGCACTATAAAACTCTGGTTGTGGTGGTGGCCGCCCTGCTGGTGCTGGCCGCCGCTGGGTACTACCTGGTAACCCGGCATAGAAAAAGCAGCAAAAGTAGCGAAAGCAACGCAAAGTGTGAAAGCAGCGAAAACGGCGAAAACGGCAAATAACCCCCGGCAAACAAAAGGCGGGCAGCCTTCCGCCTGCCCGCACCCCGTGCTGAACTTCTTTTAAAACGCATACAGATATAAACGCGCCCTGTGGCCGCCTTGTAAGGCGGCCACAGGGCGCGGTTAAACGTTCTATTTACAATTTCTGTTTCCGTTTCCGGCATCCGGCAGGGCAAAGCGGTGGCGGCAAGGCGGCCGGGGGGGCGATGGCCCGGCTTGCAGGGGGCTACCCCTTGGCCTGGCGCTTGCCGCGCTGCGGGGGTTACGAGTCGGAATCCAATTTCAGCACGGCGGTAAAGGCTTCACTGGGCAAGGTGACGCTGCCCAATTGGCGCATCTTCTTTTTGCCCTCTTTCTGCTTTTCAAGCAGCTTCTTTTTGCGGGTGATATCGCCGCCGTAGCACTTGGCAAGCACATCCTTGCGCATGGCTTTTACCGTTTCGCGGGCAATTACCTTGCCGCCCACGGCGGCCTGAATCGGAATTTCAAACAAGGCGCGGGGGATGTTATCCTTCAGCTTCTCGCAGATGCGCCGCCCCTTGGCGTAGGCGTTATCGGCAAATACAATCATCGAAAGGGCATCCACCATCTCGCCGTTAAGCAAAAAGTCCAGCTTTACAAGGTTGGAGGTATGCCAGTCCTCCAGCTCGTAATCGTAGCTGGCATAGCCGCGGCTGCGGCTCTTGATGGCATCAAAAAAGTCGTACACAATCTCGCCAAGCGGAATCAAGTAGTGCAGGTCTACCCGCGTTTCGTCCATATATTTCATATCCACCAGCACCCCGCGCTTGGCTTGGCACAAATCCATCAAGGGGCCTACATACTCGTTGGGGGTGTAGATGTGGGCGTTTACAAACGGCTCCTCCTGCTTGGCAATCCGGGCAGGGTCGGGGTAGGCGCTGGGGTTATCAATGGTGGTTACCTTGCCGTCCGTCATGGTCAGGCGGTACTGTACGCCGGGGGTGGTGGTAACCAAATCCAAATCAAACTCGCGCTCCAACCGCTCGGTGATAATTTCCATATGCAGCAGCCCCAAAAAGCCGCAGCGGAACCCAAACCCCAGCGCGGCCGAGGTTTCCGGCTCGTAGGAGAGGGAGGCATCGTTCAATTGCAGTTTTTCCAGCGCGTCTTTCAAATCCGGGTAATCGCCGCCATCGGCAGGGTAGATGCCGCAAAACACCATCGGCGTTACTTTGCGGTAGCCGGGTAGGGCCTCGGCGGTGGGGCGGGCGGCCAGGGTTACGGTATCGCCCACGCGGGTATCCTGCACGGTTTTGATGCTGGCCGTCAGGTAGCCAACCTCACCCGCCTCCAGCTTGTCGCAGGGGGTAAGGGCCACAGCGCCCATATGGCCCACCTCCACAAGCTGGAACTGTGCGCCGTTGCTCATTAAGCGGATGGTATCGCCGGGCTTTACGCTCCCCTCAAACACGCGCACATACACAATAACGCCCTTGTAGGCATCGTAAATGCTATCAAAAATCAGCGCCTTTAAAGGGGCCTCGGGGTCGCCCTGGGGCGGGGGAACATTGGCCACCACCTTTTCCAGCACGGCGCGGATGTTGGTGCCCATTTTGGCCGATACCCGGGGCGCGTCCATGCAGGGCAGGCCAATCACATCCTCCACCTCATGGGCGGCAGCGTCCGGGTCGGCACTGGGCAAATCAATCTTGTTGAGGATGGGCACAACCTCCAGGTTGTGGTCAATGGCCATATAGCAGTTGGCCAGGGTTTGGGCTTCCACCCCCTGGCTGGCATCCACCACCAAAACGGCTCCTTCGCAGGCGGCCAGGCTCCGGCTAACCTCGTAGCTAAAGTCCACATGGCCGGGGGTATCAATCAGGTTGAAGGCATAGGTTTTGCCATCATCGGCCGTATAGTGCATGGTAACGGCGCGGGCTTTGATGGTGATGCCGCGCTCCCGCTCAAGCTCCATGTTGTCAAGAATCTGGCTTTCCATAATGCGCTTATCCACGCTGTCGGTCAGCTCCAAAATACGGTCGGAAAGGGTGCTTTTGCCATGGTCAATATGGGCAATAATGCAAAAATTGCGGATGTTCTCGTTGGCCATTCAAGTTTCCTCCAGGTCGTTCCAAATATGTGTAGGGGTGCCGTTTTCCAGGTATACGCGGGGGATACGGCGGCTGATGCCGCAGGTGATTTCGTAGTTGATGGTGCCGGTTTTTTCGGCCACGGTGTCGGCGGTATCGCAAACATTTTGGGCACCGCCGCTGCCATCCATGCCAAAAACCGTAACCACATCGCCCATTTTTACCCCGGGGATGCCGGTTACATCCACAATGGTTTGGTCCATGCAAACCCGCCCCACCACCGGCGCGGGCTGGCCGTGAACCGCCATAACCCCCACCCCCGAAAGTAGGCGCGGGTAGCCATCCGCATAGCCCACGCAAACGGTGGCTACGGTGGTGGGGGCGGTGGCCGTGTAGCTGCACCCATAGCTAACGCTTTGGCCGGGCAGCAGTTCCTTTACATAGGTAACCACGGCTTTCAGCGCCATTACCGGCTGCAAATGGAAGGCCAGCGCGGGGCTGGGGTCAAGCCCATACAAAATAATACCGGCGCGGGTCAAATCGCACCGCCAAGCGGGGTGGGTCATTTGGGCGGCGCTGTTGGCACAGTGCACGGTGCCGGTATCAAAGCCATCGGCCTGTAGGCGCGCCACAGCGGCGGTAAACAGCGCATACTGGGCATCGGTGTAGGCAACGTTGGCATCGGCCAGGCTATCGGCCACCGCAAAATGCTGGAAAATTCCGCCGATGGTAACCCCCGGCAGGCGGTAGCAGCTTTCCATGGCGGCAACGGCTTCCTCAAAATTGGTGCGGGCGCAAAAGCCGATGCGCCCCATGCCGGTATCCAGCTTGAGGTGGCAGCGCACACGGCAGCCTGCGGCCACCGCAGCAGCCGAAAGTGCCTGCCCATACGCGGTGGAAAATAGCGTCTGGGTGATGTTTTGCGCGGCCAGCTCGGCGGCAAAGGCAGGGTCGGTGTAGCCCAAAATCAGCAGGGGAAGGGTGATGCCGTGCCGCCGCAGGTGTTTGCCCTCGGCCAGGCAGCTAACCGCCAGGGTGGCGGCGCCCGCCTGCTGCAAGGTGCGGGCCACCGCTACATCGCCGTGGCCGTAGGCGTCGGCCTTCACCACCCCGCAAATTGGGCCGCCAACGGTTTTTTGTATCGTGGCAAAATTGTGGCGCAGGGCGTCTAAATCAATCTCCGCCCAGCAGTGCCGCTCAAACACAATTTCCTCCGGTTTCATACCAAAACCTACCTCTCTATCCCTTGTATCGCTAGTATCCGGGGCATCCCTTGTATCCTGGGTATTCTGGCGCGGGGGCTTATCGCCCGGCCCTGCGCCGCGGCCGGTTTACTCGGCCTGCCAATCTTTTTTCCGCCCGGTATGCACGGGGGCCCAACCGTCAATGCCGCTTTCCTGTAGGGCGTGCAGGGTCTTTTGGCGGAAGGCGGGGTCTTTTTTGCTCATTTCCCGCACAAATTGCTTGGTATCCTCCCGCACGGTCACACCATCGGCGGGGCAGCGGCTTTTGATGATGGGCAGCCCCGCTGCGCGAACAGCGTGTTGCACCTCGGCCTCGGTGGCAAGCAGCAGGGGGCGAATCATCGTCAAATCCCGGCGGGAAAGGTAGGTCACGGGCGAAAAACAGCCAATGCGCCCCTCACGCCAAAGGTTCATATAAAAGGTTTCCACCGCATCGTCCAGGTGGTGGCCCAGGGCTATTTTGTTGCAGCCCAGCGCCTTGGCGGCGGTGTGCAGCGTGCCCCGGCGCAGCTTGGCGCAAAGGGCGCAGGGGTTTGGCTCCTTGCGGTAATCAAACACCACCGGGCCAATATCGGTGCGCTGCACTTCGTAGGGGATATGCTCGGCCGCAAACAAGGTGGCAAGGGGGCTGTAATCGGTTTCCTGGCCGCCAAAGCAGGGGTCCAGCGTTACCGCCACCACCGTGAACGGTACGCCTAGGTAGGCGCGCAGCCGCCCCAGCGCCAGGGTGAGGGCTACGCTATCTTTCCCGCCCGATACCCCCACGCAAATTTTGTCCCCGGGGGCGATCATTTCATAGTCCTGCACCGTCTTGCGGACAAGGCCCTCCAAACGTTGCATCGACATGGGCAATGGCTCCTTTATATAGTAGAATAGATAAAATACACTTTAGTATAGCACAGCGGGCGGCAAGTTTAAAGGCCTGCCGCCCCAAACTGCCAGATATATCGCCAATGGGGATTTTTATTTATAAAAAACGAGTTGGAGCAAACGAGAGTATAAAAGAGTAAAACGAAGAAAACAAGAGCTTGCAAAGTATAAACGCAAAAAAACGGAAAAAGGGTATTGACGAAAGCGGCGGGGTTTGCTATAATCAATCCTGCGCGAAACAGGCGGCACGGTAATGGCGCTGCCTTTCCATAAAATCCGGCAACGGATGCGTTATTTTATGATGGAGGTTCCAAATTATGAGCACAACTCTCGCCAAGCCCGCTGAGATGATCGACCGTAAATGGTATGTGATCGATGCTGCCGGTAAGCCCCTGGGCCGTGTGGCCGCCAAGGCCGCCGTTCTTCTGCGTGGCAAAAACAAGGTTACCTTTACCCGCAATGTGGATTGTGGTGACCATGTCATCATCCTCAACTGCGACCAAGCCGTGTTGACCGGCAAAAAGATGGAGCAGAAGTTCCACCGCACCCACAGCCGCTACATCGGCGGTTTGAAGGAAATTCAGTACAAAACGCTGATGGCGGAAAACAGCGATAAGGCCATGACCTATGCGGTCAAGGGCATGATTCCCGACAACACGCTCGGCGCCAAAGCGCTGACCCGCCTACACTGCTGCAAGGCTGAGGAGCATAACCATGCTGCCCAAAAGCCCGAAGCGGTGGAAATTTGATAGGGAGGCAATCGAATTATGTACGAGACTAAACCTTACTTCTACGGCACCGGTCGGCGCAAAAATTCCGTTGCCCGCGTTCGTCTGTACGCTGGCACCGGCAAGTTCACCATCAATGGCCGCGAAATCGACGATTATTTTGGCCTGGAAACCCTCAAGCTGTTGGCTCGTAGCCCGCTGGTTATGACCGAGAACGAGGGCAAGTTCGATGTTGTTGTCAACGTAGTTGGCGGCGGCTGCTCCGGCCAGGCCGGCGCTATCCGCCACGGCATTTCCCGCGCTTTGCTGGTGTTTGATGCCGAGACCCGCCCCGCCCTCAAAAAGGCAGGCTTCCTGACTCGTGACCCTCGTATGAAGGAGCGCAAGAAATACGGTCTGAAGGCTGCACGTCGTGCACCGCAGTTCAGCAAGCGCTGATTTTACCGTACCCATACAAAAAGCCCGAAACCATGCGGTTTCGGGCTTTTTTCTTTTCTGTAACGGCCTGTTTTGGCGAAAATATTCTGCTTCCGGCACCCCACAAAAGCGCTTCAAAAGGGGGATGAACAGCAGACGGTTACCCGGCCTTTGCCTACCGGCGGATAGAGCGTAGGGGAAGATATAAAACCTAAAACAGAGGCCCAAAAATGAGGAAGAATCTTCCAGAATCGCTTAGATGGGTTTTAAAATAAAGGTGGGCTGGCGTAGCTGCCAACGGAGGTTACCCATTGTGTTTGAGTTCTTTAAAATACGCCGCACCCCAGGCATTCACGCTATTGTTGGCGCGGTACCATTAGAAATACAACCGTGTCAACGGTAAGCAAAACTATACGGATCTCATTTTTTTGACTGAGAATTTGGATTTTTCGGCTTGTTTTCGGGTCGGTGGGGCTGATAATTTCCCCAAAAAGTAATCGGCGGCCAGCCCACAATTTCGTTCCGGATCATTTTTTGCACCATCCGCTGAACCAATTGCTCCGGCATTTTTTCCTTGTTTTTCATTTAGAATTCCTCCCTTTGGTTAGTTAAATATAGTGTATCTATTGCACTCCAACACCATAGTTGGAAAGCACAAGCTGTGCAGCAACTGCAGTGAGAGAAATCGCCAAGCAGCAGGCCGAGGTTGTATGATAGCACAATAGAATTGCACCGATTATCAGTGCAAAAAGCAGTCGTGCAAAGATTACCGGTCGTAGGGCAGCTATTTCTTTTGGCGACAAGTGAAGTTCGGCGTTGTTAGCTGGTGCCAGCAGGAGAATTGCGATGGCAGAAGGTATAGAAAAAAGCAAAAAAGCCGCATATCCATGAATTTTTTGTACAACTAGCAAAGATAAAAGCATCGTACAAACAGACGATACGAAGCACCCTTTTGGCGTTTTCGCATGATACCCGCCTGTGCGCATACGTAAAAAGCGGAAAGTAAACGTAAACAAAAAAGAGCCAACCCAACCTACAAG
>JAQUSS010000053.1 GCA_028710135.1 Gemmiger sp. | reverse complement strand
GTCACCCTGCAAACCCACTATGGCAGCTATACCTACCAGATAACCGAAACCAAAATTGCCGATTACCGGGATGAAACCACCTACGATTTTACCCGTAACGACGAAAATTTGATTTTGTATACCTGCTACCCGTTTGACGCGCTGGGCTTTACCGCCGACCGCTATTTTGTGTATGCCAGCCTGGTATCCGGCCCGGTGCTGGATGCCAACAGCTAAGGGGGCCTTTATGGAGGAACAAAGCATCCACAATACCCGCAGCGCCCCCCCGGCAGCCACCGGCAAAAAGCGGGCAGGGGCGCTGTGGCCGCTGCTGTTATCCTACCTAGCATCGCTACTGTTGATGGTGCTGGCGGTGGTGGCCGTGGCCATGTTTACCCTTTGCAGCAAGGGGTACCTGCAACGGCAGGTCAAAAAATCGTCCTTTACCAACGCCGTGTACGCCCTTTTGTGCGACAATTACGAGAGCTACGGCGCGGCCACCGGCTTTTCAGCCGAGGTGATGACCAGCTTTATCTCCACCGAAAAAATAGCCGCCGATATGGATAAATCCGTCAGCGATTTGTACGATGGCGATACCGCGTTTGATCTGCGCAACGAGATATCGAACGCCTGCTACGATGCCCTAAAGGCGGATGTGCAGGGGCGCGGCCTGGAAATAACCGAGGATGTAAAATCCGGCATTGCGGTGGTGGCCGATGCTTGCCGCCAAGATTATGCCAACTATGTGGGCGTGCCCCTTGCCAGCCAGTTTTACACCATCGTTACCAAGCTAAACCGCGTTTTGTGGGTGGGGCTTGCCATCTCGGCCCTGTTTGCCGGGGCGGCGCTGCTGTTGGCGGCACGGCTTTCGGGCAGCCCCCGCGCGGGGCTTCGCTGCTTTATTTTTGCGTTTACAGCGGCAGCCGGGCTATGCCTGCTGCTGGCGGTGGGGGTTTACCCCTCGCTGCGGTTGGCAAGCCTTAGCATCCAGCCGGCCTCTTTGCGGCTGCTGCTACTCTCCTACGTAAAAGATGTTTTTGGCAGTTTTGGTATTTTTGCGGCGGTGTATGGCTTGCTGGCGGCGGGGCTGCTGGCAACCACCCTGTTGGCGCACTCGCTTGCGGCGCGCCGCCTGCACCGTAGAACAAATAGGAATTGAGGAGAAGCCCGATGGAAAACGAAGATTACGAAACAATTGACCTGCTGGAACTGTTGAACGTGGTGCGCAGGCATCTGCTGTTGCTTGTGCTTTGCGCGGTGGCGGCGGCAGCGGTGGGCTTTGCTTTTTCAAAGTTCCTGATTGTGCCGCAATACCGTGCTTCGGCCCTGATGATTGTAAATACCCGCCAGGATACCACCGCCAACGTTACCAGCGACCAAATCAATTCGGCACAAAAGCTGGTATCCACCTACAGCATCATTGTAAAAAGCGATACCGTGCTGCAACCGGTTGTGGATAACTTGGGCCTCGATATGAGCTGCGCCGAGCTGAAAGAGCGGGTAAACGTGAGCGCGGTGGATGATACCCAGGTGATGCAAATTGCCGTGGAGGATGGCAACCCCGAATGGGCGCGCCAGGTGGTAGAGCAAATCACCACCATCGCCCCGGCCGTGATTGTGGAAAAGGTGGAGGCTGGCTCCGCCAAGGTAATCTCGCAGGCTACGGTTACCGCCCAGCCGGTATCCCCCAACGTGCCGCGCAACACCGCCCTGGCCGGGCTGGTGGGGCTGGTGCTGTGCCTGGGCGTAATTTTCCTGCGGGAGTTTTTGGATAATAAAATCAAAACCGAGGAAGATATCAAAAAATACCTGGATCTCACCGTTGTGGGTGTGATTCCCGTTTACGCGGAGGGCAAAAAGTAATGCTGGATAAACAGAAAAAACGCACCTCCCACCGCCAACTGTTTTTGGTGAACAAAACCGCGCCCTTCCAGTTTGTGGAAGCCTATAAATCTCTGCGCACCAACCTGGAATTTTTATCCTCCACCAGCAATTGCAAGGTCATCATGATCACCTCCTCCGTGCCGGAGGAAGGCAAAAGCAACGTTGCCATCAACCTGGCCATCACCCTGGCCTCCTCCAACGATAAGCGGGTGGCCCTGGTCGATTGCGATATGCGCAAAGCCTCCATCTCCCGCTACCTGCACATCCGCAAAGACCATGTTGGCTTCAGCAATGTGATTGTGGGCAACGCCACCCTGACCGAGGCGTTGATTCATTTTAAAGATGTCAACATCACGGTGCTGCCGGTCGGCCCGCTGCCCCCCAACCCCAGCGAAATGTTGGCCTCCGATGCGGCCCGTGCCTCGATGGAATCGCTTAAAAACGCCTTCGATTATATTATTTTGGATACGCCGCCGGTTTCGGTGGTTACGGATGCCGCGGTTATCTCGCGCCTAGTGGATGGCGCGCTGTTGGTCGTTCGCCCCGGCGTTACCACCATCCAGGGCGCACAGCTCAGCAAAAAGAAGCTGGAAGCCGTGCAAACCCGCCTGCTGGGCGTGGTGATGAACGGCTACGATGCGAAAAAGAGCAATAAAAAGGATGGGTACTACTACTCCTACAACTCGTACAACTCCTACGATGAAAGCGATGCCACCTATGTCGATGGCAAGGAAAAATTGAGCCCACCAAAGTGATCATCCGCATTTTAGGAAAGGATATTTAAAAAGCCATGAGCAGAAGCCTGGTGGATCTGCACTGCCATATTCTGCCTGGAATAGATGACGGTGCCAAAACCATAGAGGATTCGGCAGCCCTGCTACAGCAGGAGCTGAAGGATGGGGTGGCGGGGATTGTGTTTACCCCCCACTTTTATTACGAGCGCACCACCCCCGCCCTGTTTGTGGAAAACCGGAAGCAAGCGTTTCGGCAGGTGGCAAACTACGCCAAGCAAAACAAGCTGCCGCTGGCCGCAAAGCTGGGGGCCGAGGTATATTTTACCCGCGTTTTGCCCACGTTGGAGCTTTCGCACCTGGCCTTTGCAGGCACCCGCTATATTTTGATAGAACTGCCCACCACCCACCACCCCGGCGGCATTGAGGATACCCTGTTTGAGATATGCCAGCAGGGCTACACCCCCATTTTGGCCCATGTGGAGCGTTACCCCTATGTGACTGAGGACCCCACCCTGCTCTACAATTGGGTTAGCAGCGGTGTGCTTGCCCAAATTAACGCTTCGGGGTTGCTGCGCGGCGGGCCGGGGGCACGGCTGCTGCACAAATATATGGGGTGGAATTTGGTGCATTTAATCTGCTCGGACGCACACTCCATGGCCCACCGGCCCCCCAACCTTCGCGCTGCCTATGATTTATTGCCCCAGGCTGTGGCGCACGATTTTTCGCGCAATGCGGTCAACGTGTTTTTAGGGCGCGATTTTACCCCCCCCGAGCCCCAAAAGCCCGTTTACCGGCTGGGGCGCTGGGTGTAGCTTTTTAAAAAACGGCCAGCCAGGCGAACCGCTGCCAAGCGGCAACCCTGGCTGGCCTTCTTGGGCGGCAGCTTTGCTGCCCGCAAAATAAAACAAAGTCGGCTTTCGGCGGCGGCCTTGCCGCCCGCAAAAATAAAACAAAAACAGGAGGCTACCTTATGCCCGACCAATATTCCCGTACCCGGCGGCTGCTGGGCCAACCGGCCATGGCAGCGCTGCGCCGCGCCCGTGTGGCGGTGTTTGGCATTGGCGGGGTGGGTGGCCACGTGGCCGAGGTGCTGGCCCGCAGCGGCGTGGGCGCGATCGATTTGTTTGATAGCGATACGGTTTCGCTCACCAACCTCAACCGCCAGCTGGTGGCGCTCCACTCCACCTTGGGGCAGTATAAGGTGGATGTGATGGCCGCCCGCATTGCCGATATTGACCCCGATACCAAGGTGGGGGCCTACCGCCTGTTTTATGGTGCCGATACCGCCGATGCCGTGCCCCTAACCGGGTACGATTATGTGGTAGATTGCATCGATACCGTTACCGCCAAGCTGCTGCTAGCCCAGCGCTGCCATGCGGCGGGGGTGCCGGTACTTTCCAGCATGGGGGCCGCCAACAAGCTGGACCCTACAGCCTTCCGCGTGGCGGATATCCGCAAAACCAGCGGCTGCCCCCTGGCCCGCATTATGCGGGCCGAATGCCGCAAGCGGGGCATCCCGCTCAAGGTGGTGTACTCCACCGAGGTTGCCCTCCCCCCGCTGGAGGAAGCTGAGCCCGAAAATGCCGCGCCTGCCCAAACCCCCGCAGCCGGGCCCCTGCCCGAACCCCCAACCAACCCCGATTTGCCCGAAACCCCGGCCAATGGCCGCCGCACCCTGCCCGCCTCCAACGCCTTTGTGCCCGCCGCCTGCGGGCTGGTGGTGGGGGCCGAGGTAGTAAAAGATTTGCTGCGCGCCGCCGGGGCCATGCGGTAAGGCTGGCCCCATAACTTGGCCCGGCAGGCCGCTGCCCCGGCAAAAAATAAAATGCTACAACAAAAAATACAAGGCCGCTGCCCATTTTACGGGGCAGCGGCCTTGTGGCGTTTCACTCTATTTTTAGCGCTCTCACGCCTGTTTCTTGCTTTTCAGCCCGGGCAGTATCTGCGCCGGGCCATGTAGGGGTACGCACCCTAGCAAAGCCCCCCGGCCACTAAAAATTTGCATTTGCCGGTGTTTTCATGGCCCTTACCGGCCAGCACTTCGGGCGCTGGCCGCCTTGTATTTCCAATAATAAAACAGTGCAAAATAAATCAGCAGCAGCCATAGGCCGATAAAAAGCAGGCTGGCCGCCAAATAATAATCGGGCATTTGGCGCACGGCGTTGGGGGCCAGCGCCAGGTAAACGGGCCGGGCCACCGCCGCCCAGGCAAGAACCGGCAACACAAACCCAACCCAAGGGCGGGGCAGGCGGGCCAAAACAATTTGGGCAACCGTTAAGGCTGCGGTAATTCCAATACAAACGGCAAGGTAGGTAAACATGGTACATTCACTCCCAATCTTAAAAACGGGATAAGCCGCCAACGCGGTGCGGCATACGCCGCCTGCACAAGGGGGCTTATTTTTCGCTTTTTGCGGTTCCGCTTACCAGTTCATAGCGGCGTTTCCAATAAAAAATGGCGTATACCGTTGGCAAAATAACGGGGGGAATCATCGCGCAAACCAAAACGGGCATTTGTATGCCAATGCTGCCAAGGTCGTACCAGGCATAGCAGCCACAGCAGAAAAACACAAACGGCAACACGGCCCCGGCCCAAAGGGGCAACCCCTTTTTGGCCAGGAAAATTTGGATAAAAACCGATACGATGGCCAGCACGGCCCATGTTATAATCATCACAAAACGGCCTCCTGTTGGTGTTGGGTGGTTTGGCGGCGGTAGGCTTCAGCCTACAGCATAGAACCAATACCTGTTTTTGTCAATACTTGTTATGGGAACGTAAAAAATTCCGTTTGGCGGCAGTGGGGAAGTGGCAAGCGGCCCCGCGGCGCAGTTTAACCCCGTTACGTTAAAGCCCCTCTATTGCAAGGCAAGTGTGCGGTCAACCTCGCTGCGCTTTAAAATGGCAAGGTCGTGCGTGGCCATCAAAATGGTGGCACCCTTGTCCTTCAAACCCTTTAAAAGGTTCAACACCAAATCGCGGTTGGCGGCATCCAGGTTGCCGGTGGGTTCATCGGCAAAAATGTACTTGGGTTCCTTCAGCAATAGCCGCACCAGCGCCAGCCGCTGCTGTTCGCCCCCGCTCATTTGGTACACATAGGTGTTCAAAGCCTCGGGCAGGCCCACCGTTTGCAGGGCCGCACACATTTTTTCTTTCTTTTCTTTTTGTGTTGCTTTCTGGTAGGCCATGGCAATTGCCAAATTGTCATACACGGTTTGTTCTTCAATCAGCGCAAAATTTTGGAACAGGTACCCTGCCTTGTGCCGGTAAAACAGCATCCGCTGCTTGGGGGTGTCCATGCGTTCATCATCCAAAACCACCTCCCCCGCAGTGGGTGGCTCCAACTGGCCAATGATGTTTAGCAGGGTGCTTTTGCCGCAGCCGCTTGGGCCGGTGATGGCAAGGTATTCGCCATTGGCCATCGAAAGAGAAAAATTTTCAAAAACAATATGCGTGTCAAACGCTTTTGTTACATCGTTTACTTGAATCATCAGCAACCCCCTTTTAGCACGGTGGTTATGGTGCTGCGCAAATTGCGCCGCCCGGTGTACAGAATAATCATAACATCCACAAGGGTGGCGGCAACCGCCCATACAATGTTGGAACTTATTAGTAGCACCACAAAATCCAAAACCCACTGGCAGATAAGAATTTTGCCCAGGATGCGCAAAAGCAAATAGCCATGCAGGTGGCGAACCGTAATGGATTTTTGGTGGGTGATAAAATAGGCGGCTTGTAATAGGTATACGGATACCCCTAAAATGGCCGCCAAAATCAGCGTTGCCGCAAGGGCCAGGTTCCGCGCAAGCAGTAGGCGGGCCAAATCCGCAGCATAGTCGTCGTACACACTGCGAACCGATTCAAAATAGCTTTCCAGCCCATATTGGGCAACCAGGGGCGCAATTTCATCATAGGCATTGTGCAATTTTGTCTCAAAAAATACCGAGCTGCTCAGGTACGAAAAGTAGAAGCTTGTGTCAACGTTGTTGGTATCCACAATAACAAGGGGGTTGATAACACAGTTTTGGGTGTTTGGGTTCACCGTGGGGTCGTACGAAAACCACACGATATCATCGGGGATGTAAATGATATTCAGCGTTAAATCGGAGGCTTGCGGCGCTGCGGCGGAAACACTGGGTTCCTCATAGCCAAGCATCCGCGGTACGCCGTATTTTTGGAAAAAGAATAGCTCCCGCATATTGCGCTCTATGCTATCCTGCTGGGCTTGGTAGGACTGTGGAACCAAAATATTGCGCACGGTATCGCCGGTAACCAGTTGCGCCGCGGCGCTGGTGCCCGCTGCGGTTTTTATGGAATGCCGTGCCAGGTAATTTTTATCAACCACAATCGAGCTTGCAACAATCTCTCCGCTTTGGGGATCGGTTGTAAAGCTTGGTGCAATCAAAAAAACATTCTCTTTTTCCAGCAAAGCCTCAAAAAACAATTTCGTCTTTTTTTCAAACGTCCGCTGCTCGTCCCTGCTCTGCTCCATATATTTCAGTACCAACGTGTACACATTTTCCGCCTGCTGCCAAACCGCTTGCTTTTGCAACTGGGTGGCGGCTTCGCTGTAAAGGTTTGCCGTATAAACCAGCAAAAAACTGCAAATGCCCAACAGCAGATACTTGATTAGTATTTGCACCTCCAACAGGTGGCTAAAAATCAGGTCGCCTTTTAAGTAGCAAACCAACCCCGTGCTTTGCTGTGAAACGGTGGCGGCAAAGCAGACGGCGGCACAAAGCGTTACAAGGGTTGCCAGCATAATAACGCTTGCCGCCAGGCCCACCAAAACCGGTGCCGCGCCAAGCCAAAACCCGGCTGCCAACAGCAAAATTGCCGTGGCCGACATGCCGGTGGCAAACGCCCTGCGGTAATTGCGCAGCAGGCAAAAGGTTGCCCTTGCCCGGGTAAAACCAAGCGATTGATAAATGGCAATCTCCTTGCTTTTTTTGGTGGTATCCATGGTGAATAGGGCCAATAATATCAGGAAGATGGCCGCCACCAAAAGGTAGAACGCGGGCGCGTTTTTTTCCTGCGCCAGTCGCTCTAGGGTATAGCCAAAAAAGGTTGGGTAGGTGCTAAACTGCGTTACCTCGCCCAAAGTGCCCAATTCGGCCATGGCCTGCGCAACCACTTGTGCATCGGTGCTATTTATAAAGTAGTACCCATGGGCCGCCGCATTTTTGGCAAAATTTTCAATGGGTTCTATCGTAACACAGGCAGCGCCGCCCAAAAAGGCAAGGGGGTTGGTGATGCTTGCCGCGGGGTATGCTTCTGTGCGGGTGGTGTATACCCGTATGTCGCTTTGGTTGCTTGCGATATGGCGCGCAATTTCTACCGAGCAGCTTTCAGAAACCGCATTTAAGGTTGCCAAAACTTCTTCTGCGGATGCACTTTCCACGCTGTTTATATATACCGAGGTTCTGTTTTTGTACAGTGCATCGAAATACGATGCCTCGCCCATCATAAAAACACTCAAGGTAGAAACCAGCAGCAAAAGAAAGGTGGATAGCGCAGCTATAATTTTTTTCATGATGCCATCTCTCACAATCAAAAAACCACCCTGGGTCTATGCAACAAACACAGGAAAGCCCAAGGCGGTTATGGGGAACCCGGCGGTTTAGGCGGCGGCAACGGGTGGGCACTGTGTGGCGAAGGGGAACGGGAATTTTGGAAGGCGCTATACAAACCCTTTCTCCGCAAGAAAGCGTTCGATATCCGCAACGGAGAAAATGCGCCATTTTGCATCCGCTTGTTCCCCGTAGCTGACAAGAATATCGCCACGGCTGTTGGCCTCAACAAGGTGAAACGCTGGAAAAACTTGGTTTAGCTGCACGGGGTAACAGCGCTTAGAATCCAAATTGATAAAAACAACTTGAGAGGTTGTTTGGTTTTTCTCGTAATCCTGGTTGTCAACATAGGTACTAAACAAAGTGAGGTTGCCATTGTATACATGCGGGGTTAGAACCGAGAGGGGTAAATTGACCATGGGTTCCATGTCATAAACCTGCAAAGTATCGCGCGATAAAAATACAACGGGCATCAACGCGCGGGAATCATAGTAGCGAATGAAAAAGTGGTTTTCAAATATGACAAAATCGACGGGGTTGCTTTCCCATAAACCATAGCCATCCAAAGCGGGAACCGGGTAGGAATCCAGCACCAAGCCATTATCATCCAAAACCAGCATACTGGTTTGGTATTTGCCTTGGATTTGCTGTAATTCCAGCACGTATAGTTTGCCATCGGCAGCAGCCATAATCCACGGCTTGGGGTTTGCGAAGTCGTCTTGCACAGAATTGGGCTGGGAAGCGTAAATTTCATGACATTCGCCGGTGGATAGCCGGTAGGATATGATTTTTTGAATCAGTTCCCCGTTATCCATGCCATCAACCAATAAAAATGCGGTATCCTCGCTTGCCTTTTGCATGGTGGCAAACAGTGTTTTTACAGGGGCTTTGTAAAGAATTTCGGTTTCACCGGTTTCGCAGTCGGTTTTTTGCCATTCCACCTCCAGGCCATCGCTACCGGCCATACAAGGGGCCTGCAATAAATACCGGCCTTGCAGCAGAATGCCGTTTTGGTATCGAAAGTTGAAATGGAGTGGAGCAATATCGCGTTCCTGCTTGTTAACGGCATCAATCTTAATCAACGTGAATGCGGTGTCGAGCGCATCGTCATAGGCAATGCGCTCCGCATAAATGGTATCATCGTGAAAAAGCAGGCAGCTTGGGTATTTCATCTTATTGATGTTGCCGGAAGCTTGCTTGACATCTGCCGGGTACGCATCCAAGCGGATTTCGTTCGCAGCCCCTAAAAAGGTGCTTGGCGTGGCAAGTGTGAAGGAAGGTGCTGCTTGCGGTGCGGGCAATTCAGTTGCCGGGGCGGGGGGCGCATTCAGGGTGGGGGCGGGGGTTGCCGCAGGCGGCACTTCCACATTTGCAGAACAAGCAGCAAGGGCAAGGCCCAAAAAGGCGGCAGCCATTGCCAACAATCGAAATAAGCAAGCAGACCGCTTTTTCATGTGCCCTCCAAAAACGACGCCGCAAGGCAGTTTTCAACGCGTGTGCCTTCTACCTACATCATAGAAACAATACCGGCTTTTGTCAATAATTATTATTGGAACAAAAAGGGTTGCCTTGTTGGGTTGGCGGCCGGGGGCAAAAAAAATTAGGGAAGGCATAGCGCGGTAAGTGGTTTGCTAAGAAAGTGCTAAACGGAAAATGGAAATAAAAAACAGCGTTCCCCGGGCTTAATATATGGCACACGTAGATAAGTAGGGTGAAAAACAAAATGCTTACTTGCAGCGTGGGCCATATATTGATTGCGCTTGATGCGCAGGGGGGAACGCTGTGGTAATGCGCGGGGGCGGCTTGATGCTTACCAGTGGCGCCTAAATGCCTGCCGCCCCTAAAGCATCAGTAAAAACTATAGGAAACGTGCCACCGTACCGCACCGCTATAAAATTCATATTCCAGTGGCGTTAATTCCATTCGTTCATACCTTTCGGTGGTGGTGTATCCGTTCGCATAAGTGAAATCGCGGTACACGTAATTTTTGTATTCGGTGCCCTGCATATAAGAAGTCCATACTTCATATTGGGTCGGCAAAGACTCTCGGTGTGCATACGGAACAATCTCTGCACTTGAGCTGGCATAAACAGTGGTTAGCTGCGAAGAGAGGACCATGCTAAGGCAGAATGCTAAAACACAAACGAAAGTTTTGCTAAATTTTTTTAGAACCATTGTTTTTTCCATTTTCTTTGTTTTCCTCCTTGCATTTCCAATAATAAAAAAAGGCAAAGTAAATTAGTAGTAACCATACACCAACGAACAGTAGGCTGCCCGCCAAATAGTAATTTGGAATATGGCGCGCGGGGGTGGGGGCCAGAGCTAGGTAAACAGGCCGAGCCACGGCGACCCACGTGATAAGGGGAAGGATAAAACCAACCCAAAGAGAATACCGCTTTGCCAAAAGAATTTGGGCAAATGTTAAGGCTGCGGCAATTATAATACAAACAACAAGGTTTATGAGCATAGTAAGCTTTACTCCCAATTAAAAGAAACGATAGTGAACCGTTATCTTTTTTACTTGTGTGGTGCCATGGGGATATTCGCTAGTGATGGGTAAAGAAACAGAAGTGCGAGAGGTTTCTTCATAGCCGTTCAAGAAGGTGAATTGTTGGTACTGCTCACCATAGACAACACGGACAGGGTTTCCCCCCTCCGTATACCAATATTCGATATAGGAAACCAAGAGATCCTCTCGATAGCTATAGGTGGAAATGGACGGGTCGGCCGGTTCTGCGGCAGCAAAGCAGGTCATTGAAAAAGTGCCGCATAAAGCAAATACACAGGCGCACAACATACACAATATTTTATTTTTCATTTTTACTCGCTCCTCTTAAATTTTCATAGCGCCGTTTCCAATAGAAAATTGCGTATACCGTCGGTAAAATAACAGGGGGAATCATCGCGCAAACCAAGACGGCCATTTGTATGCCGATGGAGCTAAGGTCGTACCACGCATAGCAGCCACAGCAGAAAAACACAAAGGGTAATACTAGGCCAGACCACCAGGGTAAGCCTTTTTTTGCAAGAAAAATTTGAATGAAAATTGCAAGGATAGACAGTACAAGCCATGTTTTTGTAATCAATGGATGGCCTCCTGTTGGCTTTATGTTTTGTTTTTGATAGAAAATGGTTGCGCACCCCTAAAACCGCAGTGGTGGGCGATATACGCTTACAAAAATGCGCGGGCCGTACTGCATTGGACACACCATCCTTCCTACAATCATTTTACGCCAACCTGGCCGCCAGTAGCAGGGCGGTGGCCAGGGTCATACCAAAATGCAGGGCCAAAAGCAATGTGCGATTCATAAAGCTGACCAACTTTCGTGGCTTCGATAGCTATATTATAACGAGCGCGCCTATATTTGTCAATGATTAATATTGCAATGTTTTCAAACGGTGGTATTATAATATTACACTAGTGTAATAGAAATTGAGGAATTGCCATGGCAGAGAAAGGCACCGCGCCAACTGGAAAAAGCGGCATCCCCGCAGGGATGCGGTAAGCAATGAAAAGGCCACTACAGAAACGTTGGTCTTGTTTTTGCTGCGCCAAAAAATATGTACGTTTACGAAATGATTCAGGAAATGTCGCGCGTTACCGAAGGGATACGAAACGTTAATACCCGTTCCGTTGCAATTTACCGCTTGCAAGAGCATGGCTATATTCTTGAAACCAAGAAGTGTATTGCAGATAACCGAACCCATATTTACGTTGCCACCACCGAAAGCGGGCAAGCGCATCTGCAAGCGCTGATACAGGAGTATAGGCGTTTAATTCGCGTAATCAACCAAATTTTAGCACAAGATGGAAAACTGTATGGGGAGGATTCGGAATGTACGAAAAAGAACTGAACGAATACTGGAATCAGGTAGAAAAGCACCTTGCTTGCGGCAAGCCGCAACGCGAGGAACTACGCCGGTATATAGAGAAAAACGTACAAGATACCCTTGCGGAGCAACCGAATATTTCATTTGCTGAAATGGAAAGCCTGTTGGGTAGCCCAAAGGATGCCGCCGCCGATTTTATGGAAACCTTGCCGCCCGATACTGCCCAGGAATGGGAAAAACAAAAGCACCGCCGCAAACGGGTAACCATTGCGGTTGTTGGTGTGGTGGCTGCCCTGCTGCTTGGACTGGTAATTTATTACTATGCAATTAAGGGTGTGGCAATTGTAAAAACAAGCACCCTTGTTGTCAGCCTTGAGGAAGGTATGCCGTACCCTACGCTACCACCAATTACAGAATGATTTCCGCTACTTATGATAAGGAGTAATCGTCATGAAAAAAATAGCATCACTTATTTCCACAATGGCCTTTTTGCTGGTTTTCTCGCTATCTTGTTTCGCAGAAGGCCCGCAAGGGAAGTTGGTTGAAACAACAACACAAAATTTGGGCAAGGGGGTTATCTGCACCACTATGGTTTATGAAATGCCTACGTATGGCAGGAGCAACGAAAAAAGCGGTTACACAGTACAATCTTATAGCTACGCAGGGCGGACGGTTGCTACCGTACAGTTGAACGCACGATTCAGCTACGACTACAGCTCTGCGACCGCAACCTATGCAAGCGGAAGCAGTTCGACAGCAAGTGGTTGGTCCTACGGTGGGCAATCTACCTGGTGCAGTGGCAACACAGCACACCTTACCGCTACAGTTTCGGGCAGCATCAGCATCCCGGTGAATCTTTCTATCTCCTGCTCCCCCAGCGGCAATATCTCTTAACCTGCAATTTGGCAGCCATGGCGCAAACATACCGGCTATAGCGAATCCCCCCTGCCCAACGGGCAGGGGGGATTCGCGTATCCGGCCCGCCGCACGGCGGGCCGGGAAAGGGGAAGGGGCCAAGTTCACCTTATAAAAAACATAAAAAACATAAAAAACAGCAAAAATATAAAAACCGGCGGCACATCAATATACGCCCACCATGGCGGGGGTGATATCGGCCAGGGTGGCGGCACCGCACATGGCCATGGCATCGGCCAGCTCGGCACCCAGCTTGTGGGTGTAAAGGGCAACGCCCTCGGCCCCGCCGCCGTAAACGGCGGTTACATAGGGGCGGGCAACCAGCACGGCATCCGCGCCCAGGGCCAGCGCCCGAAAAACATCGGTGCCGGTGCGTATGCCGCCATCCACCAGCACCTTCATCCGGCCACCCACCGCCTGCACAATGGCGGGCAAAACCTCGGCGGTGGCGGGGCAGCCATCCAGCACCCGGCCCCCGTGGTTCGATACCACAATGGCGGCGGCCCCGGCCTGCTCGGCTTTCAGGGCGGCGGCGGGGGTCATAATGCCCTTCACCACAAAGGGCACCGGGGATGCCGCCACAATTTCCCGCAGCTCGGCCACCGTTTTGCTGCCGGCGGGCGGGGTCAAATTTTGCAAAAAGGGCAGGCCCGCCGCGTCAATATCCATGGCCAGGGCAAAGCAGCCGCTTTGGGCTACCAGCGCCATTTTTTGGGCCAGGGTGGCAGGGTCCCACGGTTTTACGGTGGGCACCCCCATCCCGCCTGCCGCCTGCACGGCGGCGGTGGCGGCAACCATCACCTGGGGGTTGGTGCCATCCCCCGTAAAGGCGGCAATGCCCGCGGCCGCACAGGCGGGCACCAAAATATTGTTGTAGGCCATATCGTCGTATAAGGGGCCGTAGTGCAGGGCGGTGGCGCCCACCGGCCCCGCAAAAATTGGGTAGCGGAAGGTTTTGCCAAACAGGGTGCAGCTGGTGGCCACCGGCACATTCTCGTGCAGGGTATCCATATGCAGCCGCACCCGTTGCCAGGCATCGTAATTGCGGATGGCTACATCCCCACTGCCCTTGGCGCCCGGCCCGGGTATGGTGTTGCCGCAGGCCCGCCCGTTGCAAACCGGGCAGGCGTGGCAGGGGCCCATTTTGCCCTGGGCGGCCTGCAAAAGTTCACGGTATGTCATAAAAAATCCTCCTTTATCTTGTGGCGGCAGCTGGCCGCCGGTTGTGTGGGCTATCGGTCCGCGCCGCGGTAGGCGCGGGGCGTTACCCCATACCGCGCCTTGAACTGGCGGTTGAAGTTGGATAGGTTTTCAAACCCGGCCTGGCCCGCAATATCCAAAATTTTATCGTCGGTGCCGCGCAGGGCCTCGGCGGCCTGGGCAAGGCGCTGCTCGTTCAAAAACGCCGCAAAGCCCAGCCCGGTCATCCGCTTAAACCACCGCATAAAGTGGCTGGCGCTCCACCCGCAGCTTTCGGCGGCCCAGGCCACGGTCAACGGGGCGGCAAGGTCGGCCTGCATGGTGGCAAGCAGGGCCTTTAGCCGGGTGGTATCGGGGCTATCGGGCCGGGCAGGGGGCAGCGGCTGCGCGCCCAAAAGCAGCGATAAAAAGCGAAGCAGCGCCGCTTTTACCCCAAGCTCGTACCCGTTGGGGCGGGCGGCGCACAGGGCCTCGGCCTCCTGCAAGGCGGCGGCCAGGGGCAAGTAGCCGGCATCGGCGGGGGTTTGCCGCCCGGGCAGGGCCAGCCGCCCCGCCTGCAACGGCAGCAGGTATTGCTGGGTGCAGATGTCATCGGGGCCGCCAAACAAAAAATCCAGCGAGAAGATGATGTTCTCGTACTCCATCTGCGCCCCGGGCAGCTGGCGCAGCCCGTGCAGCCTGCCGGGGGGCAGGATAAAAATATCCCCGGCGGCAGCCGGCAGGGTGTCTAGGCCTACCCGCGCCTGGCCCCGCCCCCGCTTGATGTAGATAATCTCCATGCTGTTTTGCCAGTGCAGGGGCACCGATAAAAAGTCCCCCGGGATGGTGCAGGGGTAGATGTTGAAGGGGAAAAGGGCAGAGCCATGGTGCTTATTTTCCCGCAGTTGTGCGCTTGGCATAAAACCTCCCTCCCGGCTGGGCGGCCCCAAAAAACAAAACCGGCCAAAACGGCGGCTTTGTTGTGAAACCTTGCCTTTGCGTGCCTTTATGATAGAATCGTACCATAAAATGCAAGGATTGCGCAAGATAGCTGGGCAAAAATGTGATAATACTACAGGTAGGCCCATACAATTTTACGGGCCCCACCACCGAGAGGAGTAAATGCTATGAACGAAGCAATGGAAGCAACGCTGGCGGCACTGGCGGGCAAGCCCCTGGCAGAATGCACCAACCAAGAGCTGTATTTTGCCCTGCTGGCGCTGGTAAAGCAGCAAAGCCAGGGCCGGGTAAAGCCGGTTACCGGCAAAAAGCTGTACTATATTTCGGCCGAATTTTTGATCGGCAAGCTGCTATCCAACAATCTAATCAACCTGGGGCTGTATGATTCTGTGCGGGCTTGCCTGGCGCAGGCGGGCAAAAGCCTTGCCGAGCTGGAGGAACTGGACCCCGAGCCCAGCCTTGGCAACGGCGGGCTGGGGCGGCTGGCTGCCTGCTTTTTGGATTCGCTGGCAACGCTGGGCCTGCCGGGGGATGGCATCGGCCTGCGGTACCATTTTGGCTTGTTCCACCAGGATTTTCACGGTGGGGTGCAAAACGAAACGCCCGACCGCTGGCTGACCGGGGACGGTACCTCCTGGGCCGAGCGCACCGATACCACCTACCCCGTTACCCTGGCCGGGGCCGAATACCAGGCCCGGCTTTACCGGCTGGCTGTTACCGGCTACGGTGGCCGCACCAACTACCTCAACCTGTTTGATTTGGACACGGTGGATGAAACCATTGTGGAGCAGGGCATACGCTTTGACAAAGAAAAAATTGATAAAAACCTAACCCTTTTCCTCTACCCCGATGATTCGGACGAGGCGGGCCGCCGCCTGCGCATCTACCAGCAATACCTGATGGTATCCGCCGGGGCGCAGCTTATTTTGCAGGAGGCCACCGCCCGCGGCAGCAATTTGCACGATTTGGCCAGCTATGCCGCCATCCAAATTAACGATACCCACCCCAGCATGGTAATACCCGAGCTGATACGCCTGTTGGGGGCGGCGGGCATTGCCTTTGAGGAGGCGGTGGAAATTGTTTCGGCCACCTGCGCCTACACCAACCATACCATCCTGGCCGAAGCACTGGAAACCTGGCCCCGCGCCTACCTGGATGCCATTGTGCCTGCCCTGATGCCCATCATTGAAAAGCTGGATGCCCTGGCCCGCACCCGCACCCCGGATGCCGTGCAGGCGGCCCAGCTTGCCATTTTGGATGCCGATAACAAGGTGCACATGGCCCATATGGACATCCACTTTACCCACTCCACCAACGGGGTGGCGGCCCTGCACACCAAAATTTTGCAGGAGAGTGAGCTGCACGGCTTCTACACCCTCTACCCCGAAAAATTCAACAACAAAACCAACGGCATCACCTTCCGCCGGTGGCTCCTGAACTGCAACCCCGCCCTGGCCGCCGAGATTGAGCGGCTGATTGGCCCCGGCTTTAAAACCGATGCCGCCGCGCTGGAAAAACTGATGCCCTACGCCGAAACCGCCGATGCGGTGGCGTTGCAGGCGTTTGCCCAAATTAAGGCCGATAACAAGGCGGCCCTGGCCGATTGGCTGTACGAAAAACAGGGGATCCAGGTGGATACCGGCGCAATGTTTGCCATCCAGTCCAAGCGTCTGCACGAGTATAAGCGCCAGCAGCTCAACCTGCTGTTTTTGATTCACCAATATTTTGAGATTAAGGCCGGGCACAAGCCGCCGGTGGCGCTCGTCAGCATTTTTGGGGCCAAGGCGGCCCCCGCCTACACCATTGCCAAGGATATCATCCACGCCCTGCTTACCCTATCCCAGGTGATTGCCGCCGACCCCGAGGTATCGCCCTTTTTGCAGGTGGTGTTTGTGGAAAACTATAATGTGACTGCCGCCGAAAAGATGATACCGGCGTGTGACCTATCCGAGCAGATTAGCCTTGCCTCCAAGGAGGCCTCCGGCACCGGCAACATGAAGTTTATGCTCAACGGTGCCCTGACCCTGGGCACCATGGATGGCGCAAATGTTGAGATTGCCGAGCGGGTGGGCGCTGAAAACTTCTATATTTTTGGGCAAAACAGCGCCCAGGTCATCC
>JAQUSS010000052.1 GCA_028710135.1 Gemmiger sp. | reverse complement strand
CACCGCAATCACGGCGTTTTGCAGGTTTTTGGGGAACTCGTCCAGCGTTTTCCAGATGCGGTTATTATCGCCCGAGAAGGTATCGTACTCATTCCCGTTGATATCATACACAATGGTGGTTTGGGCAAGCTTTAGGGTATCTAGGTCCAGCACGCCGGCATCGTCCGCCGTCACCTGCACAATGTACATAGACAGCAACACGCCGCCCACGCTGCACAGCATGATGCCAATGCAGATTAGGCAACCGATAAAGCGCAGGATATACCCAAAAATGCTGCGCCGTTTTTTCTTTTTTTTGCCGGGCCTGCCACCGGCCGCAGGGGGCCGTTTGCCTGCCTGCCCGGCTTGGCTTGCCTGCCCGGCCTCGGTAAGGTCCGGCAGGGTCTTTGCGCCCTCGGTTGAGATGCGCCGTTGCTGTTTGGGGTCTATGAGGACCGCCTCCTTTGCGGGTAATACACTTTATTTTTAGGGGGTGGGGCAGCCCGTCACCCGGCAGTGCCCCACACCATAGACTGAATTATACCACAAAGTATTGCCAAAAGTATAGGCAAGAAACGCAAAATTCACGGTATTTTCGTATGGCGAGGCCAAAAAGCGCCAATACTAGCTGTACCAACGTACTTTTTCACACCACAAAAAGGAGGCCACCCCATGAGGAACCGCCCTATGCTTCGCATCTATCTTTCTGTTTTGGGTGCCCTGGCCCTGCTGGCGGTGGTATTTTCTGCCATTTGGCTGTTTGGGGCAAACGCCCGCAAAGCCCCCGCGCCGCAATACCTGCTGAAAGACCATGCCGGCCACCTGGCCCTTTACACCGCCGATGGCGGCGGCCCCCTGGCCGAGTACCCCACCATCTACACCCGCCTTTTGCCCGAGCAGGACCTACTTGCACTGCAACAGGGCCTACCCGTTGCCGATGAAACCGAGCTTGCCCGCCGGTTGGAGGATTACGGGCTTTAGCGCGCCGCCTTTCGCGCCAGTTTTGGCACCAGTACGCTTTACACCCTTGCGGTTTTATGCTATATTTTATAGGTATATCAACCACAATTTCGTACCATTAGGAGGGCTTTTGATGGAGCTTTGGGATGCCGGGTTTGACACGGGCGCGCTGCTTGCCAAAAAAAAGCGGTATAAGCGAACCCTGCGCGAGGCCGGGGGCCTGGTGCCGAAAAAGGTAGCGGTACTTTCGGGCGCAACGGTGGGTGCCACACAGGATATGCTGGAGGTTTACCTGCTTGCCGCCGGCATTGACCCCACCTTCCACCTGGGCGGCTACGGCCTTTTTTACGAGAACCTGCTGTTTGACGATGGCACCCTGGCCGCCTTTGCCCCCGATGTCATTTACATCCACACCTGCTTACATAATATAAAGCGCCTGCCCGCCCCCGCCGATACCCCCGCCGAGGTCGAGGCACTTTTTGCCGCCGAGCTGGCCCGCTTTACCGTCGCCGCCAAGGCCGCGCTGGGTTTTGGCTGCCCGGTGGTGCTCAATAACTTTGATTTGCCCACCGCCCGGGTGCTGGGCAACCGCGATGGCACCGACCCACGCGGCAAGCTGCGGTTTGTGCGCCGGTTGAACGAGGCCCTGGCCAGCCTGGCCGAGGCCACCCCCAACCTGTATATCAACGACCTTGCCTACCTGCAAGCCCAATGCGGGATGGATGCTTTTTCGGATCCTACCGCCTGGTACGCCTACAAATACCCCTGCGCGATCGATAAGCTGCCCCTACTGGCAAAAAGTGCGGCGGCCATCATCAAAAGCCTGTTTGGCCGCAACAAAAAGGCCCTGGCGCTGGATTTGGACAATACCCTGTGGGGTGGCGTGATTGGGGACGATGGCCCCGAGGGGATTGCCCTTGGCAACGAAACCCCCACCGGGATGGCCTACACAGCCTTTCAGCAATACCTAAAGGAGCTGGGCCAAACCGGGGTGCTGCTGAACGTGGATAGCAAAAACGAGCTTGCCAACGCCGAAGCCGGGTTTGCCCGCCCCGATAGCGTTTTGAAGCGGGAGGATTTTATTGCCTTCAAGGCAAACTGGCAGCCCAAAAGCGAAAATTTGAGCGCCATGGCAAAAGAAATCAACCTGCTGCCCGATAGCTTTGTTTTTGTGGACGATAACCCCGCCGAGCGGGAGATTATCCGCCAGCAGCTGCCCGGCGTGGCCGTGCCCGAATTATCGGCCCCCGAGGAATACATCCGCGCGCTGGACCGTGCGGGCTGGTTTGAGGTGACGACCCTATCGGCGGATGATGCCAACCGCACCGCCATGTACCGCCAAAATGCCCAGCGGGCAACGGTAGAGGCAAGCTTTGCGGGCGGCAGCTATACCGACTACTTAAAAAGCCTTGCCATGACCGGTGAGTTTGGCCATTTTGATGCCCCCCATGCCGAGCGCATCACCCAACTCATCAACAAAACCAACCAGTTTAACCTGACCACCCGCCGCTATTCGGCTGCCGAGGTGGAGGGGTTGATTGATAGCCCCACCCACCTGACCCTTTATGGCCGCCTGACCGACCGTTTTGGCGATAACGGCATTGTAACCGCCTTGATCGGCAGCCTTGCGGGCGATACCCTGACGATTGATTTGTGGGTGATGAGTTGCCGCACCTTTAAGCGGGAGCTGGAGTTTGCCCTGTTTGACCAGCTGGTGGCCGATGCCCGCGCCGCCGGGGTAAAACGCATGGTGGGGCGCTACCTGCCCACCCCAAAGAACTTGCCCGTGAAAGATTTTTATGCTACACTGGGTTTTGCATTAACCGGCGAAACGGCGGATGGGGCCGCCACCTATACGCTAGACAATTTGGAAGGCTATGCCCCTCGCTGCACCACCATGGAAATAAGGAGAGTATAAAATGGATAACCAGATGATTTTTGACGCTGTACAGGAAATTTTTCGCGATAATTTTGATGACGATACCCTGGTGCTAACCCGTGAAACCTGCGCCGATGACATTGAAGATTGGGATAGCCTGGAGCAGATTAACCTGCTAACCGCCATGGAGAAAAAGTTTGCCATTAAATTTAAGCTTGAGGATGTGCGCGGGCTGAAAAACGTGGGCGACCTGCTTGACCTTGTGGTAAGGCTTACGGCCTAAGCAGCACCCCGGTAGCAGCGCGCGGCCACGCCCCAGCCCCAGCCGCCAAATAAGGCCGGTTCGGGGCTTTTTTCGATTCTTTTTTCGCCGCCCCCCTTGCGCTGCCCCCCTTTGCGCTGCCCAGCGGGCAGCACAGGATTTTATACAGCACACGGTTTTATACTGCCCAATTTTATATAACCCATTTATAACAAAAACAACAAAAAGCGGGGTGCCCCATGAACCACTATACCTTATCCGATTTAACGCTCGGTATGTCCGAAACCTTCACCGTTACCGTCACTGCCGAGATGATGGAGAGGTTTTACGCCATCACCGGGGACGATTCCCCCATCCACCGCGATGCCGCCTACGCCAAAGGGCGGGGCTACCCGGGGCGGGTTGTGTACGGGATGCTGGGCGCCAGCTTTTTTTCCACCCTGGCGGGGGTATACCTGCCCGGCGAGCACTGCCTGCTGCACGGGGTGGAATGCAAGTTTGCCCGGCCCATTTTTGTGGGCGATACCCTAACGGTATCCGGCACCATCAGCCATATCAGCGAGGCCGTGGGCGAGGTGGAAATTAAGGCCACCATCACCAACCAGAACGGCCAAAAGGTAACCCGTGGCATTTTGCGGGCGGGGCTTGCCCAATAACACCGCCCAACACTTTTTTATAGGAGGTTCCCATGCCCAATGTATATGTAATTACCGGGGCCACCAGCGATGTGGGCATTGCCCTGCTGGGCAGGCTGCTAGCCACCGCCAACCGCGAGGATGTTTTTATTGCCCAGGGCTGTGGCGACCTACACAAGCTGGCCCCCCTTTGCCAGGCGCACCCGGGGCAGGTTCGCCCCTTTGATGTCGATTTGTCCGACCGTGCCAAGGTGGATGTTTTGATTGATTTGGTAGGGCAAAGCGGCCTTGTGCCCACCCACATCATCCACCTGCCCGCCCTGCCGGTGGTCAACGTAAAATTCAAAAATTTTGACGAGGACCGCTTTGCCAAGGATATGGAAATTCAGCTTTACAGCATTGTGCGGCTTTGCAAGGCATTTTTGCCCGCCATGGCCAAGGCAAAATTTGGCCGGGTGCTGTTCATCCAAACCAGCTATACCATCGGCTGCCCGCCCAAAAACACCGCCGCCTACGTTATGGCAAAAAGCGCGCTGGGCGGCCTGCTCAAAAGCCTGGCGGTGGAATATGCCCGCTTTGGCATCACGGTAAACTGCGTGGCCCCCAGCATGATGGAAACCCACTTTTTGCAGGATACCCCCAGCCTGATTGTGCAGGCCGCGGCGGCTGAAAACCCGATGGGCCGCAACGCCACCCCCGCCGATGTTGTGCCCGCCATGGAATTTTTACTCTCGGCCGAGGCCGGGTTCATCACCGGCGTAACCCTGCCGGTAACGGGGGGTTCTGCCATTGTCTAAGGTGGTTTTTCGGCTTGCCCGCCCCGGCGAGGAAGGCCGCATTGTTGATTTTATCAACGAGCATTTTGATATGCGCCTGCCCCTCATCAACCGGCCAGAATTTTTCCACCACTATTATGCGGGGCGGGATGGCTGCCCCCAATTTGCCTTGGCGGAGGAGGGCGATACCCTGCTGAGTGCCGCCGGGTATATTTTGGCAAGCGCCGCCCCCCACCCCGATGTGTGGGTTTCGGTTTGGGTGGCCGTTAAGGGCCACAACGGCGTTGGGCTGGAGCTGATGAATGCCCTGCCCGACCTGCTGCACGCCAATGTGGTGGCCTGCAACAACATCCGGGCGGCCACCTGCAACTTTTACCGCTTTTTGGGCTGGACGGCCACCCGCCTGCCCCACTACTACCGCCTTGCCCCCCGCCCGCAGGGTGGCTACCGCCTTGCCCAGCCGGACCCTGCGCTCTCCCCCGCCATCCTGCCGGTAAAGGGTGGCCTGCTGCTTGAAAATGTGCCCTCAGCCGCCGCGCTTGTCCCCCTGGGTATGCCTGAAACACCCCACACGCCGGTGAAGGATAGCTGGTATTTGCGGCGGCGGTATTTCCATTACCCCCACTTTACCTACGATGTTTGGGCGGCCCGGGCCGAAGCCGGCGGCCCGCTGCTGGCCTATCTCATCACCCGCACCGTCACGGCGGCGGATACCGGCCTTGCCCCCGTGCTGCGCCTGGTGGATTATATCGGTAAGGATGAACACCTGCCCCGCCTGGGCCTTGCCTTAGATGCGCTGCTGCAACAAACCGGTGCCGAATACATCGATTGCTACTGCGCCGGCATCCCGCCCGAAATTTGGGCGGAGGCCGGGTTCTACCAGCGCAAAATCAGCGATGCGGCCATCATCCCCAACTACCTGACCCCGCCCCTGGCCGAAAACACCGAATACTATTATTTTACCAATAAGCCCGATAATTTTGTTCTCTTCAAGGCCGATGGCGACCAAGATAGGCCAAACCTAGCGCCTTAAAAACCAGGCGCAAAAAGCACCGGGCAGAACCGCCAACAGCCCCCCGGCAAAACGGTTACCGTTTTGCCGGGGGGCTGTTTTTCGCATAGAACCGTATTATTTTTCATTTAGATACGCTAGCAGAGGTTGCAAATAGGCCTTATCCGTCCAATCGCAGGGGGTGCCTACCGCACACATCAGGGCAGCCTCCCAGGGCTCGTAGGTGGCGGGGTCTTTTTTTGCAACCATTTTTTGCAGCAGCTTGCAAAGCGTTCTATCCGCAAACGTCATTTGGGCTTCGTCCCATTTGCCCCTTGCGTAAAATAGCGGAATATCTTTAAGCTCCGCTTTCAGGTTGTGCGTTTTTATCTCCGCAATGGCTTTTTCATCAAACGGCGATGCCCCCACGCAAAGCACCGCCACTTTTTTGCCCGCAAGCTGGGGGTAGTTTTTACGCAAAAAAGCCAGCCCGGCAATGCCGCTGGCGTACACCCCGCCACACAGCAGCACCGTATCGTACGGCTCCAGCTGCGCAGGCGTTGCCTTGGCGGTTTCTATCGCTTGAAAAGATACGCTTTCCACCAGCCAATCCACATATTTTTTGGTGGCCCCGTATTTGGATGTGTATACAATGATACCGTTTTTCCCGTTTTTCATAACGCACCTCTTTCTTGCAGCGGATTGATGCCCATAGATACCCGATAGAACCTTTAGCAAAAGCATACCATATAAAAAAAAGAAACACCAGTCATTTCTGATTGGTGCTTCTTTTGGCGGAGTAAGAGAGATTTGAACTCTCGCAGCGGTTTCCCACCCTACGCCCTTAGCAGGGGCGCCTCTTCGACCTCTTGAGTATTACTCCAGAGCAAAGTGATAACTGGTATTCTGTTTTAGCAAGCCCGGCAAGCAGGTTTGCCGTTGGCGGAGAGGGTGGGATTCGAACCCACGGCGCATTGCTACGTCACTGGTTTTCAAGACCAGCTCCTTAAACCACTCGGACACCCCTCCATAGGGACTGCATTCAGATGCGAGTTATATTTTACCATCCCTATTCGCTTCTGTCAAGCCTTATTGCCGCTTTTTTGCTTTTTATTTTTTTCGTTCGCTTTCCCCCCCGCCGCAGGGCGGCAGCCAGCGCACGGGGCCACAACAAATGCCGCCCTGCCGCGTTCAAGCGGTGCAGGGCGGCAACGTTTTTTTATGGCGTTAAAGGCAAAGCAAGCTTAATTTCCGTCGTCCGGTTGGAGGGGTTCCAGCCCCGCATAGGGGCTCGGTGGGTCCGGCGGCAGGGTTTGCATATAGGCGTGCATGGCCTCGGCCACCTGTTTGCTGTAGGCAACCGCCTCCACCACCGTTCGGGCGCCCTTCACCGCATCGCCCGAGGCAAAAATCCCGGGCAGGGTGGTGTGGCCCACCTCATCCGTCACCACAAGGCCCCGGGCGGTTGTTTCCAGCCCTTTGGTGCTGGAGGTAATGGTGGTGCAAGGCCCCTGGCTAACCGATACAATCACGCTATCGGCCGGGTAAAGCTGCTCGGTGCCAGGCAGCTCGGTTAACGTGCCGTCCTCCCCTTCTGCCAGGTTGCGGAACACCACCCCGGCGGGGGTAATTTCCACCGGCTTTTTGTTGTAGAAAAAGTTTACCCCCTCCAGCTTGGCGTAGCTGGCTTCATAGTCGCTTGCCGCCAGCTTTTTGGTCAGGGAGAAGCACTCCACATGGCGGGTGCCATGGCGGATGGCCGTGCGGGCCACATCCATCGCCGCGTTGCCCGCGCCAATCACAATGGCCCGGTTGCCCAGGTGGTAAACATCCGGGTTTTGCAGGTAGTTGATGGCAAAGTGCACATGGCCCAGGCTTTCGCCTTGAATGTGCAAAGCATTGGGCCGCCAAACCCCGGTGCCGATGAAAATGGCCTTGTACCCATCGCGGAAAAGGTCCTCAATGGTAAGGGCCTTGCCCACATCGATGTTGGGCCGAACCTTAATGTCCTTCAGGCGGAGGTGGCGGTACTCAAAATCGTCCAGCACACTTTTGGGGAGCCTGAATTCCGGTATGCCGTACCGCAGCACCCCGCCAATTTTATCGTGGGCCTCAAAAATCGTCACATCGTAGCCGTAGCGGGCCAGCACCACCGCAATGGTAAGCCCGGCAGGCCCCGAGCCGACAATGGCCGCCCGCTTGCCGTTGGGGATGGCGGGGCCACGGGTCATTTGGGCCGCATAGGTGGAGGATATGTAGTTTTCAATGACCGAAAAATGCACCGGCTGGCCCTTGATGCCCTGTATGCAGTGCCCCTCGCACTGTTTTTCGTGGTTGCAAACCAGGCTGCATACCGTGGTTAGGGGGTTGTTTTCAAACAGAACCCGCCCCGCCTCGTTCAGGCGGTTTTCTTTTAGTAGCCGAATCACGGTGGGGATATCGGTGTGGATGGGGCACCCCGCTTGGCAGCGGGGGTTTTTGCAGCCCAGGCAGTGGTTGGCTTCGTCCATCACGTGCAGCGCCATCTAATTTCCTCATTTCGCATCTATTTTGCGCTGGTTTTTGGCAACAATGGTACCAACTACCGCGCAATATTCCATTTTCTCACTTCTATCCATTATAATACCACCGGCTTTGTGGTAAAGGCAAGCCCTGCGGGCAGGGGTTGCTCCCGGCAAAGCGCTGAAAAATCACAGGCGCGGCTGTGTATTTCGCACACTAGGGCAGCCTGCGCGCCGCTTTCGGCCAGCCGCGCCAGGGAGGTAGATACCGGTAGCGCCGCCCCCTTTGCCAGGGTAAGCGCCGCCTTGCGCCCGCCAAGCAATTGCAGGTAGGGCGGCAGGGCGGGCAGAGTGTGGGCGGTAATGCCCAGCGCGCCATCCAGCACCAGGCGGCGAAGCCGCGCGTGGGGGTAGCGCCGGGTTTTTAGGGCCGCGTACAGTTCCTCCACCGTGGTGGCCTGGGCAATGGCGGCGGCAAAGCGGTGCTCTAACCCTTCCGAAAGGCCACGGGTGGCTGCTAGGCGGCTGGGCGGCGCGGTGCGCAAGCAGGCCAGCACCGCCAGCGAGAAGGCCGCCGGGTCAGCCCGCTGCCCCGCCGCCGCCGCGGCCCGGTAAAGTTCCCACGCGGGCGGCGGCACAAAGGGTTGCAGCGCTTGCAGCTCTTGTAAATCCTGCGAATTTCGCAAATTTGAGGGCATATTTGCCCCGGCCTGCGCCCGCAGGTAACTGGCCGAGGCAATCCGCCCGCCATCTAAGGTGTTGGCCGGGCCGGGTGCCGGGCTGGGTGCATCATGCCCCACCCCCAGGCGGGGCAGCGGCAGGGGCACCAGGGGGCTGTTTTGGGCTAAAATCGCCTTGCAGTATTCCACCCCCAAAATATCGTTGGGGCTGCGCAGCAGTGCCGCGGTGCCGGGTGCCAGCGTTTCGGCGGCGGCGGCGCGGGCGGCAGCAAAGGTGGCGCCGGTTTTCAGCGCCTGCCGCAGCGCCTGGGCCAGCGCCGGCCCCTGCAACAGCCTGGCCGCCCGCATAAGGGCGGCGGCATCCGGCGTTTCGGCCCCAAAGGCCAGGGTATCGCACCCAAGGGCCGTTAAAAGGTGTACCCCGGCGGCGGCAAACGCCTCGGCCCCGGCGCAGGCGTAGGGGGCGGGCAGGCTCACGATGATATCTGCCCCTGCCAATAGCGCGGCCCGCACCCGCACCGCCGTGGGGAAAAGGGGGATGCCGCCCCGCTGGGTCAGCCCGGTGCTGATGCAAACGGCAATGTTTTTTGCGCCACGGCGGCGCAATTCGGCAAGCTGGGCGGCGTGCCCATTGTGAAACGGGTCATATTCCGCCACGATACCGACAAAATCCATTCCATTTACCCCCTTTTCACCTTGAAAAACCTTGCCATCCATTATATAATAAAATTGACATATTGCCAATGGGGGTATTCCCCCAAAAATTAAGGAGGATTTTGTTTTATGAAAGTCCTGGTAATCAACTGTGGCTCGTCCAGCCTAAAGTATCAACTGATCGATATGGCGAACGAGAGCGTGCTGTGCAAGGGCCTGTGTGACCGTATCGGCCTGGCAGGCAGCACCATCACCCACAGCGCAAACGGTAGCAAGTGCAAGGTAGAAATGCCGTTCCCCACCCATACCGAGGCCTTTGAAGCCCTTGTGAAGCAGATGACGGAGGGCGAAGGCAAAGTTATCAACGACATTAGCGAGGTGGGGGCCATCGGCCACCGGATGGTTCACGGTGGCGAAGCCTTCAAAGAAAGCTGCCTGGTTTCGGACGAAGTGATGGACACCATGCGGGAGCTTGCCCCCCTAGCCCCGCTGCACAACCCCGCCTGTGTGCTGGGCGTGGAGGCTGCCAAAAAGGTGTTTGGTGCCGACAAGCCGATGGTTGCCGTGTTTGATACGGCGTTCCACTCTACCATGCCCGCAAAATCGTATATGTATGCCCTGCCTTACGAGTATTACGAGAAATACCATGTGCGCCGCTATGGCTTCCACGGTACCTCCCACCGGTTTGTCAGCCTGGCGGCTGCCGAATATTTGCAGAAGGACCCGTCCGAGCTAAAAATCGTCACCTGCCATTTGGGCAACGGTTCCTCGGTTGCGGCGGTGGATGGCGGCAAGGTGCTGGATACCTCGATGGGGATGACCCCGCTTTCCGGCCTGATTATGGGCACCCGCAGCGGCGATATGGACCCCTCCATCCCCGGCTACATCGAGAATGCCACCGGGATGACCCCCTCCGAGTTTGACGATGTGATGAACAAAAAGTCTGGCTTCCTGGGGATTTCGGGCGTATCGAGCGATAACCGCGATGTTTGCACGGCTGCCGAGGCGGGCGATGAGCGCGCCCAGCTTGCCCTGGATATGCTTACCTACCAGCTCAAAAAGTACATTGGCGGCTATGCGGCGGCCATGGGCGGGCTGGACTGTGTAATTTTCTGCGGCGGCATTGGTGAGAACAACCCCGAGGCCCGCAGTTCCGTTTGCAAGGATATGGAATTTTTGGGTATTTCCATCGATGAGGTGCAAAACAGCAAGCGTGGGCTGGATATCAACGATATCACCGCCCCCGATGCCAAAACCAAGGTACTGGTTATCTGCACCAACGAGGAACTGATGATTGCCCGCGACACAAAAACTATCGTGGATGCCTTGGGCGACCGTATCTGAAATTTTTAGCGCTTTCGCACTTTTGCTTTTAAAAATGCAACGCTTTTGCGTTTTTTAAGCCAGCAATTTAAAATTTCCGCACAAAACCGGCGCCCCGGATGCCTGCAAAAGCATCCCGAGCGCCGGTTTTATTTTGCCGGTTCTATTTTTCTGCTTTATGGCGCGCGGGGGCAGGCCACGGCCCGCCCCCCGCCCACGCAATGTGCGCTTACGGCGCAGTATTTTCCGCTGCCGCTGCCTTGCCATACTTTTTAAAAAGGTACCACACGATGCCGGCAATGCCCAAGGCAAGGGCCACCACCAGTGCCTCGTACAGCCACATGGTGCTGCCTGCCCGGCCAAAGGCCCCCATTTGGTAAAGCGCAGCCGGGGCACTGGCCACGGCGCGCAGGGCAACCGCCACCAAATAAAACCACCCGGCTAGCCGCTTGGTAACCACCAGCCACGCCAGCACGGAAAGTGCAATGTGCAGCAGAATGCCCGCCATCCGCTCCACCCCGGGCAGTAGCTCCGCCAGCTCGGCAAGCTGGGCAGGCTGTACGCTGCCGGGTTGGGTGTAGGCTTGCAGCAGCGCCCCAATGTTGATTGCCACGGCCACACCGCCCAGCAGCAGTGCCTCCACACCGCCAAAGCCCACCCCGTAGGCAATGCCAGTAAGGGCGGTGTTGCCCTTGCCGCCCCGGCAAAGGATGCCAAGGCCAACAAGGCGGGTGGTTTCCTCAAAAAAACCCGCAACCAAGCAGGTGTACAGCCCATACAGCGGGAGGCTTTGGTTGATGGCCGAAAACACCCCAAGCAGCAACTGGTTGCCCAGCGGCTCCATCAGCATGGCCCCCACCACAAAGCAAATTGCCCCCACCAAAATCCAGCGCAGGGCGTGTTTGCTGCGGCGGCAGCACAGCACCGCCAAAACCGGCGGGGTGCCCAGGGCCAGCACCGCCATAAACGCCACAAAAATGCCGGGTAAAACCGAATGTGTTGTTGCTTGCATTGCGTGTTGCGCCTCCTCCAAATTTTATATCTAATAACCATACTTTTTATCTAATACAATTGCCTGTAACTATACAACAAAACGCACCGGGCTGTCAACCCCGCCTGCCCGGACGGGCGGGCCTTACCGTATAAGTAGATACGTAGGCCACAAGTAATAAGCGGGCTGGGCACAAAAATGCGGCCCACTGGCAAACCGAAACACAAAAAACAAAAACGGCTGCACCCCCACGGAAACCGGGGTGCAAGCCGTTTTTTTAATACTGCCGGGTAACGCGCGGCAAAGGCGCTGTGTGGCTTTATTGCGCGGTATTTTCTACTGCCGCGGCCTTGCCATACTTTTTAAAAAGGTACCATACGATGCCGGCAATGCCCAGGGCAATGGCCAACACCAGTGCCTCGCACAGCCACACGGCACTGCCCGTCTGGCCAAAGGCCCCCACCTGGTAGAGTGCGGCCGGGCAATCGGCTACGGCGTGCAGCGCAACGGCCACCAGGTAAAACCAGCCGGGCACCCGCTTAGTAACCACCATCCACACCAGCACGGAAAGTGCAATGTGCAGGGTGAGGGCCGCCACCCGCTCCACCCCGGGCAGCACAAAGGTAAAGGGCTGCATCCCGGCCAGGGCGGCAAGTTGGGCAGGCTCCATGCTGGCGGGTTGGGTGTATGCCTGTAGCAGCGCCCCGGCGTTGATTGCCACAGCCGAGCCGCCCAGCAGCAGCGCCTCAATGCCGCCATGGCCTACCCCGTAGGCAAAGCCGGTAAGGGCGGTGTTGCCCTTGCCGCCCCGGCACAGGATGCTAAGGCCAACAAGGCGGGCGGTTTCCTCAAAAACGCCGGCGGCCAGGCAGCCGTACAGCACATACAAGGGGACGCTTTGGGCGATACCCGGGAAAAGCCCAAACACCAACTGGTGGCATAGCTGCTCCAGCAGCATGGCCCCCACCATAAAACAAAGTGCCCCCACCAAAATCCAGCGCAGGGCGTGTTTGCTGCGGCGGCAGCACAGCACCACCAAAACCAGCGGGACGCCCAGGGCCAGCAGGGCCATAATTGCCACAAAAATGGCGGGCCAAACCGAAAGTGTTGTTGCTTGCATTGCGTATTGCTCCTCTTTTCCATCTCACAGCCGATAATTAGACGTTCATCTAATTCTTTCGCCTGTAAATATACACCCAAACACCCCGGCTGTCAACCCCCTGCGCCTACGGGGGCGGGCGAGGCTTCCCCGGCGGGAAAATGCGCGTGCAAGCCCCAAAGCTTGCGCCCCCGGCAAGCCAAAAGCAAGCACAAAAATAAGCACAAAAACAAAAAAACGGCTGCACCCCCACGGAAGAACAGGGGCGCAAGCCGTTTTTTATACTGCCGGGTCAAGCACTGCAAAGGCGCTGTGTGGCTTCTACCCACCCCGGCAGGTTTGGTGCCGCCCGCAAGGCCGCTTTTTTGCAACACAAACGCAAAAGCCGCTTTGCGGGGGGCGTATCAATCGCCATAAGGCGTTGGGGATAGTACGGTTAGCGTGCCAGGGCCGCGCCTAGGGCGGTGCAGGCATCGGCGGCTTCACCCTCGGGGGCAGCGGCTGCCGTTACCGGCTCGGCCACCAGGGTGATATCTGCCGCGGCACAGTCCTCGGCCCAGGTGCGCATCCACTCGCCATCGCCCCAGCCGTAGGAGCCAAACAGCCCCACCGGTTTGCCCGCTAAGTTCCCCCGCAGGCTGTTGTAAAGGGGTTCAAACTCGCTTTCCTCCAGCTGCTCGGCACCCATGGCCGGGCAGCCCAGGGCAATGGCATCGTAATTGGCCAGCGTGGCAGCATCAAATTCTGCGGCGGTAAAGGTTTCGGCGGTGCCGCCCGCATCGGTTACCCCTTGGGCAATCAATTCGGCCATGGCCTGGGTGTTGCCGGTGCCACTCCAATAAACAATGGCAATTTTTTTCATAGTACGGTGTTCCTTTCTTAAAAAACAAACTGTTTGGTTTAGGCGGCCACGGTCAGCCGCGAAATCGGGGTGCCCTGTTCATAAAGGCGTTTATAAATTTGCTCGCACTTGCGGTAGCGCGCAAAGCAGGCAGCGGCGGCGGTGGGGTCGCCATAGGCCTTCCAGTGGCCGCAGCAGGTGTAATTTTGGCCTTTGTTTTGGATAAAACCCTCCACATCCGCCAGGGGGTACCCCAAAAACAGGCCAATCTCGTGGGGGAAGGCTTCCTCGCAGCAAAGCCGGTTGGAAAGCTGGGCCAGCAGGGCGGGCAGGCTTTCGGTTTGGGTGTAGCCGTGAGCCTGCAAAAACGCCTGCTCCCCTGCCCCGGCCAATATGCTTTGCAGCCAGCCCGGGCGGTAGATGTAAGCTAGGGCATCCCCGGTGGCGGGGCATACCTTCAGCAAGGCCACCTCCACCCCGCTGGGGCGCAGCGTGGCATCCCAGTGGGCGGCAATATCACTTGCCGAAATGCCACTGGCCGGGTGAAAGCGAAACAGGCTGGCCGGTTTAACCCGGGCCAAGGTGGGTGCGCCCAGCTCGACCAAAAGCTGCTCGAAGCTGCGCCGTTGAAAGCTACGCTGCATGGTACCTCCTTATCCTCACAACAAACATCTTATACATTGCGCACACCGAAGATGGCGGCGGGCTTTGGCCCCACTGCGGCAGGTTTCGGCCCTACTGCGGCGGGTTTTTCCCTCCCTGCGGCAGGTTTTAGCCCTGCCGCGGCAGGTTTTGGCCCAGTGCCCCGCCTTTCACCCTGTGGCCACCTTTCAGGTGGGCCCCCAGGCTTCGCGGTGCTTGCGCGGAACGTTAGCCATAGCTAACCATAAAGCTTATAAAAAGTGCGGCATCGTGCAAATACCGCACCAGGGGAAATAAAAAGGAGTATTGCTTTTTGTGTAGGCCGCTGTTGGGTTTACGAATCCATCGGTTCGCAAGTTAGTCATATCTAACAACGATAGATTACCACAACCCCGCCACCTTGTCAACTCTTTTTTCAAATTATTTTTGCCCGCGCCGTTTGCCTGCCGCCCCTATTTTGGGGCAGGCAAATCCGCGCCCCGTGCAATCTACCCGCGCGGCGCTTGTGGGGTTCACGCGGGATTCGTGGGGCATTCACGCGGCATTCGTGGGGCGCCCGCACAGCTTAGTGGGGCATCTCCCAGCCATCATGGTCGGTATGCAGCCACTGCTCGGCTTTTTCGCTGCCGGGCGCGGCCAGGCTTTCGCGGTACAGTATCTGCACATCGGGGTTTTCGTGGCTAAAGCGTATCATGCTGCAATGGTCTAGGGCATAAAGCTGCTTGCCGCGCGGGGCGGCACGCTCGGCATCGTCGCTGCTTTGGGGCTGCCCGCCGCCACCCGCGCAGCCGCCCGGGCAGGCCATCACCTCCACAAAATCGTACTGTACCCGCCCTGCGCGGATTGCCTCCAGCAGGCGGCCGGTGTTGCCCAGCCCGCTTACGACTGCGGTTTTCACCTGGCTGCCCGCCAGGGTAAAGGTAGCCTCCGTCCAGCCCTCGGCCCCCGTGGCATCCCCGCGCACGGCGGCAAAGGCATCCGGCTTGGGATTGCTGCCGGTTGCCAGGTAGTAGGCGCTGCGCAGCGCCGCCTCCATCACGCCGCCGGTCGCCCCAAAAATCACCCCTGCGCCGCTGTAGGTGCCCAAGGGGGAATCAAAACCTTCCTCCTCCAACGCCTCGGGGTGCAGATGCTCGGCCCGAATCATCCGCACCAGCTCCCGGGTGGTCAGCACCAAATCCACATCCCGCCCGGCATCCGTTTGCATGGTGGGCAGGGCGCTCTCGGCCTTTTTGGCAATGCAGGGCATGATGGAAACGCAGTACACCTTCTCGGGCGGGATGCCCAGCTTTTGGGCAAAATAATTTTTGCTTACCGCGCCAAACATCTGCTGGGGGCTTTTGGAGGTGGAAAGGTTGGCCGTCATATCGGGGTAGTGGCTTTTCAGGTAGCGCACCCAACCCGGGCAGCAGCTTGTAAACATCGGCCACTTGCGGGTTTCACCGGCGGAAAAGCGGCGCAAAAACTCGCTTCCCTCCTCCATAATCGTCAAATCAGCCGAGAAGGAGGTATCAAACACATAGTCAAAGCCCAACTGGCGCAAAACGGCGGCCATCCGCTGCACGGTGGCTTTTTCGGGCGGCAGGCCCAGGCTTTCGCCCCAGGCGGTGCGCACCGCCGGTGCCACCTGCACCACGGTAACCCGCTCCGGGTCAGCCAGGGCGGCAAAGGCGCGCTGGGTATCGTCCCGCTCCCGCAGGGCACCCACCGGGCAGTGGGTGATGCACTGCCCGCAAAGCGCGCAATCGGATACTTTTATCCGCCGGTTATGGCTTACATCCACCCGCGTGCGGCTGCCGGTGCCCGATAAATCCCATATGTGTACCCCCTGGGTTTTATCGCACACCTGGATGCAGCGCATACATTTGATGCACTTGTTGGTATCGCGGTAGAGGGGGAACTCCTCCGGCCAGGTGGCCCGCATCCCGGTTACCAAGTCCTGCGGGTAGGCGTTGGCCAAAATGCCAAGGTCGTTCGCAATGGATTGCAGGTGGCAGTTGCCGCTGCGCAGGCAGGTGGCACACTGGCAGTCGTGCTGGGATAAAATCAGCTCCACATTAATCCGTCGGGTGCGGCGCACACGGTCGGAGTTGGTGCGTATATCCATCCCCTCCACCACGGGGTTATTGCAGCTTGGCACCAGGTTTCGCTCGCCGGCAACCTCCACACAGCAAACCCGGCAGGCCCCAATCTCGTTCAGGCCCTTTAAGTAACAAAGGTGTGGGATATCCACCCCGGCGGCCTTGGCGGCGTTCAGGATGGTGGTGCCCTGTGGCACGGTGACGGCTTTGCCGTTGATTGTAAGCGTTACCATTGGGTCGTTCTCCCTCCTTTAAAAATGCCGTAGCCAAAATGGTCGCACCGCAGGCAGCGGCTTGCCTCCTGGATGGCTTCCTCCTCGCTCATCCCGCAGGTGGCCAGGGCAAAATCCTGCCGGGCCTCCAGCGGGTTGCGGCTTTTTAGCTGGATGCGCCCGCAGGGCGGGGTGTTGGATAGCTTGGCCGGGGGGATTTTGGTTTCGCCCCCCATCGTGTGGGTAAAGCCCAAAAATGCATCAATGTTGGCGGCCCCCACCTTGCCTGCCGCCACCGCCCGGATAACGGTGGCAGGGCCGGTAACCGCATCGCCCCCGGCAAACACGTTGGGGGTGTTTGCCACATAGCCGGTCAGGTCGGTTTTCAGCGCGCCACGGCTGGTTTCAATGCCGCCCTTCTCAAATTGGTCGGATTCAATGCGTTGCCCAATGGCAATGATAATATAATCGCACGGGATGCGGAACTCTTTTTGGGCGGCATCGCGGGGGCTGGGGCGGCCATCCCGCCCATAGCTGCCGATAATTTGGGGGGTCGTCCACAAAGCGGCCACCCGCCCTGCCTCGTCCGCCTCAATCCGGCTGGGTGCCTGCAAGGGCAGTATCTGGCAGCCCTCGGCCAGGGCATCGCTAATCTCCTCGGGCAGGGCGGTCATATCATCTATGCGGCGGCGGTAAACGCAGGTAACCACCTCGGCCCCCAGCCGGAGGGA
>JAQUSS010000190.1 GCA_028710135.1 Gemmiger sp. | reverse complement strand
TGTGTTTTTGCGGGTGGTTTTTTGTGCTGTGCGCCGTCAACACCGACGCGCTGATCTTGCAGACAAACTACACCGCGTGGCAGGCCGGCACAATTGAAAATGTCGGCTGGGCCGATGGCGAAGCCAGCATGAAAGCCACGGTGCTGCGCCGCATTGCAGCCGACCCAAACACCCCGCAAGAGGTGCAAAAACAGGCCTTGCAAGAGTTGCAGGTTGCCGGGCAGCAGGCAGAGTATCAACAGCAAAGCAACGATTTGCCATTTACCGGTTTTACATTGCGCAGCGCGGTTGCAAGTGCCGCGGCCAAGGGGGCACAGTGACCTGATGGTGGCCCGCCAAAGGGCACTTTGCCAGCACGGGCCCGCCCTTTTTAAAAAAGTTGCGGGGCTGCACCAGCTTGCCGCAGTTTAGGCCGCCGGGGCACCGGCAAGGCCGTTTTGCCTGTACAGCTAAGCCACAAAAAAGCCGGACACGGCGCAAATGCAGCGCCGGTAAAGAAGTGCTTTTTAATGTACGGTGTGGCCACTTGCCCTTTTAATAAAGCACCAGCCCGGTACCTGCGGCATTGCCGCGGGTACCGGGCTGGTTTTTATTGATACAAAAAGTAAAAAGTAGCTGTGCGGCGGCCGTTTGCCTTACAGCGGCTGGTAAAACAGCCCGTGCCGAGTGCAGTACCACAGCAACAGGCCATGCCCGTACCGGTGAATGCGCTGCTGCAAGTTCCATTCAGGGTACTGCTTATACACCGCAATGCTGCCGCCGGTGGCAAAGGCGATAAACGAGATGTAGTGCTGTTTTTCCATCGGGTGGTCGCTGGTAATAAACCAGTCATCCTCGGTCAGTTCTACCGCAAGGCGCTCGCCCTCCCCCGCCTTTTGCGGGGTTTGTGCCGCCAGTTTTTTGCCGCAGCAGCTCACCTCGGCGTTGCCCGTACACAGCGAAATGTTGTGGCAGGTGGGGCAAACGTAGTATTTGGTGTTTTTCATGTTCCCTCCCACAAAATCATTGGGTGCAAGCGTGCCGTTAATCAGGCTTTGGGCGTCCACCCCCAGCAGGTCGGAGATGGCCGGTATCATTGAAATATCCGGGCAGCCTGCGCCGCGTTCCCATTTTGAAACGGCTTTGTCGCTGACATGCAGCAGCTCTGCCAGTTGTCTTTGTGTCAAATTGCGTTCTACCCGCAGCGCACGAATAATCGCGCCGACACCTTCGTTTAACAAGGCGCAGCCCCCCTTTCTACCACCATTGTAGCGAAAAGCGGGGCGTTTTGCAATCTACGCTGCGTCGAGTTTACTCTGCCGCCCGCCAGTAGCGGCTGCCGTCTGCGGTGCGGCACAAAAAGCCCTCGTCCACCAGCTCGCGGCGCAGCACAAAATAATCGCCAAAGGTGTGCCACGCATCACAGATGGCATTCACCTGTTTTTCGGTATAGTCTTGCCCCGGCATAAATTTTTCGGCCAGCAATGCCAGCAGTGCGCGGCGCACCGCCTGCTTTTGCGGCAGGCCGGTCAACCGGCCATCGGCATCTAAAAACGGCGCAAGGGGGTCCTTGGTCGTCATACGGGTTCACCCCCCGCCAGTTTTTCGGCCCACAGCTCGTGCAGCACGGCAATATCTTCGGCAAATTCGCGCTCGGTCTGCGTTTCTTTTTGCTCCAGCTCTTCCAGCACCTCTAACGTAAAGGCGGCGGGGCCGTACTCCGCCCAGGCATCGCGCATTGCGGGCTCGGGGCAGCTGCCAACATTACAGGCAAAGGCAAACCGGTTTTTTGCCCCCTGCAACTCGGTGGTGGCGCGCAGCCACGCGCTGCCTGCCGGGGTGCAGCAAATGCGGTATACCCCGCCGCGCAGCGGTTGGGCTTTGTATTGCTGGCGCAATTTTCGTTTTTGGGCGGCATCCATGTCTCTTCACCTGCTTTTGTTTTTTGTGGGGGCTTACCCCGCCCTAAAGCATACCGCACGGCAGAGTAAGGCACAACCGACGCAGCGTAGAGAGGGCGCACACAAAAATTTTTGTACCGCTGCCAAATGATTGTAAAAATTACCCAAGAACTGGTATACTAAAAGCAATAATAAACCGGATTTTTAAGGGTGTGGTGCGGTTGAAAAAGACGAAATGGGTGCGGTTTTTGCTGGTGGTGGCCCTGCTGGCGGTGTTGCTGTGCCTGCCGGTGCAGGCGGCCGGCGCGCCGCGCGCCGTGCTAAGCGCAAAAGACGGTGTGGTGCGCATTTTTTGCAGGGTGGACGACGACATCTACAGTGGCAGCGGCTTTTTGATTGCCAATAACGACAGCGGCGCCTTGGTGGTGACGAATTACCATGTGGTAGAAGGTGCCTCTGGCATCGTGCTGTTATACGACGGCAATGGCCCGGTAGATCTTGAAGCGGTGGCTATTGCAGAGGACCGCGACCTTTGTCTGCTGCGTGCGCCGAATGCACTGCCGGGCATGACACCGCTGGCACTGGCGGGCACGGTGGAAATTGGCGAAGCCGTGTACGCACTGGGTTACCCCGGCGGCAGCGATGTGTTTAGCGACGATTTGGCGCTGACCAAAGACGAAATGGCGCTGACCGGCGGCCTTGTCAGCGCGCTGCCCCGCTCTCATCAGGTGGGCGATTTAAGCCGTGAAGTGCAGCTGGTGCAGATCAGTGCCGACATCAACCCCGGCAACTCCGGCGGGCCGCTGCTCAACGAGGGCGGCAAGGTGATCGGGGTCAACACGATGGGCGTGGACGACGATGCCATCGCGGGCATCAACGCGGCCGTGCATGTAACCGAGCTGCGCGGCTTTTTGCAGGAAAATAAAATAAAATACTTAACCAGCACAGATAGTGATTTTACCTGGTCGGTTTTAGGGGTTTTGTCCGTGGTAGCGGCCTTGCTGGGGCTGGCCATTTGGGTGGCAATAAGAGACGAAAAACGCAATGCCTCCCCTGCCGCACAAACCCCCTCGGGGCCGGCAGAAGCCGGGGTGCCACAAAGCCCGCGGGTGCCCGACCCCGCGGCAGAGCCCCCCGCCGGGCCGCCGCAGCCATTTGCAACGGTGGCGCTGCCCGGCATGGAACTGCCGGGGCAGGCAGTACCCACTGAGGGGCCCGCCCCAGCGCCGGCGATGGCAGAGCCAAACGTAAGCGAACAGCTGGAGGGCCAGCTTGGCCTGTTTGAAGCGGCTGTGGCACCAAAGCCTGAAACCGCGGTTGCCGCAGCGGTGGCCAGCGCCGCTACTTCGGCCATGGTGCCGCCGGCAATGGGGCAAGAACTACCGCCGGCCGCGCCCGCTTTGCCGGCAGATGCTACCTTGGTGCCCCCACAGGCCCCCCCGGTATCGCAGCAGGCAGCACCGGCAGGTGACCCGCTGGTGGCACCTATGCCCCCCACGCTGGGGGCCGATGCGCCGGCAGCAACCGCAGATGGTTTTGCGCCGGGCTATGTGCAGGCCCCCGGCTTTGATGCCCCGCTGCCGCCGGTGTTGCCATACAACGCACAAGGGCAGCCGATGGTGCCCCCTGCACCCAAAAAGCCGTTGAGCCGGGGCAAAAAAGGTCTATTGGTTGCCACCGCCTCGGTTGGGTTGCTGATGCTGATTGTTCTGTTTAGCGGTATTTTTATCACCCAAAAGGTGAACACCGCTCTTGCAGAAAAAAATTATGCGGCCG
>JAQUSS010000051.1 GCA_028710135.1 Gemmiger sp. | reverse complement strand
GCCAAGGGCGGTGTTCACATCGGCCATGGGGTCCATGTGTACCACCAGGTTCAAGCCGCGCTCCCGCATAAAATCCCGCTCAATGCCATCCACCACCGCATGGGTGCGCAGGGGGTCGGCATCGGCCCGCATCTCCACATGGACGCTGGCAAACTGCCGCCCGGGGCCATAATCGTGGATGAGTAGGTCGTGGGTGCCCATCACGCCGGGGTAGGCCATAATGGCCTTGCGTATCTCCTGCACCTCGTCCTCATCGGGGGCGCGGCCCAACAATGGGTCTAGGGTATCGCGCACCAGGCCAAAGCCGCTGCACAAAATGAATACCGCCACGGCCAACCCCATCCAACCATCCAGCTCCACCCCGGTCCACCGGGAGAGTAGGGCCGCCGCCAGCACCGCCGCCGTAGTAATCACATCGTTGCGGCTATCGGCGGCTGTGGCAAGCAAGGTTTCGGAGTGGATGCGCAGCCCCATTTTGTGGTTGAAGGCCATCATCCACCCCTTTAGTAGGATGGAAAAGCCCAGCACCACCACCGTCCACACGGTGAACTGTACCGGCGTGGGGGCCAAAATTTTATCGATGCTGCTTTTTAGCAGCTCCACCCCGATAACCATAATCAGCACCGCAACCGATAACCCGGCCAGGTACTCGTACCGGCCATGGCCGTAGGGATGCTCGGCATCGGCGGGCTTGGCACCCATCTTAAAGCCCAATAGGCTGATTACACTGGAGGAAGCATCCGAAAGGTTGTTGACGGCATCGGCGGCGATGGAAAGGGAGCCCGATAGCAGCCCGATGGCCAGCTTGGCTGCAAACAAAACGGCGTTGCAGCCAATGCCCACCACGCTGGCAAACCGCCCGATGGCCGCGCGCCCCGCGTGGGAGCGGGTATCCGCCGCCTGCGGCACAAAGCGGCTGAGAAGGGCGTTGATGATATCCATAAAAAATCTCCTTCCATGGTTGTTGGTTGGCCGGTTGGCCGGTTGGGTTACCCCCGCCCTAGCCAAGGCCCAAAAAATACGAAAAAAACGCCCGCAGGGCAGTGGTTTTTCAACAACTGTCCCACGGGCGCTATTTTGCGTTCCGCTGTTACTTTTGTAACCCGGCATCATGGCGTAGCCATGCCTGTCAGTATTTTGTGCATTAAACGTACCATACCATAGGCGGGGCCGGTTTGTCAAAGCCAACTTGCTGCCTTTGCCGATATTTTTGGCAAAAGGCCCTGCGCCGCCGCTTTAAAAACAGGCTTTTGGGTGGTTTTTGGGGCGTTTTGGCCCTTAGCCCACCGTGGTATCCCCGCCGCTGGCGGTACCCTCACTGGCAGTGCCCTCGCTGGCAACCGTGGTGTTATCCTCGGTGGTGGTGGAGGACGAGGGTACCTCCTCCGGCACGGAGGAGGGCGGTTCCGGCGCTTGGGTTGGCTCGGTCGCAGGCGGGGCGGTGGGCTGGGCCGGGGTTTCGGTGGGGGCGGGGGCCGGGGCAGCCTGTAGCAGCGCGCCATCGCGGCTGCACACAATGCTGCCATCCGCCTGGGTTACGGGGTCGTGCCCCAGCGCGGGAACATAATTGTCCGCATAATCGCGGGACGAATCCTCGTTGCAGTGGTGGAGGATATAGCCTTGGTCGGTGCAGGTGGCGGAGATGGTTTCGCTCCAATAGGTGTACACAATTTCGGAGGAGGGCGCTTCCTCCTGCGGGGTGCTCTCGCTCTCCACAATCACCTCGCTTGAGGGGGCCGTATCCACGCTGGGGGCGGGGGTTGCCACCACCGGCACGGTGTACACCACCGCGTCCTTATCGGCTGTGTGGGTGGGTATTGCCTGCATGGCGGGGCGGTCATCCTCGGTAATATAGCTGTGGGTGCGCACGTAGGTGAACAAGGCGGCCATGCCGGCATCGGTCAAATGGATGCCATCCGTTGTGATGACCATGCCGCTTTTGGCGTAGCCGGTGGTGCTATCCTTTAGGGCCTCGGCACTGTTCAGGTATTTCCAGCCGTTGGTTTGGCACATCTGCACAATGGCCTTGTTGTAGGCATCCACCTGGTTTTGGGTCAGGTTGGCGTTGGAATGCTCCTGCCCAAGCGGGGGGATGGAGTTTACAATAATATCCACGCTGGGGTAGGCGGCCACAATGGCCTGTATCCCCTCCTGGTAGCTTTCCACAAAGGTGGCGGCGGTGCGGCTGGGGCTAAGGTCGTTGGTGCCAAAGGTGATGATGACCCGCTTGGGCTGCATCAACGCCACGGCCTCGGGCATGGTTTTGTAGCCCGAATACCCGCTAAACTGGATGCAGGCAAAGGTTTTGAGGGAGCTTGCCGTCATCCCCACCGAGCCGATGGCGTTGGCATAGCTGGCGTAGCTGCCCGAAAGCCCGCCACGGTACATCCGCGCGGTGTTAGAATCGCCAACAAACAGGGTTTCGTCCAGGTAGGCTTGGCCCGCATCGGGGCTTTCCTCCAAAATGGTGGTGGTGTACTGGGCGGTATCAATGCTGTTTTCGTCCTTATTGTAGCCGCTTTCCACCACCAGAGATTCACTCTGCGCGGTTTCGGAGGATGCGCCCGGTTCGCCCTGCCCGGCGGGGGCAAACACGCCCAATATCAGCAGGGCCACCACGGTGGTGGCCAGCAGCATACCGGCACAAAGGGCCAGCACAAAAAACATTTTGCTTTTTGTATCCATGCGCGACCAAAAGTTTTGCTTACCTGCGGTGTTTTTGCTAGACATAATGGGTCCTTTCCTGCGCAGGCGGGGCCGCCTGCCTAGAATGTATTGTAGTTTGCCGGTGCCGGTGCAACACCGGCCACCGCGCCGCCCCCCAAACCGGTGGGCTACCCGGCGCGCTGGCTTTGGCCCGGCAAGGCGTTGCTAGCAAGGCTTTATTGCAAGCCATCTGCCGCAAAAAAGCCGTTTTGCAGGCCACACCCGCAACGGCTTTTAAAAAAACTTGCTTCCCCCCGCCCGTATGGCAAGGGGGCGGCGGCGGTTAAACCCGGCGCTTTGCCGGGGCAACCCGCCGCCATTTGGCCCAAAACGGTAACTTTATCGTCCTATTGTACACCCTTTTTGGCCCCAACACCAGTAGTTTACATTTTTTTCATCTTTTTTATAAAAAATATAGCGCCCAAACGCAATTTTTGCGCCGGGCGCCAGGTTGCCTATTTTACCGTATGGCTAGGTATGGGTTTGTTTTCATCCCCCAAATCACCTTGCGGGGATCAAACGCGCCTTTTCCATCGCGGGGCGCAGCACCGCATACAGGGCCACGGCCACCGCGCAGGAGATTACCGCGTTGATGATGCAGGCCCCCACGTTCCAGGCAAGGGTTAAATCTGCGGCGGGCTTGCCCAAAATCAGCAGCTTATACCAGTAGCCCAAAATGGGGTCAAACACGGCGTTAAACACCAAGCCCGAAAGTGCCGATGCCAGCGAGGCCATAACCCGCTTTTTGCCCTGGGGCAATGCCTCAATGTGGAAAACCTTGTGGGCCACGGTGCCCGCAATAAAGCCGATAAAAAACTTTAAAATAAAGGTTTTGGGCGCGTAAACCACATAGATAGGGTCAAACAAATCGCCCAGGGTCATGCCGATGGCGCCGCCCAGGCCGCCCCACATCCCGCTAAAAAGCAGCGCGCCCAGCACGGGCACCATGTTGCCCAGGTGGATGGAGGTTGCGTCGCCCCCCGGCAGGCTGATTTTAAACTGCAAAAAGGTAAAGCAAACGTAGCTTAGTGCTGCCAGCAGCCCCACAATGGCGATGGCGTGGATGGTTTTGTTCTCGTTTTTCATACAATCATACCCCTCTTTTGCTCTCTATACAATCTATACCGGGCGGGGTTGCTTCCGCTTGACTTTGTGCCCTGCGCGGTATATGTTTATTATAGCCGCTTCTGGCATCATGTTAATACCCAGAATATATCTTTTTTAGGGGGCCAGTTTTATGATTCGCCTTTCACCCGATAGCAAAACCCCGCTGTACGAGCAGCTTTACCTTGCCCTGGCCGAGGATATACGGGCAGGCACCCTGCCCCCGGGCAGCAGCCTGCCGGGGCGGCGGACGATGGCGGCACGGCTGGGGGTTAGCGTGAACACCGTGGATGCCGCCTACCAGATGCTTGCCGCCGAGGGCTTGGCCGAAAGCCACCCCCGCAGCGGCTTTGTGGTGCAGGAAACCGGGGGCCTGCTGCATGGCCGCCCGGCCCGCCTGCCCCCCCGGGGCAGCCCAACCCCCGCCCCGGCCAAAAGCGCCGCCGGGCCGGAAATACGGTACGACCTTTCCACCGGGGGGGTGGATACCGCGCTGTTCCCCGCCCGCACCTGGGGGCGGATACAAAAGGAGCTGCTCTACACCAGCCCCCACCTGCTAACCCGGGGCGAAATGCAGGGTGATGCGGCTTTGCGCCAGGCCATTGCCCACTATTTGAACGAGTACCGGGGGGTGGTTTGCACCCCCGCGCAGGTTGTGGTGGGCGCCGGCATTGAATACCTGCTGGGCTGCCTGGCCCACCTGTTTGCGGGGCGGGTGGCCGCGGTGGAAAACCCGGGCTATGGCCGCACCCGCGCCGTGCTGGAAAATAGCGGCATCCCCTGCCGGTTGGTGGATATTGACCAAGGCGGCCTGCCCGCCGGGGGGGTGGCGGCCAGCGGGGCCGATTTATGCTATATTACCCCCAGCCACCACTTCCCCACCGGGGTAACCATGCCCGCGCCCCGCCGCGCCCAGCTGCTTGCCTGGGCCGATGCCGCGCCGGGGCGCTATATTTTGGAGGACGATTACGACTCTGAATTTCGGTTTGATACCCGCCCGCTGCCCAGTTTGCAGGGGATGGCCGGGCCAAAGGGGCCGGTGGTGTACCTTACCACCTTTTCCAAAAGCCTGGCCCCCGGCATCCGCATTGCCTGCATGGTGCTGCCCCAGCCGCTTTTGGCCCGCTACCGGCAGGATTTTGCGGTGTACGCCAACACCGTAAGCCGGTTTGAGCAGCACACCCTTTGCCAGTTTATGGATGGGGGGTATTTTACCCGCCACCTGGCCCGGATGCGCCTTGCCTACAAAAAGCGAATGGAGCTATTGGCCGATGCGCTGCAAACCCGCTTTCAAGGCCAGGGGCTGGTGCTACAGGGCCGCCACACCGAGCTGCACCTGCTGCTGCACCTGCCGGGTGCCCCCGGCGAAGCTGCCATGGTGGCCCAGGCCGCCCGCCAGGGGGTGCAGCTGCGGGGCTTGAGCGGGTATTATATGGCCCGCCCCGAGGCCTGCCCCCCCAACACCGTGGTGGCGGGCTACGCCGCCCTGCCCGAAAGCGATATCCCCCCGGTGGCCGATGCCCTGGCCAGGGCCTGGCTGCCAAGCGGGGCGGTGCGTTAAGCCTGCCGCCGGCACTTTTTAAGCCTGCCCCTGGCCCCCTGTAAGCGTGCCCCCGCCCCCTGTAAGCCTGCCGCCTGCCCCGCCGGGGTGGGCGGCTATTTTTTGCCCGCCTACCCCAGCAGCGCGCGGGCGGTTTCGGCCGTGGCCTGGGGCAGGTATTCGCCGGTGGCCAACACCTCAGTGCCGGGCAGCACCGTGTACTCTACCGTTAGGGCGGCCTGCTTTTGCAGGTAGTTGGCGGTATCCTGCAAGCTGAGCAGGCTTTGGGCATCCAAATCCGTCAGCGTACGGGCCGAATAGCTGCGCATGGCTTCGGGCAAAGCGGGCAGCACGGCGGGGTTTTGCCGCAAAAGGGCTGCCCACACGGCGGCCCGCAGCTCGGCCAGCTGCGCGGCGGAAAGCGCGGCGGCCCGGGCGGCCAGCACAAAATCCTCGGCGTTTGCCGCCGTCAGCTCGGCCACCGGGTCGGCGGTGTAGCCCAGTGTTTTCCGCTGGGCGGCGCTCAACACGGCGGCGGTATCAAACCTGGCGGCGGTGTCGGCACCGGCCAGCGCCGCCAGGGTGGCCGCGGTGGCCGCAAAATAGCCATCCGGCGCAAGGCCCAGCGTGCCACCCAGCAGTTGGGCGGCGCGGGCCGGGCCGGCAGCCATATAGCAGGCCGCCAGGGTGGTTTTGCCCGCCGGGGCATCCACCAGCGTTTGCTCCGGCAGGCCGCAAAAGGTAATGCTGCGGGCCGGGGCATCCAGCCGCACCAGCAAAAAGGCCGGTGTTTCGCCCTGGATGGCCACCAGCAACCGCAAGGTATTTTGGGAGCCCGGCTCCACCGTCACCCCGCTTTTGCCCGCCGCCACCTGCTGCAACCGTTGCTGCTGCTGGCGCTGAACACTAAAAAACCACACCCCGCCCACCATGGGCAGCAGCAAAAGCAAGGTTAAAAACAAGCTTTGCCAGAAAAGTCCACCACGGCTACGCATAAAAACCACCCCTTTGTTCCAATACTGACAGTAGTTTTGACGGCCCGCGCCAAAACTAAACCATCATCAGAAAAAGGAGTGGTGAAATATGCAGCCATTTTTCAGCGGCCCGCACGGGGCCGAGCAGGAGGAGGGCCCCCACGCGGATTTTTGGGCCGATGTGCCCGAGGGGGGCGATATGCTGCCGGGCAGCCTGCCGCCCGAGGACGATGCCGATACCGAGGGCAGCGAGCCGGGCTTTAGCGTGAACCTGCAAGAGCCCTACGGCCCCGCCCTTGGCCACCGTATGCACAGCGAGAGCCAGGCCGAAAGCGCCTTGCCGCACGAAACCCAGGAGGATGCGCCAGATTCTGAAAGTACCGAGAGCACCGAGGACACGGAAGATACCGAGGAGTTTGAGGACACCGAGGAACTTGAGGAGCCGCAAAATTCCCAAGAAAACAGCGATGCCGTGGAGGAAATTGCCGACCCGGAAAACCAGGCCAGCCATAACGACCCCTTGGGCAGCTGGACGGGTGTGCCGGATTTGAACACCCCCGACCTGGAAGAAATTCCCACGCAAGACCAGGACGACCTGTAACCCCCCACGCCGGTAACCAAAACCAAGCGCGCCGCAACGCGCTAAAAAGCAACCGCAAACGCGAAAATAGCAGCAAAACACCCGCAAAAATACCTGCAAAAACAAAAAACCGCCGCAGGGCCATGCCGGAAATTTCAAAAAATTTCGGCAGCCCTGCGGCGGTTTTTATTCTTGCTTTTGGTAGGCCAAAAAGCGGAAGCCAATCTCGGTTTGCAGCGCCGGTAAGGCGGCCAGGCGGGCCGCGCCATCGGCAGGGGTTTTCCAGTAATAGGGGGTCATGGCAAACAAATCCTGTAGCTGCCCCGCCGGGATGCACACCGTATCGGTGATAGAAGTCCCGCCCAGCAGGGTAAAGCCCTTGTACAGGGTATCCCGCTCGGGGTTTTCGTAGGGGGTGGCATACAGCACCTGTTTTAGCCCAAACAGGTGGCGGGCGGTGGGCACCGCGTAAAGCAGCACCCCGCCGGGGCGCAGCATCCGCAAAAATTCATCCCCCGCAAACGGGGAAAATATGTTCAGCAAAATATCGGCCCAGCCATCCCGCACGGGGGCCGCAAAGCTGCCCCCCACGCAAAAGGCCCCGGCGGGCAGGCGTTTTGCCGCCAACCGCACCGCCTGGCGGGAAAGATCAAACCCCACCACCGCCGGGGGTGTGCCCGCCGCTGCCAGCGCCACATACACGGCGGCGGCATAGCTACCCTCGCCACAGCCCGCATCCACCAAATGGGCGGGGCGGCCCGTGGGGGCGTATTGCTTGCAAAGCCCGGCCAGCGCCACCATAAAGGGGCGGTAATACCCGGCCTCCAAAAAACGGTGGCGGGCCTGCACCATCTCCTTGCTATCGCCCGGGTCGGCGGCATGGCGGCGGTTGATGGCCAAAAGGTTGGCGTACCCCTCCCGCGCAAGGTCAAAGCTATGGCCCGCCGGGCAGCGCAGCACCCGCGCCGCCGGGTTTAGGCTGAGTGCCCCGGCGCACACCGGGCAGCGCAGCCCCGCCAGGGCGGCGGCGTTTTGGGGTTGGGGGGTCATTCGGGCGTATCCTCGTTCGGGGCGTTTTGGGCGGCCTGGGCCGCGCGGCTTGCCTCGGCAGCCTCGGCCGCTTTCAGCTCCGGGTCCGGCGGGGGGTCGGGCGGCAGGGGGGCGGTTGCGCCGCCGCGGGCCGCCATATATTCCTCAAAATTGGCAAATTTTTGCTTGGGGGGGCGGCGGCTGATTAACAGCAGGCCCGGGTTTTCGGGCTTGGGGGGCGGCGCGGGGCGGCGGGCGGGCGGTGCCACCGTGCCCGGGGCGCGGCGGGGCGCGCGGTTATCGGCACCCGGGGTGGCGGGCCGGGCTGCCCGGTTATCGCGCGCAGGCTCCTGCGGGGCGCGGGGGGCGCGGCCATTGGGGTTGGCGGCGCGCTGCTGGCGCGGGGCATTTTTGTTGGCCGGGGCGTTTTGCCCGCGCTGGCCTGCCCCACGCGCGGGGGCATCCTGCGGGCGGGCCTGCCGGTTTTGGGCCGGGCGCTGGTTGCCGCGCCCCTGCCCGGCGCCTTGCGCACCTTGCGAACCTGGCGCGCCTTGCGAACCTGGCGCACCTGGCGCACCTGGCGCGCGGGGCGCGCGGGGGGCAGGGGCCGCCTGCTGCGCGGTGGCGGGGGCCTGGGCCGCGGGCGCACCGCTATTGCTGCGGCGGCGGCGACGGCGGCGGGCCGAGGCGCTTACCCCCTGCCCGGGGGCAGAGGGCTGCTGGGGGCGGGCGGCTTCGGGTCGTTCGTTATTTTGCATAGTACCCCTTCTTTTTCAACTTGTTTTCGGGTGTTTTTAATTTATCTGCGCGCATCGGCGCCTAGTTACCTATCGTTTTGCCTGCTTGCAGGCGGGCCGGTGCCCGGCATCGGCAAAATACCGGCAAAATGCACCGGCAATGGGGGCCGTGCGGCTTACACCAGGGCGCGGCACTCGTTATAATAGCGCTTTTCCTCGGCGTGGCCCATGCTAAAGGTTTTGCGGGGCAGCACGCCGCCCAGCACCACGCCCTTAAACAAATCGGCCTTTTGCAGCCCGGGCAACAGCAGCCCTACCCCGCCTTTGGCGGCCAGGCTCCGCACGGCATCCTCGCCGTGGATATAATCCACCGCACATTCGGGGTGGTCTGCCAGGAAATAGGCCACAAATTTTTCCACCGTGCCCACCGTCAGCGGTTCGGTGTCGCCCTCCATCCCCATATTTGCCTCCCCCTGGGGGGAGATAAGGCGGAAGTTTTGGGCTTTTTCCTCGCCGGGGCAAAGGTGGATGCCGTTTTCCTGCGCAAATTCGGCCAGCTGCATTAACACCGAGGCCAACGAGCTGTGGAAAATAACGCGGTGGATCGGCTCAATCTCAATTGCCGGGGAATGTACATTGCAAACCTCCGCCAGGCAGTAGCGGGCCGGGTGGGCCTGCTGCTGGGCCGGGGTAAGGGTGGGCTTTAGTTCCTCCCAATAGGCTTTGGCGGTGGCAAGGGAATGGTTGCCGTCCCCCACGGCCAGGGTGATGGGCGGCTGCCCGGCGGCTGCGGGGTAGCGGGCATCAAACGCCTGCTGGCTGCCAAGGGCCGCCAATGCGTGGCAAACGCGCGCCACCAGGGCGGGGTCCTCCACCGCCCAACCGGCCAGGTGGCCGCCGCCCAGCATCAGCTCCCCGTCATACAGCGGGGGCAGGGTGGCTTTGGCGGCGCACAGCGGCTCTATCAGGGTGTTGCCGGGGTCATCGGCAAGCATCATCACATGGGGGGTTTCCAGCGGGGCGCCCCGGCGCACCTTGAGCCGTGGCGGGATGCGGGATACCACCGTGTTCTCGCTGGGGCGGATGGCGGGCTTGGCACCCGGCTGGTAGCTGTAGGCTTCCAAATCCACCGCGCCCACCAGCCCCTGGCGGATGGTGCCATCCTGCTGGGTACGCTCCAAATACACAAAACCGTTCACCTGGCGGGTAAGCACCGTGCCCAGGTAGCTTGCCATGGTGGTGCGTATGGCCGCAAGGCGGGGCTCTGCCGCCGGGGTGTTCAAGTATGCCTCGGGCAAAACCATATGCAGGGTGCTGGGTTTGCCGGCGGCAAGTGCCTCCGCCTTCTGCCAATACGCCGGCTGGGAGGTAAACTGGTCCACCGCAATGCAGGCCCAGTGGTCAAGGGGGGTATCTGCCCCCGGCAACAGGATTTTTGCGGGTACAAAGCAATCTGCGCAATCTGCCATTCCACAAGTCCTTTCCTATATCTTCCGAATAGTTCCGTTATTTTCCGTTATTCCCAATCAAATACGGCGCTTCTATGCGCCTTACAGGCAAATTTTACACCGATACCGCGTGGCCCACCAGCCCATAAATGGCCAGCGATAGGATGCCCACATAAATTAAGCTGCTGGGCAAGCCCCGAAAGATGGCCGGCACATCCTTGCTGCGCAGCCGGCGGCGGCCTTCATCCACAATCAGCACGGCAAACAGGTACCCAAGGCCGCTACCCAGCCCAAACCCCAGGGTTTGCAGCAGGGTAAAGTTTTGGTTTGCGCAAATCAGCAGGGTGCCCAGCACACAGCAGTTGTAGGTGGCACCGGGCAGCTGGGCGCGGTAAATTTGGCGCGTTGCCCGGGGGAAGCCCCCCAGCGCCACCCAAACCAGCGCCATAACCACCGTGCTACAGCTCAAATACACCAGCGGGCGCAGCGCGGCAATGGGCAGCCAGGTGGGCAGGTACCCCCGTAGCCAGGGGAAAAACAGGTTGTGGGCCGCCCAGCCCAGGGGGGCGCTGCCCAGCTGCACCAAAATAACGGGGCCGCAATATTGCCAGGTTTTGCTATCGGGGTCGTCCACCAGGCGAAGCAGGCTCGACATCCCCAGCGCGCGGGAAAATATAACGTTCTCGGCAAAAACCGCCAAGATGGCATAGGATAAAAACTGTGCCAGAGATTGCACCAGGGTAAGCTCAACGGCGTTCAGCATAATTGCGCTTCACCTCCTGCTGCTTGTAGTGTACATAGCTGTTGGCAATGGCCGTCCAGAAGGCCGCCACCACCCCCAGCAGGATAAACCCGCCCGCAGGCTCGCTTGCCAGGGGCAGCGGTGCCGCGTTCAGGATGCGCGCGCCAAACACCGTGCCCGCCGCCAAAAGCTCGCGCAGGCAGCCCACAAGAAACACCGCAAGGCACAGCCCCGCCGTGTTGTTCAGCCCACGGCGGAACGCCTCGCCCACCGTTTCCAGGGTGTCGGCCTCCATCCGCTTGATGATCACCGGCTCCACCACCAAAATGGGCAGGTAGATGCCCAGCGCCGCCAAATCGACCCCAAACAGCCGGTACAGCACAATATACGCCGGGATATAAAGCAGCGCCGCCGCGTAGCAGTAGGTAACCGGGCGGAACCGGTTGCCGGTAAGGTGGCAAACCGCCACGGCCAGCACCCGGGTGGGGGTAAGCAGCAGCAGCGCCGCCACGCAAAGCATCAGCGCACTTTGGGCGCTGACGGCGGCCACCACCACCGGGGCCAGCCCCAGCCCCCGCATGATAACGGGGTTGTTGAGCCAAAGGTGGTTATCGTGTATCCACCGCCAAAGCTCGGCCTGGGCCTGCGCCTGGCTGGAGGGTTTCTCTTTTTCGGGTTGGCGGGGCTTTGGTGGCTGTTCCGGTGCTTTTTCGGCCGGCTTTTCACCCGCCGCGGGCCTTTTGGCCTGCTGGATGGTGGTATCGCCGGTATTGCCGCCGCCCGTTCCGCCGAAGGTACCCGTCGTGTTGCCTGCCGTGTTGCCCGCTGTGTTACTAGTATGCTGCACGGCATCCCGCCGGGCCTGCGCCATCATTTCGGGGGTAATTTTCGGGATGATAACGGTCTGCGATTGCTCGGGCGTGGCCCGGCGTGGCTTATTCTTGTTTGATCCGTTTTGCAAGCCGTTTCTCCTCCTTCTTCATAAAGCGTACCCGCTCGGTGCGGCGGGCAACGCGGTCCAGCCATTCGGGGATGGCGTTTACCATCAGCAGCGCAAAGCAGATGCCCGTTTCGTACTCGCCAAAATAGCGGAAAATGACGGTGGCCAGCCCCAGTGCCGCCCCGTACACAATCCGGCTGCTGGTGCGGTTTGGCTGGGTAACCGGCTCACACGCCAAAAATATGCCGCCAAACAGCACCGCGCCCGAGAGTAGCATATATTTTTCAAGGTAGATGCGCTGGCGCACATAGGTCCAGGGCAGGCTGAACAGGGGCAGCTCGTTCAGCTGGGGGTACAGCCAGGGCAGCAGCCCGCAAAGCAGCAAAAAGGGCAACACGGTGGAAAGATGCAGGTGCCCCCGCACCAGCAAAAACAGCCCGCAGGTGCATAGCACCAGGCTGGCCACCGCCCCCAGCGGCCCGGCCACGTTGCCGGTAATCAGGTTTAGGGTGCTGGCGGTGGGCAGGCCGCCACTTTTGATGGCAACGTTCATACTTTCCACCAGGGGCACATCGCTACAATCCCACAGGGGCAGCACGGTGCCGGGCGCGGGGTACAAAAAAACCTCCTGCGGCCAGCAAACGCCCACCACCACCACGCCCACCGCGGTGGGGTGGAAGGGGTAGTGTCCCTCGCAGCCAAACGCTTCCTTGGCAAGCACGGCCACAATCACCGCCGTAACCACAATCGAATAGCGGGTGGTGGCGGGCAGCATCATCACAATCAACAGGGCAAAGCATTCGCTGGATGGCTCGTGAGAGCGGTAGCCATCGCCATGCAGCGGGGTGATGATACAATCGCACAGGTAGGCAACCACCACCGCCGTAAGGGCAAGCAGCGCCGGGCGCATACCATAGTAAAAGCAACTGATGGTAAGCAGCGGCACACAGCACCAAAGCATATCGGTGTAAAAACCAAAATTGGCGCTCCGCTCGTTTTTATCGAACCGTATCCGTTTTATGTTCGATGGGTTTGGCATGGCATCTCCTTTATATTATCAGCCGAAAGAAAAGCAGCGGCAAGGGTGGCGGCCGCCACCCGTATGCCGGGGGGCCGGGCGCCACACCCGGATTCTGGGCGTTTTTATGCCCCGGGCGTATTTGTGCCCCGGGCTTACAGCGCCCGCAGCCCCGCCACGGCAGCGGCAGGGTCGGGCGCGGCAAACACGGCGCTGCCCGCCACCAGCAGGGTGGCCCCGGCCTGCACGCAGGCCGCCGCCGTGCCGCTTGCCAGGGCAATGCCGCCATCCACCTCAATCTCGGTGGCAAAGCCCCCAGCATCCCGCGCGGCGCGCAGGGTTTTAATTTTTTCAAGGGCTTGGGGCATAAATTTTTGCCCGCCAAAGCCCGGCTCCACACTCATCACCAACGCGATGGAAAGGCGGTTCAGGTAGGGCAGCAGCACCTCCACCGGGGTGGCGGGCTTAATGCTCATCCCGGCGCGGCAGCCCACCGCCTCAATGGCATCCAGCAGGGCGGCGGGGTCGGCCACCGCTTCGGGGTGGAAGGTGATGCTATCGGCCCCGGCGCGGGCAAAATCTTCCAGGTAGCGGGCCGGGTCGCTAATCATCAGGTGTACATCGTAGTAGGCGCGGGGCAATGCCCTGTGCAGGGATTGCAACACCGGCGCGCCGTAGCTGATGTTGGGCACAAAATGCCCATCCATCACATCAATATGCAGCATATCGCACCCGGCACCCAGCACCTGGGCACAGGCTGTGCCCAAGGCCGAAAAATCTGCCGCCAGGATTGATGCACTCAGTTTGGCCATGGTTCTATCCTTCCTGCGGTGCAAAAGCCCGCATATACATCGTATTGTACCTTATTATTCATCAAAAATCAAATGCCAAACAGCACCCCTGCCCCCATCAGCAACACCGGTATGGTGATGGCCGAGGCCAGGGTAGACTGTGCAACGGCCTGGCTGGCAAGCTCTGCCTCCAGCTCCTGCTGCTTGGCAAGCACCGCCCCCAGCGAGCCACAGGGGCAGGCCGCCAAAATAACCACACCCATTGCCAGGCCATCCTCCACCCCGGCAAGGTGCAGCACCAGCATCAGCCCCAGGGGGAACACCACGCAGCGCAACAGGGTCATGCCGTACAAAAGCGGCGTTTTAAACAGGGCGGCCAAATCGCTCTCGGCCAGCATGGCCCCCACCACCATCAGGGCCAGGGGGGTGGTGCAGCCCCCCACATCCGCCACAAAGCTTTGCAGCGGCCCCGCCAAATGCAGCCCCAACAGCAGCATTACCACCATGGCAACGGTGGCAAGGTTGGCCGGGGTGATAAAGCTTTTCAGCGCGGGCTTTTGCCCGGGCTGAAACAGCTGGGTGGCGTAGGTAAAAAAGAACAAATTAAAGGCCACCATCCCGGCCGCCACATACAGCATCCCGGTTTCCGGCCCCAAAATGGCGCTGGCCAGCGGCAGGCCAATAAAGGTGCTGTTGGGCAGCACCGTTAAGGTAACCAGCACGGCCTTTTGCCCCGGCGTGCAGCCCAGGCGGCGGGCCACCCACAGGCAGGCAACGGCACTGAGCACAAAAAAAATTTCCAGCAGCAGCGCCGCCTTCACCATCCGCAAAATGGTATCGCCCCCGGCGGGCAGGTTGGTGCTTGCCAGCAGGGTGCAGGGCAGGGTGACCGACATAATCACCCCGGAAAGGGTTTTGCCCGCCCCCGGCCCCAGCACCCCGGCCTTTGCGGCGGCAAACCCAACGCCAATCTCCAAAAAAATAACCAGAATTTGGCCCATCAAAACTGCCAAAGACATTCCATACTTCCCCCTATCGTTTCTCTACCCGTTTTGCCCTCTACTGCAAAAAAGATACGGATTTATCGTAGCATATCCCGCCGGTGGTGGCAATATTTTTTTGGGCACAGCCCCGCAAAGCATGGTATAATACCGGGTAGAAAGGGAGATGCAACCATGACCATTGACCGTAAACGGGCCGAAAATGCCTTTGCCGCCTATGTGCGCCCCTACAGCGATGCCAACCCCGGCGATGCCAAGGTGCGGCTAAAAATCGAACATACCTACCGCGTGGCCGCTTTGTGCGAGCAAATTGCCCGCAGCCTTACCCCGTGTGAGGGTGGCCCCCTGCCCGAGGAGGAAATTGCCCTTGCCTGGCTGTGCGGGCTGCTGCACGATGTTGGCCGGTTTGAGCAGCTGCGCCGCTACGGCACCTTTAACGATGCACTATCCATTGACCATGCCGCTTGCAGCGCCGAGGTTTTGTTTGCGCAGGGCCAGATACGCGCCTATGTGGCGGATACCGCCGAGGATGCGCTGCTGCGCACCGCCGTTGCCACCCACAGCAGCTACCGCCTGCCCGCCGGGTTGGATAGCCGCACCGCCCGCTTTTGCAACCTGCTGCGGGATGCCGATAAAATTGACATTTTAAAGGTAAATGTGGAGGTGCCGATGGAGGATATTTATAATGTTTCCACCGCGGCGCTCCGCTCCTGCCCGGTAAGCGAGGCGGTGCTGGAAAATTTTTACGAGAATCACGCCATCCCCCGCGCTTTAAAGCAGACCCCCGTGGATAACGCGGTGGGGCATATCTCGCTGGTGTACGAGCTGGTGTACCCCGAAAGCCTGCGCATTGCCCTGGCGCAGGGCTACCTGAACACCCTGCTACATTTTGAGAGCGATAACCCCGCCACCCGCCACGCTTTTGCGGCCATGCGCGCCCATATGCAGGGCTGGCTGGATGCCCGCCTGGGCACAGCACCGGCGCCGCGGTTGGATACTTAAACAAAATGTTGCCCGGGCAACGCGTTTTTTCTTGTGGAGTCTGCTATACTAAAGCTACCGACAGCCGTTGGCTGAACAGACACTGCACTTAAAAGAAGGAGAAACGCTATGCTGCAAGGTAAAGTTGCCATCGTGACCGGCGGTACCCGGGGTATTGGGTACGCTACGGTCGAAACTTTTTTGAAAAATGGGGCGACGGTTGCCCTGTTTGGCTCCCGCCAGGAAACGGTGGATAAGGCCCTGGCCAAGCTGAAAACCGAAAATGCCGATTGGCCGGTGGTGGGCCTTTGCCCCGATTTGACCGATTATGCCGCCGTGGAGGCCGCCATCAACCAAGTGCGCACCCAGTTTGGCCGGGTGGATATTTTGGTGAACAACGCCGGTATCTCGGCGCGGGAACCGCTTTATCAGTATGACCCCGAAGCCTTTAAAAACATTATGTCCCTGAACGTGGATGCCGTTTTTAACGGCTGCCGCGCCGTGGCCCCCATCATGAAGGAGCAGGGCGAGGGCGTAATTTTGAACACCAGCTCAATGGTTAGCCTGTACGGCCAAACCGCGGGCGTGGGGTACCCGGCCTCGAAATTTGCCGTGAACGGGCTGACCAAAAGCCTGGCGCGGGAGCTTGGCCGCGATGGCATCCGGGTGAACGCCGTTGCCCCCGGCGTAACCCGCACCGATATGGTTGCCGCCCTGCCGGAAGATATGCTAAAGCGGGTTGTGGCCCCCATCCCCCTGGGCCGCGTGGGCGAACCGCAGGAGGTTGCCAACGTCTTTTTGTTCCTGGCAAGCGACCTTGCCAGCTATGTAACCGGCGCCGTAATCTCGGTGGATGGCGCAACCATGGTGTAATTTGGCGTTTGGGGGGCTGCTGCACAGCAGCCCCCCTTTGCCGTTTTGGCCTAGGGGGCAGCCCGCAGGGGTTTACGGCGGGCGCGTATCGCGCATCTAAAACACATACGGCAGGCCCTTTGCCAAGGCCCTGCCCCACCACTTTTATTTTTAGGAATGGAGCGTAACAATAGCGTATGGGCGATTATAGCAATGTTTTGATTGGGGTGCTGATCCCCTTTATTGGCACGAGCCTGGGCGCGGCCATGGTGTTTTTTATGAAGGGCGAGATGAAGCCCGCCCTGCAAAAGGCGCTGCTTGGCTTTGCCGCGGGCGTGATGATTGCGGCCTCGGTATGGTCGCTGCTGATACCCGCCATTGAGATGGCGGAGGAAGCAGGCGGCCCCGGCTGGCTGCCCGCGTTGGTGGGCTTTTTGGCGGGCATCGGCTTTTTGCTGCTGCTGGATACCATAATCCCCCACCTGCACCTCGATTCTACCCAGCCGGAGGGCCGCCCCTGCGGGCTGGGCAAATCTCTGATGCTGGTGCTGGCCGTTACCCTGCACAACATCCCCGAGGGGATGGCCGTGGGCGTGGTGCTGGCCGCCATGCTACAGGGGGGCAGCATTACCGTGGCAAGCGCCTTTGCGCTGGCGCTGGGCATTGCCATCCAAAATTTCCCTGAGGGGGCCATTATCTCGATGCCGCTGGTAAGCTCGGGCTTATCCAAGCGCAAGGCCTTCCGGTATGGGTTTTTATCGGGCGTGGTGGAGCCAGTGGGGGCCATTGCCACCCTGCTGCTTACCGGGCTGATCACCCCCATTTTGCC
>JAQUSS010000050.1:12838-17671 GCA_028710135.1 Gemmiger sp. | reverse complement strand
AGGCCCTTGCCAAGCTGGCGGTGCTGCTTGCGCTGCAAAACGACCCCATCTTGATTGCGGGGGCACTCATCAACAATTATCTGGATGTTTACCGGATGTTTATCACCAAAAAAAGCCACCGCGCCGCTGCCGATGCGGCCAAGGCGTTTGGCTATACCGGGCGCTGGAACTACCGGCTGGGCAATGCCGAAACAACCGCCGCCCGGTTTGACCGCCCCCGGATGGATGCCAGCATGAAAATCCTCCAAAAGCTGGATTTGGATTTGAAAAGCAGCCGCCTGGATGCCGAACTGCTGCTGCAAAAGGCGCTGTGCGAGCTTGCCGCCGCCGGGAGGCGGGCATGAAGCAGACGGTGACCCAGGCCATTTTGGTGGAGGGAAAATACGATGCCGCCAGGCTCGCGGGCCTGGTGGAGGCTACCATTTTAACCACCGATGGCTTTGCAATCTACAAAAATAAGGCCATGCAGGCCATGCTCAAGCGGGTGGCCCGTGCCCAAGGGCTGATTATACTCACCGATTCCGATGCGGCGGGCTTTCAAATCCGCCATTTTGTCACGGGGTTGGTGGGGGCGGCCTATGTGCTGCAAGCCTATGTGCCGGCCCTGCCCGGCAAGGAACGCCGCAAGGATGCCCCCGGCAAGGAGGGGCTGCTGGGGGTGGAAGGGGTGCCGGGGGATCGGATTGTGCAAGGGCTGCAAACCGCCCTGGCATCGGTCCCACAGGCCGATACCAAGCCGGTTGCCCGCCCCATTTTGTATAGCGACCTTTACACCTGGGGGCTGAGTGGCCGCCCCGATTGTGCCGAAAAGCGGCGGCAATTTTTGCAGGCACTTGGCCTGCCGCCGCGCTTGAGCAAAAAAGAGCTTTTGCAGGTTTTAAATACCCTATATACCTACGACCAACTATCCGCCCAGGTAAGCCCCCCGCAGGCGGGGGAGCCGGGGTAAGCACCCATAAAACAATACAACAAAAAGCGGAGAAGTTTCTCGTTGATAGAGAAGCTCCTCCGCTTTTCTGCGTTGGCTTATTTGGTTATTTGTTTGTTTTTATTTTTATTTTAATGTCCCATCCAAAATTTGCGGGTAGTACCAAGGCTTTGGCGCGTGGAAAACCTTGCCGCTCAAATACGCAAAGGCAGGGTCGGGGATGTTGCGGGGAAAGGTAAGCTCCCAAGCGCACAGGGCCTGGTATTTTAGCCGCAGCTCTCGGTTGGCGGCGTTGTTGCCGTATTTTGAATCCCCCAAAATGGGACAGCCGATGCTGGCAAGGTGGGCGCGTATCTGGTGGGTGCGCCCGGTTACCAGCTCTACCCGCAAAAGCGCCAGCCGCCCGCTTACGGCTACGGTATCATAGGCGGTAATAATCTCCTTGGCACCCGGCTTTGGCTCGTTAATCACCTTTACAATGCCGTGGGCGGCATCCTTCAGCAAAAAGCCTTGTAGGGTGGCCGCCGGGGGCACCGGGCGGCCAAAGGTGACGCAAAGGTACTTCTTTTTAAGCTCATGCTCCTTGATAAGCTCTGTTAAAAATGCTTCGGCCTCGGCGGTTTTGGCAGCCAGCACCAGCCCGCTGGTGCCGGTATCCAGCCGGTGGCAAAGGCGGGGCAGGGCTTCGGGGTTCAGCCGCCCATCCTCGTGCAGCTTGCGAAGGATGCGGTTCTCCAGGGTATCGGCGTTATCGATGCCATCGCCATCCACCGGGATGCCGGCGGGCTTGTTGGCCACCAGCAGGGCTTCATCCTCATACAAAATTTCGGCGGGGGCGCGGGCCGCCAGGTAGGCAGGGCCGCCTGGCGCAAGAACGCCCAGCTGCTCGTCCAACAAATAGAGCCGAACAACATCCCCGTTTTGCACACGGGTGGAAAGCGGCTGCTTTTTGCCGTTCAGTTTAATTTTGTTTTCCCGCAGGGCCTTGTTTAGCCGCCCCAGCCCCAGGGCCGGGTATTCCTGTAGCAGGTATTTGTCCAGCCGCACCGGCAATAGGCTTTTTACACGCAGTTCCTTCATGGTTTTATCATCTCCAGTTCTTTGTCCCACAAAATTGTGGCATCGTCAATATCGAGGGTGAGCATCAGCCACCCGGGGTCGTGGTCGTCAAATTTGGTAATGGCGTAGCGTTTTCCATCCGCCACAAGGGCGGTGGCATCCGCCAGGCGGGTGCGCGCAAAGGGCGAATCTTTAAAGCAAACGGTTTTTTTATCGCTGTCCAGCACTCCGCGGTTCCACAATTGGTCGGTATAATTGGCCAGGCGCAGGGGGTAGGCATCATCATAGGGGGTGGCAAGGGCATCCGGTGTGTAGCCAGCAAGGCCGGGGGCAATCACATACCAACCTTCTGCCGCGGTATCCTCGCCGCTATCCGCCCGGATATGCCCACACCACGCATCGGCCTTCACCGCTTCCACGGCCTGCAAAAAATCTCCCTCATCGTAAAAAACATAAAGGGTATCGCTATGCAGCACCCCGCTTTGCAGCTCGGCCAGGGTGGTATCCTCGGCGGCGGCAAGCGCCTCGCTATCGTACCGGGCGGCAAAGGGGTCGTTGGTGGTCATGCCAGAATCGGCAGCATAAAGGGCCAGGTGCAGTGCATCCCGCTGGGGGCCTGCAACGCTTTGCAGGTGGGTGTACTGCCCGGCAGCCGCCGCCCAAAAGCTGCTGGTTAGGGCGGTGGGGTAGGCGGGGGCGGCATAGGCGGCCTTCATGGCGGCGCGGCGCTGCACCAGCCCGGGCGAAACATCCCATAGCTGGGCGGCGGCCAAAATGCCTAGCGCCGCAATTCCGGCCCACCGCCACTTGGCCCGCCCTGCAAGGCGGAAGCAACCCACAATGGCAATTAAAACCAGCAGGTAATAAACCGGCCAAATCATCCGCCCGCTAGAGCGAAATACCGAGCAAAGCTTTACCAGCCACCCCGGCAGCGGCAGAGAAAATAAGGTGGCGCCGTTTGCGGTAACGGTGTTTGTCACCGCAAATACCGTTAAAATAAGGCAGACCACGCATAGCGGCAGGTGGCTTGCCAGCAGCCGGGCTGCCGCCCGCCGCCGCCACAGCAACGTGTACAAGGCGATGCCCGCCAGTGCCACCAACACCCCAAGGCCCAGGTAGGCGAAGGCATCGTAGTTTCCGCCCACTTGGTTTTGGGCAGGCAGCACCCGGCTCCACAAAACATTGCCTACCCCAACCGGGTTCCACAGTGCGTTTAGGTTTAAGGAAAAATAGCCGTATAATGCCTCACTGCCGCCGCCGGCCTTGCCCCAAAACAGGCCCAGCACCCCGCCAAGGGCCGCCGTGGCCCCCAGGTTGCCCACAAGAAACACCAGCGGCCCCCGCCAGCGCCGCTGCCGCAGCGCATGGCGCACCAAAAGGGCCAGGGTAACGGCAAAGGTCATGGGCAAAAAGTAGGGGTGTATCCCAATGGCCAGCACGTTCAGCAAAAATAGGCCCGGGTAGGCGTAGCGCCCCTCCCGCCCGGCGCGGAAATAGTAGTACAGCACCCCCAGCACCAAAAACTGCGCCCCCAGCGAGGTATGGCGGAAGGCCCGCTCCCACAAAATGGGGCTGGCAACCAACAAAACATCGCCAAGCAGGGGGGCCGCTATCCCTTTTGTAAAAAGGCTGAGGAGCAGCGCACCAAAACCGCCCTGCAAAAAAAAGCAAACCAGGGTAAACCACCCAAAATACTGGAAGGTGCCCGGCAGCAGGGGGGAAAGTAGGCGAAGCACCGCGGCCACCAGGGGGATAGAATCGGTGTAGGCAACGCTTAAGCCTGCGGGGGCGTTGATGCCTTGGGCAACCCCAAGTGGGAAGGAAAGCGCGCTTTGCCGGTAAAACAGCCAACCCGCATAGTGCTGCTGGATGTCCTTTTCTATATAGCCGCCCCGGCAGAAAGCATCGTTTGTAACATCCAGCGGCAGGATGCCATACACCAGCAAAAAGGCAACCAGCCCCAGCAGCCCGCCCACCAAAAAAAGGGTGGCAGGGCGGGGCGATTGCTTGTTTGTTGCGCCGGATCGCTGCATCGCCATCACCGTGCCTCCTATTCTATAGAAATTAGCAGAAATCAGCCAGTTCCATTGGTTTTGCATACGCTACAGTATACCACCGATGCCCGCTTTGTTTCAACACGAAAACGATAAAAACAGGCAAGATGATTGACAACCGGCCCCGTGTGATGTAAAATAAGTACCTGCAAGCAAGCCAAAAGCAGGTAGCAAAGCGGTTTGGCAAGGTAAACCGCATTTTTTTGCGCGCCGGGGGCGCGGCTACTTTTGGTGCCACTTAAAAATAAGCCGCTGTGGCGGAATTGGCAGACGCAAGGGACTTAAAATCCCTCGGTGGAAACACTGTACCGGTTCAATCCCGGTCAGCGGCATTATAAAATTGCCCAAAAACAAAGCGATACGCGGCCTTGGCAAAGGCTTTGTTTTTGGGCAGTTTGTTGTAAACGGGGCAGGGCTTTTCGGTGTTCAATGTGCAAGCATTTGCGCCGGGGGGCCCTGCTTTGTTTTGCTTTTTAAGCGGGAAAAAGCGCCTTATGGCAAAGAAATGCCCAAGAAACGGCAAAAAAAGTTACAAAAGCGCTTGTAACTTTTTGTGGAATCGTTTATAATTTAGTGTACGTCTGAAACTGTATGCGCAATAGAGGGTGCCTACAGGATTTGGTGATACGGACAGACATAAATGGGGGAAAGAGTAATGGAGGATTATTTCAAGCTGTCCCGCTCAGCGCTGCTGGCGGAAAAGGCCGCGCTGGAAAAGGCCTACGCAGGCTACCAGGCCATGAACCTTAAGCTGAACATGGCGCGCGGCAAGCCCTGCCCCGAGCAACTCGA
>JAQUSS010000050.1:0-12828 GCA_028710135.1 Gemmiger sp. | reverse complement strand
ACTCGATTTGACGATGGATATGGTCAACGAGGACCGCAACTATACGGCGGCCGATGGCTCCGACGCGCGCAACTACGGCTTGCTGGAGGGTTTGCCCGAGGCAAGAACCCTGTTTGCCGAGCTGCTGGGCGCTACCCCGGAGGAAACCTTTGTGGCGGGCAACTCCAGCTTGCAGGTGATGTACCTGCTTGTCAACATGGGGTATGTGTTTGGCTTCCACGATTCGCCCCGGCCCTGGCGGGCGGAACCGGTTGTCAAGTTTTTGTGCCCGGTTCCCGGGTACGACCGGCATTTCCGCATTACCGAGGAATACGGCATTGAGATGATTAGCATCCCCATGACGCCCGAAGGCCCCGATATGGACATGGTGGAAAAGCTTGTCAAGGAGGATGCCGCCATCAAGGGCATCTGGTGTGTGCCGCAGTATACCAACCCCGATGGATATGTTTACAGCGATGAAACCATCCACCGCTTTGCCGTGATGGAAACAGCCGCGCCCGATTTCAGAATCTTTTGGGATGAAGCCTACCTGGTGCATCACCTGACGGATGATGAAATTGAAACGGCAAACCTGCTGGCCGCCTGCAAAGCAGCCGGCCACCCGGACCGTGCGCTGATGTTCTGCTCTACCAGCAAAATTACCTTCCCGGGGGCGGGGGTAGCGGCCATGGCTGCCAGCAAGGCAAACATGGATTATATCGCAAGCCGGCTGCTGCCCATGATTATCAGCTACGATAAAATGAACCAACTGCGCCATGTACATTTCTTGAAAAATAAGGCGGGCGTGTTGGCCCATATGCGCAAGCACCGCGCCATTTTGGAGCCAAAATTCGCGGCGGTTAAAGCAATTTTTGCCGCCGAGATGACCCCCTGTGGCCCCATTGCCACCTGGACGGACCCCAAGGGCGGGTATTTCCTTAGCCTGTATGTGCAGCCGGGTTGCGCCAAGCGCGTTGCCGGGCTGTGCAAGGCGGCAGGCCTTGTGCTAACGGGGGCGGGTGCATCTTACCCCCTTGGCAAAGACCCAGAGGATTCGCATTTGCGGATCGCCCCGACCTACCCCAGCCTGGAGGAGGTCAAAAAAGCGTCTTTACTGCTCAGTATTTGTGTGCGGCTTGCCACGGTGGAAAAGCTGCTTGCTGAATAAGAGCGTGTAAATAGTAGCCCGCAAGGGTGTATGCGGGCAAATTTTGGAGGTACCTAATGAGCAAAAGAGGTAAGCCCTGGCAATTTATTGTCATGCTCGTCCTGATTGTTGCCTTTGCGGTAACGGCGTTATTTGGTGTTAGCTATCAATATGGCGATACCAAAAACGTTTACATCAAGGGCGCGGCAGACATCCGTTTCGGCATCGATATCCGTGGCGGCGTGGACGTAACGTTTATGCCCGCCGATGCATACGATGCCACATCCGAGCAGATGGATGCCGCGAAAACGGTTATCGAGGATCGCCTAGTTGGTTTGGGCATCACCGATTACGAGGATTATGTGGACTATAACAAAGACCGCATTATCGTTCGCTTCCCCTGGAAAAGCGGTGAAACGGATTTCAACCCCCAGACCGCCATTGATGAAATTGGCACAACGGCCAAGATGGTATTCCGCAAGGGGTCCGATGTGACGGGAGAAGAAATTCTTTCGGGCGAGGATGTAACCTCCGCCACCCCCGGCTACGACGAAACCAACGGGTATGTGGTGCAGCTAAAGTTTAGCGCGGCGGGTGCAAAGGCGTTTGCCGATGCCACCACCGAGCTTGCGGGCAATGGCACCATCAGCATCTGGCTCGACGACAAAAGCGTCAGCGTGGCCAGTGTGAAGTCGGCCATCACCGACGGCAACGCCATCATCGAGGGCAATTTTACGTTGGATGAGGTTACCACCCTTTCCAACCAAATTAACTCCGGTGCGCTGCCCTTTGCCCTCTCGGCGGAAAGCTTTTCCACCATCAGCCCCACCCTTGGCGCAAAAAGCCTGGATGTGATGGTGATGGCAGGGCTGATTGCCTTTGCACTGGTGGCCCTGTTGATGATTGCCCGCTACCGCCTGCCGGGTACCATTGCGGTCATTTCCCTTTTGGGGCAGGCCTGCGCTACGTTGGCCATTGTTTCGGGCTACCTGACAATTTTCCCGGGCTCCACCCTGACGCTGCCGGGTATTGCCGGTATCATCCTGGGCATCGGCATGGGCGTTGATGCCAATGTTATCACCGCCGAGCGCGTGAAAGAGGAAGTTGCCAAAGGCAAAACGCTGGATGGCGCACTTGCCAGCGGCTTTAAGATGGGGCTTGCCCCCATCATTGACGGCAACGTTACCGTGGTGATTGTGGCGGCCATCCTGATGGGGGCCTTTGGCCCGACCGATGGCTTGTGGGCAACGGTGTTTAAACCAATCTTCTATTGGTTTGGCCCCTCCACCGCCGGGTCAATCTACTCCTTCGGCTTTACGTTGCTGACGGGTGTTCTGCTCAACTTCGTGTTTGGTGTATGGGCAACGCGCGTTATGCTTCGCGGCGCGTCCCGCATCAAGGCCCTGCGCAACCCTTGGCTTTACGGAGGTGAGAAAAAACATGAAAACGCCTAACATTAACTTTGTGGGCAACCGCAAAAAATATTATATTTTTTCCTGCTGCCTTATTGCATTTGTTTTAATCTATGCGGCAATTTTTGGCGTATCCATGGATGTAGAGTTCAAGGGCGGCGCTATGCTGACCTTGGGCTACCAGGGCGAGGTAAGTTTGGACGCGGTGCAAACCACCGTGAAGGATAGCGTGGGCCAGCGCAACTTAACCTTCCAAACCGGCACCGATATTGCGGGCAACCAAACCCTAACCATCACCCTGCCCGGCACCGAAACCCTTTCTACCGAGCAACTGGACGGCCTGTTGACCACCCTAAACAGCGCCTACCCGGATAATGCCTTTACCCAAAACAGCGTTAGCAACGTGAACCCCACCATCGGCCGAGAGTTTTTTATCAAAAGCTTGGTTGCCGTTGCGGCGGCCTGCCTGCTGATTCTCGTTTATGTGGCCATCCGCTTCCGCAAAATTGGCGGCTGGCCTGCCGGCGCTATGGCGGTGGTGGCACTGCTGCATGATATGTTTGTGGTGTTTGGCGTTTTTGTGGTATTCCGCATTCCGCTCAACGGCAACTTTATTGCGGCCATGCTGACAATTTTGGGCTATTCCATCAACGATACCGTTGTTATTTACGACCGTGTGCGCGAAAACACCAGCCTTTATGGCAAAAAGATGCCTATCGCCCAGCTTGTCAACCTTTCCATCAACCAAAGCTTCTCCCGTTCGCTGATGACGACCGTTACCACCTGCCTGGCGCTGGGGGTCGTTTGCGTGGTGGCAGCTGTTTATAAGCTCGAAAGCATCTACACCTTTGCCATGCCGTTGATGTTTGGTATGGTCAGCGGTGTATACAGCACCATCTGCATTGCTACCCAGCTATGGGTAGATTGGCAGGAGCATCACGGTAGCGGCAAGGCAAAAGCCAAGCCGGCAGCCAAACGTGCCTGATTTTTTGTAAGACAGACTTGCCATAAACGGGAGGAAACCGATATGAAATGCCCCTATTGCGGAGAAGTAGAATCCAAGGTCATTGATTCACGCCCAACGGAGGACGATGAGAAAATTCGCCGCCGGCGGGAGTGCCTTACCTGCAAAAAGCGCTTTACCACCTATGAAATTATTGAAACAGTGCCCCTGATGGTGGTGAAAAAAGACCATTCGCGCGAGGTTTTTGACCGCCAAAAGCTGCTGAACGGTATGCTGCGCGCCTGCGAAAAGCGCCCGGTTAGCTACCAGCAGTTGGATGCCGCCGTGGGCAATATTGAGCAAAACCTGCTGAACTCCTACGACCGCGAGGTTTCCTCGATGTATATTGGGGACCTTGCCATGCAGGAGCTGAAAAACCTGGATGATGTTGCCTATGTGCGCTTTGCTTCGGTTTACCGGCAGTTCAGCGATGTGAATACCTTTATGACAGAACTGAAGGATATGCTGGATACCCGCTCAAAAAACGGCGATAAATGATTGCTCAATCTGGGTAAGCTGGGCGTATGCGCGGAAAATTTCAACCGATAGATCCGCGGCATTGTCCGCCTGGGCATAGTAGGGCAGGGTAGCCAGGGTTTCCCCGGCTTTATCCAGCAGGCTGCGCCGCACAAAAAGCGAAAGCCAGGGCCCCTGTGCCTTTGCTTTGGCGCTGATTTCATACAGCAGCGTTTTTGCCGCCGGGTAATCGCCCGATTGTGCATAGCAGTAGGCGGTGGTAACATCCTGGCGAAAGCTTTTCAGCGCCCCGCTAACATACACCTGTGTGCCTGCAACGGTAATGCCCAGTAGCACCAATAGGGCAAGGGCATAGTAATTTCGTTTCACGTACTTCTCCTTTGGCATTTTTGCATATTTGCTTTTTAGCCACCCGGCCACACCGCCGGGTGGCTTTTTTGCGTTTATTTTTTGACTTTATGGGTGGCGGCTTGCCGCCGTATCACCAGGCTGCTCTGCCCGTTACACAAAAAAATCAGGGTGGATTGCAGGGTTAACCCCTGCTTTTTCAGCTCTTTTTCAAGCCAGGGCATATCTAGGCAAAGCGCGGCCAGGTTGTCGGCGTAGAGGTGCCCCTCCACCAGCAGGGGCAGCATAGGTGGGGGCGCGCCCGCGGTGGGCTTTGCGGCAACGCTTAAAGAGCCGTTGGTTTCGATCACCCCCCAGGCAACATCCGCCGGGGTGAAAATCTCCTTCCCGCGCAGCGCTTCCATCAAATCTACCGAGGTTATCCGCAGTTCGGATAGTGCTTGCTGGTCAACCTTGCCGTCACGTATCACCGTTACCGGTTTGCCGAATAATAAGCGCGAATAGCCGGGGCAATACCAGGCGGCGGTGGAGCTTAAAATTTCCAGCGCCGCAATCAACAGGATGGGCACCATGCTGGAAAGCAAGGGCAGCTCGGGTTCCTCAATGCAGATGGAGGCCACATTGGAGATTAAAAAGGTAGTAACCAGTTCGGCGGGTTGCAGCTCCCCCAATTGGCGCTTGCCCATCAGCCGCATGGCCGTGGTTACGGCGGCGTAAACAAGCAGGGTGCGAACGATGGTTGAAAGCAAATTTGTTACCTCCCTCATATTTTTTAGCCTGTTGGCCAAGACTATAGCGACACGGAAAAACAGTGCAAAACAAAAAGCAAGCACGCTGTACACCCGGCAAAGGGGGCCGGGCGGGGCCCATGCCCGGCAATGAAAAGGCGGCAATACGCCAGGGGGCGAATCGGGCCGCAACACGGATTACAAAGCGAGCCACAAACCGGGCTGGATATTTTTAAGCACGGCTATAGCTTTGGCAGAAGGGAGATAGACTATGCCACAAGAAGAAACAAAAAACAGCGATACCTTACCCCTTGCCCTCGGGCAGACGCTGGCACTGCTGCAAGAAATTTTTGGAGATTCCTCCGATTTTTATGTGAAGCCGGCCGACCTTGGCGGGGTGCGCTGTGCCATTGTGCTGTTTACAGGGATATCCTCCCCCGAAAAGCTGTGGGTGATGGCGCTGGATGCCATCACCCGGGAGGTGGAAACCCCGGTGGCAGATGGCCCGGCGCTGCGCCAGCGCTTATTATGCCAGAGCATTGTACCGCTGGAGAGTAAACCGCTGGAAACCAAAACGGCGCTGATTGAAAAGCTATCGGTTGGGATGTCGGTGTTGCTGATTGATGGCTGCCCGGGCGGCGTGGCCTTCTCCACCCAGGAAATGCCCCAGCGCTCGGTTTCCACCCCCAACAGCGAGGGGAACATCCGTGGCTCGCAGGAGGCTTTTACCGAGCTGCTGCGCAACAATGTTTCGCTGCTGCGCCGCCAGTTCCGCAGTGGCACCCTGGTGGCCGAAATTACCACCGCAAACAGCCGCGCCAAAACCGAGTATTGTATTTGCTACGATAAAGCCCTGGCATCCCCCAAGATGGTGGCACGGCTGCGTGCCGAGCTTGCAAAAATTGAGATACCGGTGCTGCTGGATAGCGCCTATTTTGCCTCCTTTTTAAAACAAGATAAGCTCAACCTTTTCCCGGCTGCTGCTTATACCGAGCGCCCGGCCACCGCCTGCGCACGCCTGTGCGAGGGAAAGCTGGTGGTGCTGGTGGCGGGCAGCCCCTTTGCGATGGTGGTTCCCAGTTTTTTCAGCGAGCATTTTGAAACACTGGACGATTATTCCTCCGGCGCGGTATTTTCCGGTGGGATACGAATTTTAAAATACCTGGCGTTTTTTCTCTCGGTGTTTGGGCCGGGGCTCTACCTGGTGGCGGTGGGCTTTGCGCCCGAAATGATCCCGGTCAGCCTGCTGGCCAAGCTGGCCCGGGCCGAGGCCGAAACCCCCTTGCCCCTGCTGCTGGAAATGCTGGGCCTAACCTTGTTGCTTGAAATTGTGCGGGAGGCGGGTTTGCGCGCCCCGCGCTCCATCGGCAACACCGTCAGCCTGGTGGGGGCGTTGATTATTGGGGAAACGGCGGTCAGCGCCGGCATTGTGAGCGTGCCGGTGCTAACCATGGCGGCTGCCGCCACGGTGGCAACGCTGGCGGTACCCTCGCTGTATGAGCAATCAATTCTTTTTCGCTTCTTCATCTTGATTTTATCGGGGGTGGCGGGGGTGCCGGGCTTTGCCTGCGGTGCCGTGGTGATTTTGGCAATGTCCTGCGGTGCCGCCATTTTTGAGCTGGATTATCTTTACCCGCTGGCACCGCTTGGCGCCGCTACCTGGCGGGATGGTTTTGTGCGGGCCATTTGGTCGAACCTTGCCAAGAAAGGCTATGTGGTGGGCCGCCATGAAAAATGACCCCAAGTGCCTTACCCCGATCCTGCTGCTGGGGCTGCTGATGGATTTGTTGTTAAGCGGGCGGGCGGTGGTGTGGACCCGCCTTGGCGTTGCCACGGCCCTGCTTGCCGTATTGCTGCTGGGGGCCTTGTGTGGGGCGGTGTATGCTGCCTGGCGGTATGCGGGGGCCTGCCGTTGGCTCCGCTTGCTGTTTGCCGCGCTGCTGGTTTTGGCGGGGGCTACCCAGCTTTTGCGGCTGAACGCCTTATACCGCTATGCCTACCCGGGGGCCACCAGCCTGTTGGGCATTGGCCTTGCCGTGCTGCTGCCGGTGCTTTACCTGCGGCAGGAGGGCGCACTGGCTCAAACGGGCAACATTGCCCTGGCGCTGTTTGGGGTGGGGTGCCTGCTGCTGGTGGGCAGCACGGCGGCGCGGTTGCGCATTACCAACCTACAGGGGGCGGCGCTTGGGCCGGCAGGCTATGTGGGGGCGCTGCAAAGCCAACTGTGGCTCTACCCCGAATACCTGCTGCCCGCAGTGCTGTACGGCAAACAGAAAAAAGAAAACCAATATCCACCCTTCAAGCTGCCACTGTGGGGCGTGCTGGCCGGTGTGGCATCCACCCTGCTGCTTGAGCTGCTGTTTGGCGCGGCGCTGCCCAGCATCCAAAACCCTGCCCATACCGCCGCAGCCTACGGGCAGCTATCGGTGTTCAACCGGCTGGAATGGGTTCAGCTCATGCTATGGACGGTGGCGGTGGTGGTTAAGCTGGCGCTTTACCTGTATGCCATTGGGGGGCTGGTGTTTTGCTATGGCCGCCCCGGCCCACCGGCGGCAACGCTGGGGGCGTATGCCGGGTATGGTGTGGCGGTGGTGCTGTTGGCGGCGCTGCTACAAGTATTTTCGCTGGAGGTACTGGTAGCGTACCAGGAGGAAGCGCTGCTGCTGTTGGCAGTGGTGATCTTAGTGGCAGGAGGTGTACAATGCGGGCTGCAAAAAACAAAGCGGCAACGCTGATTTTATCTTTTGCGCTGCTGCTTGGCGGCACCGGATGCGATGCCAAACCCCTGGCCGAGCGGGAGATTGTGCGGGGGATATTTTTTACCAAAACGGAGGCAGCCTACACCGCCGTGCTGCTGCTACAAAATACCGAGGCAGGCGCGGAAGCTGCCGATACCCCCTATAAAACCGAGAGTGCCACCGCGCTGACCCCCGCCCAGGCCCTGCGCGGGGTGGAGGAGGCACTGCCCGGCGAAATATTTTATGGCCTGGCCGATTTGCTTTGCCTGCCCGGCAATGCCGCTTGGCAGCAGGTGGGGGAGATGGCCCAGGCTGCCCGCCAGGCGGCAAGCCCGGGGGCGGAGCTGGCGGTGGTGGTGCTGGATGCCCAACCACCTGAAAATTTGGAAAAAAACGCGGCGGAACTATACGATACCATCCGCCAAGCGGCGAAAAAAAGTGGCTTGCAGAGCGGGGTAGAGCAGCTATTTGCCCAAACCGACGGTGCCGCCCTGCCCTGGTACCACCCGGACGGGTGGCGCTACCGCCTGCTTGTAGCAGGGGAACCCGGCCACGGCTACCAATACAATTGCACAAGCGCTGTGGCAGCCCAGCTTGCGGCGGTGCTAAGTGGCCAAAGCGGGCAGTTTGATTTTACCTTTGCGGGGGATAGTGCCGCCTTCCGGGCCGAGGTTCGCTGCTTTTATACGGTGGAAGGGGGCGCGGGGCAGCCCCGGGCGGTGGTTGCCAACCTGCTGCTGCGGGAGCCGGATATCACCCGCTACCTTGGTGGCGGTGAAGCTGCGCTGCGCCGCGTGCTGGAAGCCGAACTGGCCGATGCCCTAAATACCCTGTTAGAGGGCAGCCAATACCCCGAAACCGACCTTTTCCACTTTGCCTTCTGGGCCAAAAATGCCGATGAGCGCGGCTTTGCCGGCTACCAGCCCCAAATACGGCTGGTATACCCCCACTAAAATGGACAAACAAAAATGCGCAGAGAGGCAATTCTCTGCGCATTTTGTTGCGATTTTGTTGCGATTTTGTTGTTATTTTGCTGCGGAGGGGCGGCTGATGTTAAAAGCCTTGGTATCCGCGATAAAGGTTTGGAAATTGTAGAGAATCAGCACCTCGTCATACCCCTCGGATTCCATCATGGCATCCAGCCCGTAGCTGAAATTGCGGAAATCAATGACCCCGATTTTGGCGTAATTCTCGGTCAAAAAGGGGACAAAGCAGTTGGCGTAGCTATCCTTCACCACCAAAATACCCCCGGTGCCGTTGCCCTCAATCACCGAATAACCGTTGTTGCCGCCCAAAAAGGCGGCGTACTTATCACGGGTGGATAATTTTTCGGTGCTCAACATCGTTTCGGTTGCAAGGGGGCTAAAATCGGTTTCGCCGTTTGCCTGGTAGACCGTCATGGGGTTTTCAAGCGGGTAGTAGGTGATGGTATCGGGCACCACATTCCAGCGCCGTGTGGCCGAGTAGTGGGTGCCGTAAAAGCCGGGTACCTCCACCGCGGGGTGGGCGGCGGTATCAAAGGGGGTTAGCCCCTTGGCGGCGCACAGCTGCTGGTAGGCAAGGTAGGCGCCGTGGGTCGTCCAGTGGTGGTCGGTTTTATAATAGAGGTAATCGGCCTTGTTTTTGGTAAAGGTGGCGCGCAAATCAAAGGTTTGTGCATAGGGCGAAATTTGTGCAAAGATATCATCCAGCATACCGTTTTCGTCCACCATGGGGGCCCCAAGGGGCAGGGCTTCGGGGTAGATAACGCTTGCCGAGGGAGCCAGCATAAAGCTGACCTGCCCGGGGTGGCGCTGCGCAAAGGTGATTACTGCCGATACATTTTTATCAAGCTGCTTTTGGGTGGCATCCGATATGCCAAACTGCTTGGTAAACATCCAGCCGTCTTTCCCCAGTAAGATGTCACTCTCCTCCGCTTTTTGGAAAAGCAGGGAATTCATCGCGCTTTCCAGGCCAATCCAGCCGTCCCGCAGGGCAATTTGGTCCTGCATATAGCTGGTAAAGCCGGTTGCCCAGCTCCCATCCAGCAGGGTTTGTACCGATAGTGCAGGTAGTTGTGCCAGGCGGCGGTTTTCCAAATCAGACTGTGCCCGCTTTGGCCAAAACAGGTTTAAAAGGGAGAATCCAACCAGCAGCGCCGCCAAAAGGGAGAGCGCCGGGTAGGCAAATAGCACATTTTTGCGGTTGTTTTTCATAACCAGCACACCTCCTTAAAAGTTTGCATACAGGGGCGCAAAGTTGGTGGCAGCCACCACGTAGGCCACCGATGCCACGGCGGTGCCGCCCAGCAGGGCCAGCCGCACGGGGGTATGCGCCTTGGCCCAGGCCCACAGCCTGCCGGGCAAGGGGGTAGAGCACACAATGCCCGCCGCCAGCACCACGCCATAACTGCGCAGGAAATACAAGGCCGAAACGCCCCCCTGCGGCACGAACAATTTGTAAAGCAGCAGCCCCAAGGGTGCGCCCGCCGAATTGGCGGTGAAGATGCCCCAGCCCAGCACCACCAAAAACAGGGTGTAAATATGCGGCCAGATGCGCCCCTTTTGCAGGTATTTTAAAAGGAAGGCCTTTTCCAGCGTGAGGAGCAGAAAATAATATAGCCCCCAGCAGATAAAGTTCCAGTTTGCGCCATGCCATACTCCGGTTAAGGCCCATACGGCCAGCATATTCAAAATTTGGCGGGGCAGGCCCTTGCGGTTGCCGCCCAGCGGAATATAGATATAATCGCGGAACCAGCTTGAAAGGCTGATATGCCAACGCCGCCAAAATTCGGTGATGCTGGCCGAGATGTAGGGGAGGTTAAAGTTGGCGGGGCAGTCAAAGCCCATCATTTTGCTAAGGCCGTTGCTCATCTCCGAATACCCGGCAAAATCAAAATAGAGCTGTAGGGAATAGGCAATGATGCCCAGCCAGGCCAACGGGGTGGAGGCATTGGCCAGCCCCACCCCCGCGGTGGTTTGGCTGTTGCCGGCCCATACCCCGATAACCCCCTGCCACAGTGCACCCACACCATCGGCCAGCAGCACCTTTTTGGCAAGGCCAAATACAAACATTTCGGCCCCGGCCTGGATTTTGGGCAGGGAACAGCGGTTTTGCACCGTATGCAATTGGTCGGCAATATCGCGGTATTTCACAATCGGCCCAACAAGAAGCTGGGGGAACATCACCACATAGGCACCAAAAGCGATAAAGTCTTGCTCCGGCTTGATTTTGCCGGTGTAAACATCCGCCACATAACTGATCAGCTTGAAAATATAGTAGCTGATGCCCAGCGGCAGCAAACGCAAAATGGCAGGGCCGGTTAAATTCAAGCCAGAAAGCCCGCTTAGGGTATCCAGCAGCCAGGCGGTGTATTTAAACAGCACCAGCGCCCCCGCACTAAGTACCACGGCAACCGCCAGCACGGCCTTGCGGGCAGGTTGGCCCTGCGGCAAGCTGCCCATCAGCAGCCCGGCCAGGTAATTTACCACCACCAACACCACAATCAGGGGCAGAAAGCGGCTATCGCTCCAGCAGTAAAAAAGTAGGCTTTCGAGCAGGAGCACCGCGTTTTTTAAGCCCCCCGGCGCCAGATAGTACACCAGCAGCCCCAGCGGCAAAAAGCAGAACAGAAAAACTACACTGTTAAAAACCAAAACGCAGTACCTCCTTGGCAAATTGGGCGGTGATACCCAACAGGCCGTTACCTGTAAAAAACGGTAGCGGCCTGTGAATTATAAAACCTGGGCAGTATAAAAATTAAAAATAGAGAAGCAGCTTAGGCAAAGGCGTTGGTAAGGGCGGTATCGATGGCAGAATAATCCGGCCCGCCGATGCTGGCAATTACCATCACCACATAATTGTCCTTAACAAAAATACGGGCATCCTTGGCTTGGGCTACCTTATCGGCAAATTCGGCATACAGGGTGTTGCCCGCCAAAGATTCTTTGTAGGCTTCCAGCTCGGTTTTCACGGCATCGGCCTGGCCATCCTTGGCCTGTGCAACAAACACCAGGCCGCAATCGTCCTGGTTGTTGGTTACGCTGCCCTTGTAGGCGGCAATGTTATCGGCGGTAAGGTTCATGTCATATTGCAGGGAGGTATCGTCAATCGCGCGGGGGTTGGCAATGGGGTTCACGGCCTCCAGCGCGGCGGCTGCCGCATCCAAAACGGCGGTATCGGTGGCGGCGGAATCGGCCGGGGCGCTATCGGCAGTGCTTACTGCGGAGGAAGCAGCCTCCGAGGACGAAGCCGGGGCGCTGCTGGCGGCATCGGTGGAAGCCGAAGGCGCGGCAGAGGAGGCCGTGCTACCACAGCCTGCCAGCAATGCGGCACAAAGCGAGAGTGTAATGACAGCGGAAATTACTTTTTTCATAAAAATAAGTTCTCCTTATATTTTGGAATTGTAAGGCTTTGAATATAGCGCGGCGGGCCAACAGGGGGCCTGCGTGCGTTACATTTTATACAATACACTATTTTTGAAGCTTTTTCAAGGGCAACCTCCCGCAGAAACCGCGAAGAAAAACCAGGAAGTGCTTTCTTTCTTGACAAAGCGCCAAGCCACGGCTTACTATTTTAATAGCTGCCGTATATTGCCCCCGCCAGCGGGCAACGGGCCGGGCGGCAAAACAATACCAAAAGGAGGAAACACCATGCGAAACCGCAAAGCGCGCACCGTTGCGTGGGCCGGGATGCTTTTTGCCCTTGCCATTGCCCTTTCTTTTATGGAATCGCTGATCAGCCCGTTTTTTGGACTGATGCCTGCCATGAAGCTGGGGTTATCCAACATTGTGGTAATGTTTGCGCTGCTCTACCTTGGCAAGCGGCAGGCGCTGGCACTGGTGGTGCTGAAGGCGGGCTTTGCCCTGCTTACACGGGGGGCTACAGCGGGCTTTTTATCGTTTTGCGGCGGTATTACCGCTTTTTTGGCGCTTTGCCTGCTCTTACACTTCCCGTTGCCTGCCACCGGCTATATTTTCTCGGCGGTGGGGGCACTTGCCCATAACTTCGGGCAACT
>JAQUSS010000189.1 GCA_028710135.1 Gemmiger sp. | reverse complement strand
CATCGGCGCTTGGCCTGCTGCACCAGGGCAATTGGCAGGCGTTTGACAGCGAACTGCGCGGCTGGGCCAGCTACACCGGCAGTGGCGCATCGGGGGAAAGCTATACCAACTACGCGGCCCAGCTTGGCCAGGCCAGTGCCGCACAGGCGCTAGCAGAGCTACTGTGCGGTAAAGGCATTTCTGCCACGGCAACGCTGACGCAGGATGGTGGGTGCCTTGTGACGGTGGCGGATGCCGCCCGCCTGCGCGAAGCCGCCACCCTGGTGGCGGAAAACTGTGGGGCACTGCGCTGCACGGTGCAAAGCGAGGGGGCCACGCCATGAAGCTGCCGGTAAATTTTGCGCAGTGGCCCGGCTTTGCCGGGGTGGCCGCGTGGGCAAAAGCCCTGCTGGCAGATGAAAAGCGGCGGATGAACGCCCTGATTTTGTTGGGGGTGGCGGGTATGCTGCTGCTTGCACTCTCGGAATGGCTGCCAAACACCGCCACTACCACCACCGACACCAAAGCCCCCACCACCGCCGATGCCCCGCAGAGCGACTATGCCAAGGAGCTGGAAACCCGCCTGACGGTGCTTTTAAGCCAGCTTGAGGGGGCTGGCCGGGTGGAGGTGATGGTGACCCTGGCCGCCGGGGCGGAAACAATTTATGCCGAGGATACCCAGACGGATGCCAACGGCGGCCAAACCCGCCAACACCTGCTGTTGGGCGATGGCGAAAACCCCGCCTTGGTAGAGCGGGTGGATACCGCTGTGGTGCAGGGGGTGGCGGTGCTGTGCGATGGCGGCGGCCAGGCGGGGGTGGCAGCCCGCATCACCGAGATGGTTACTGCCCTGACCGGGGTAGGCGCAAGCCATATCAGCGTTGCAAAACTATCTGCATCCAATTAACTGAAGGAGGAACCGGGTATGAAGAAGAAAACTGGCAGCCGCGGCATCACCCTGCTGGCACTTACTGCGGCGTTGGGGGCGGCCGTCTACTTGAACTGGTCCTTTGCGCAAAATGCGCCCGAGGCCGTAACCACCGGCGCACAGGATGGGGTGGAGGTGGCGCTGGATGGCACGCAGCAGGCATCGGCCCCGGTGGAGGGCGAGGGCGATACCATCACGGTGTTTGACCCACTGCACGAAACCGCCGCGGTGGAAGCAACCGGTGCAAACGCCAACGCGGCAGGTGAGGCAAGCAGCGAGGCCGCCAACAAAAATTATGGTGAAGCCCAGCTTGTGAGCGTGAACCAGGATGCCGGCAGCGAATTTTTTGAGGCCGCCCGGTTAAGCCGCGCCAAAACGCGGGACGAAGCGCTGGATACCATCAAAAAGACCCTGAAAAACACCGCCTTGACCGCCGACGAAAAATCCAAGCTGACCGCGGAGCTGAACGCCAAGGTGAGCAGCATCACGGTGGAGAGCGACCTGGAAACCTTGATTAAAGCCAAGGGCTTTGCCGATTGCGTGGTCATGCTCGATGGAGATATCGCAAGCGTCACCGTGATGACCGAGAACGATGCCCTGACCGCTGCCGAGGTGACGAAGATACGGGATATCATTTTGGGCAAGTGCCGGGGGATGACCGCCCAAAACATCACAGTGGTGGAGGTGAAGTAAAAATTTTTATAAATTCTCACCACTTTTTTCTGAATTCCTAAAAATCTTCGATGCCGATGCCGCTTGGTACTTGTAAGCGGCATCGGTATTTTTGGTGCGCACGGCATAGGCAATGGCCGGGGGATTCTAGCGGCAAAAATGCTTCGCGAACCCGCTGCAAGCGCATGGGTTTTGCAAGAAATGTTGTGGCAATTTGTAGTAAAGGGGAAAGAGTTAAAGCAAAATTAAAAATAAAAACTTCCGGCAGGCACCGATGGCATTTTGTTGCAAACGGTATAGAATTGTGGTAAACTAAACTATACTTCATAGAGCAACAAATGCGCAGCGGTGCTTTTTAGTGCGGCTGCCCTGACAGGAGGCAATACGATGGACGTTCAGAATACCTTGGGTGGCAGCCTGCAAATTTCTACCGAAGTGGTGGCGAAGATTGCAAAGCTGGCAGCGCTGGAAATTGAAGGTGTGGCCGATGTTTCGACCGGCCCAAGCCAAAGCGTGCGGGGGCTTTTGGGCAAAACAAGCCTGCAAAAGCCGGTTACGGTGGATATGCAGGAGGGGGTAGCGGTCGTCACCATTGATGTGATTGCCGTGTACGGCTGCAAAATTATGGCCGTGAGCGAAAAAGTGCAGGAAAATGTGAAGCAGACCATCCAGAACATGACGGGCATCACGGTTTCCCGGGTGAACGTGGTGGTGGTGGGCCTGACCGAACCCACCCCTGCGGAATAAGTGAAATATTACGTGTGAAGAGGACTTTGAGGACTTTATGGAAAATAAACTGACCCGCCGTGAATCGCGCGAGAACGCGTTTTTGGCAGCATTTTCAGCAACCTTTCAGCCGGATGCGCCGGACGATGTTCTGCTGGCCCATGCCGAGATTGGGGAGCTTACCCTGGACGAATTTTCGCGGCGGCTGCTGCACGACCTTTTTGAGCATGAGGCCGATATCAACGCCGCCATTGCCCCCCACCTAAAAGGGTGGGCCATTGGCCGGGTGCCGCGGGTCAGCCTGGTAGCCATCCGCATGGCATTGGCCGAGATGCTGTATGGCGAGGAAAAAAAGCCGGGCGTTGCCATCAACGAGGCGGTGGAGCTTGTAAAAAAATACGGTGCCGAAAACGACTACCAGTTTGTAAATGGGTTGTTGGGCAGCATTGCGCGGGGCGAAACGCCTGCCCAGGGGCAGCCCCTGGCCACAGAGCCGCCGCTGGCCGAGGGCGAAAGCGCTGAACCCCAGCCGGAAGCCCAGCCTACCCCGCAGGAACCATGCTGAGCCTGGGCTTTGACACCAGCAACTATGCAACCTCTCTGGCCGTGTTCGACACCGTTGCCGGAGAGGTTGTTTGTGATTCCAAACGCTTTTTGCCGGTTAAGGCAGGGCAGCTTGGTTTGCGCCAAAGCGATGCCTTGTTCCACCATACCGCTGCCCTGCCCGCCTTGCTGGGGGAGCTTGGTAGCCATGCCCCCGTGGCGGCGGTTGGCGCGGTGGGGGTATCGGCCCGACCCCGCCCGGTGGAAGGCTCGTATATGCCCTGCTTTTTGGCGGGAATAAGCGCCGCCACCGCCTTTGCGACGGCAAGGGGGCTACCGCTTTGCCAAACCACCCACCAGCAGGGCCACATTGCGGCGGCGCTTTACGCCACGGGGGTACGCTCGCTGTTTGACCGGCCGGCGCTGGTGTTCCATGTTTCGGGCGGCACCACCGACCTTTTGCGCTGCCACGGCCCCGGGGAAATCCGCTGCCTTGGCACCAGCAACGACCTGTATGCCGGGCAGGCGGTGGATAGGCTGGGTGTGCGTTTGGGCCTGCCGTTCCCTGCGGGGGTGGGGGTTAGCCGTTTGGCGGCCGCACTGCCTGCAAACCCCGGCTCGGATGCAGAGGAAATGCCGCGCCCCCGCGTTAGCGTAAAGGGGACGATGTGCAGCCTTTCCGGGTTGGAAAACCAGTGCAATGCCCTGCTGGAAAGCGGAAAAAGCCCGGCCTGCGTCTGCCGCTACTGCCTTACGGTAATTGCGGAAACCCTCTGCCGGATGGCCCGCGCCGCCCTTGCGGGCGAGCCAGGGCTACCCATCGTGTTTGCCGGTGGGGTGATGAGCAGCGCAATTATCCGCGCCTCTGTGACGGCACGGCTGCCGGG
>JAQUSS010000188.1 GCA_028710135.1 Gemmiger sp. | reverse complement strand
GATGCGGTGCAAAGCGCCCTGCGGATGATACGCTACGGCAAAAAAGATATTGTAAAGCAGCTGCGCGAAAAGATGGCGGCTGCCGCCGAGCGGCTGGATTTTGAAACCGCCGCCCTTCTGCGTGACCAAATTGCCGCCATTGAGCACGTTTCCCCCGGCCAAAAGGTGGTGATGGATGCCGATACCGAGATGGATGTGGTGGCCTTTGCGGGCACCACCCATGCGGTGTGCGCGGCCATTTTGCGCTACCGGGATGGCCGCCTGGCCGATAAGCGGGAGTTTGTTTTCCGCGATACCGCCGAGATCCCGCCCGTGCGGGAGGAATTTTTGCCCCAATATTACCTTGGCGGCGAAAACGTGCCCAAAACCGTGGCGGTGGATGCCCTGCCCGAGGATGCCGAGGCCCTGACCCAGGCCCTTGCCCAGGCGCGGGGGAGTGCGGTCAACCTATATGTTCCACAGCGGGGGGATGTGGCCAAGCTGGTGAACATGGCCTACACCAACGCGGTGGAGCGCCTGGGGCGGGAGAGCGGGCGCTATACGCGTGAGGAAAAGCAGCTGGAGGAGCTTGCCCAGCTGCTTGGCCTGCCCGCGCCCCCCAAAGTGATTGAAAGCTACGATATCTCCAACTGGGGGGATGGCAGCAGCGTTTGCGGGATGGTGGTGTTCCAGGGTGGCAAACCCTTCCGCAGTGGGTACCGGCGGTTTAAAATGCGCAGCGTGGCCGGCACCGACGACTATGCCTCGATGGCCGAAACCCTCTCCCGCCGCGCGGGGGAGTATGCCGCCGCCAAGCGGGGCGAAAAACCCGATACCCCCGGCAACCAATTTTCGGTTTTGCCGGATTTGATTTTGCTGGATGGCGGCAAAGGGCAGGTGAGCGCGGTGCGGGCGGTGCTGGCGGGCACCCCCTTGCAGCGGGTGCCGCTGTATGGCATGGTGAAGGACGACCGCCACCGCACCCGCGGCATTGTGGATAACGAGGGAGGCGAAATTGCCCTCAACCGCAACCGCGGCAGCTTTACCTTTGTAACCTCCATCCAGGACGAGGTACACCGCTACGCCAACGAGTACCGCAAACAGCAGATGCACAAAAAATCCTACGCGGCTACCCTGACGGCGCTGCCGGGGGTGGGGGAAAAAACCTCCGCCGCGCTGCTGGCAAGGTTTAAAACCGTTACGGCTGTGCGCGAGGCCGCCATATCCGACCTGGCGGAGGTACCAGGAATCAGCCATGCCAAGGCGGAAAAAATTTACAATGCTCTGCATGGTTGAGTTTGCCCGGCGGGCTTGACAACTTTGCGGTAAAGCACGATAATATGAATGACTATCGGCCGGGCAAACCACACCCTGCCGCAACGACAGAGGAGGATACCGCTATGCGTGTAATCGCAGGTACAGCCCGTGGAAAGCGCTTGGAAGCTTTGCCCGGCGAGGATGTTACCCGCCCGACCATTGAGCGCGTTAAGGAAGCTATATTTTCCAGCGTACAGTTCAGCCTGCCGGGTGCCACCGTGCTGGATTTGTTCGCGGGGAGCGGCCAAATGGGGGTGGAGGCACTTTCACGCGGGGCAAAGCGCTGCACCTTTTTAGACCAATCGCGGGAGGCTGTGGCGGTTATCACCGCAAACTGCAAGGCGGCGGCTGTGTTTGACCGTAGCCGGGTGGCCACCGGGGAGGCGCTCTCCTTCCTGGCGGCAACCAAGGAGGTTTTCGACCTGGTTTTGCTCGATCCTCCCTTCCACCATGGTACACTGGCACAGGTGCTGCCCCTGCTGGAGGCGCACCTAGCGCCCGGCGGTGTGGTGATGTGCGAAAGCGAGCTGGACGCGGTGCTGCCCCCCGTGGCGGGCACCCTGGTGCTGGCCAAGCAATACCGTTACGGTAAAATTCTTGTGACACGCTACGAGAAAGAGGAACAGGTATGAATGTTGACGAACTGCTCGATTTGATGGAAGAAACCCTGGAGGAAGGCACAGCAATGCCTTTTTCGGCCGGTAAGCGGGTGGTGGATGTTGATAAAATGCGGGACATTATTGATGATGTGCGCGCCAACCTGCCCGATGAAATGCGGCAAAGCAAAAAGATTGTGGAGGACCGGGAACGGATACTGACCGATGCCCAGCACGAGGCCGAAACCCTTGTAAAACAGGCGGAGGAGCGGGCCAAGGCGCTGGTTTGTGAGCAGGAGATTGTGAAGCGGGCGCAAAAGCGGGCCGTTGAAATTTTGACGACCGCCCAAACCCATGCACGGGAGATTAGCAAAAGCTGCAACGCCTACTGCGAAGGTATCCTCAAAAACTCGGAAGAAGTGATTGCCCGCAGCATTGCGGATATTAAAAATACCCGCATGAACCTGCGCAACGCCGGCAACAAGGCGATGCGCGGGCCGGGCGGCAAGCTGTAAACGCCCCCTTTTTCCGCGTACATTGCAGGTATAAGTGCACGTATATGGCGCATATAGGGTAAGGCGGGGCAAGGCAGGCTGCCTGCCCCGGCGGCGCACCCGCCCAAAAACAAAAGGGCCGCTGGCGCAGCGGCTTTGCCCTGCTGTGCCGGGATGACAATTTATGAAATTTTTTCGCCCACCGTGGTTTTTACTGCGGTGGGCTTGCTTTTTGCCCTTTGATTTGGTAGTATAGTAGTGCGATGTGGGTAAAAGTGGTTGGTTTGGGGTTGAAGTGGGTAGTTATCAACACTTTCAACAGAGTTTTCAACAAGGCCACCGCGTCGCTACGTCAAAAAATGTCGAAGGGGGGAAAACAGTCCACCATGCTGATGGGTCAATATGATTATGCCGTCGATGGCAAGGGGCGGCTGAACTTCCCCGCGAAATTCCGCGAGGAGATGGGCCAGACCTTTGTGGTTACCCAGTGGATGGACCATTGCCTGGCTGCTTTCCCGCTGGATAAGTTTGAAAAAATAGCGGATCGTATCGAAGAAAAAGGCGTTGTAAAGGGCCGTGCCGTTCGCCGTATCCTCTACAGCTCGGCGGTGGAGGTGGAGCCGGATAAGCAAGGGCGCATCCAACTTCCGGCCAAGCTGCGGGCCTATGCAAACCTTGACCATGATGTGACCATTATCGGCAACCGCGATTTTGCCGAGCTATGGAATACCGAAGCCTGGAACGCCGGGCAACAAACCTCCGACGAAGATTTTACCGCCGAGATGGAGGATTTGGACTTCTAACGTGCCCCATGCCCCCCAAAAAAAACCGAAAGGAGATGCCAAACCGATGGAATTTAGCCATATCCCTGTACTGCTTGGGCCCTGTTTGGAGGGCCTGGCGATTGACCCGGGCGGCATCTACCTGGATGGCACCGCGGGTGGGGCGGGCCATTCCCGCGAAATCGCGCTGCATTTGACCACCGGGCGGCTGATCGCACTCGATCAGGACCCGGATGCGGTGGCAACCGCCACCGAAAGGCTTAAGGGTTTGCCCGCCCTGGTGGTCAAAAGCAATTTTCGAGAGGTAAAAACCGTGTTGGCAGAGCTTGGCATCCCCGGCCTAAACGGTGCGCTGTTGGACCTTGGGGTTTCCAGCCACCAGCTGGACGATGCTGCCCGGGGCTTCTCCTACCATGCGGATGCACCGCTGGATATGCGGATGAGCCAAACGGGCCCAAGCGCGGCCGACCTTGTGAATACCCTTGACCGGGAAGAACTGACCCGCATTCTGCGGGATTACGGGGAGGAGCCCTTTGCCTGGCAAATTGCGGGTAAAATTGTGGCGGCA
>JAQUSS010000049.1 GCA_028710135.1 Gemmiger sp. | reverse complement strand
TTTTGGTTTACCACCATCACCGCCACCGTCAGCAGCAGCTGCACCAGCCCCATGGCAACATGGTTATCGGCAATGGCGGCGGGCAGGGGCCAGCCCCACATCATGTGCCCCATTGAAAAATACATCAGCACGGCCAAAAACACCAGCGATACCACCAGCCTGCGCCACAAAACCGGGCTTTCGTGGTCGGCCAGGGCATCGGCATCCGCGGTGGCGGGGGCGGCATTTTGCCGGGCAGCAGTTTTGGGGGCTGCGCCGTAGCCTGCCCCTTCCACCGCCGCCACCACCGCCGCGGCGGGGGCGCTACCCTCCACCCCCATGGTGTTGGTAAGCAGGCTGACCGCGCAGGACGATACCCCCGGCACAGCCGCCACGGCCTTCTCCACCCGGGCGCTGCAAGCCGCGCAGCTCATCCCTGTAATTGTATATTGCTCCATTGTTTTCCTCACTTCATTAGCTTTTGCAGGGTTTCCACCAATTCGTCAATGGTTTCCTCCTTGCCTTCCCGTATATCTTGCGCCACACAGCTCCGAATATGATTTGCCAGCAATATTTTATTAAAACTGTTAAGCGCCGCCCCCGCTGCCGCCACCTGCACAAGGATATCGGTGCAGTAGGCGTTTTTTTCCACCATGCCGCGTATCCCGCGTATCTGGCCCTCTATCCGGTTTAAGCGGTGGATTAGGCTAGTGTACTCTTCTTTTGTGCGTATTTTGGTTTTGTGGCAACAGCAGGGCAGTTCTGCCCCGGGCAGTATTTCGGTTTGCGCTTCTATATCCATCTGGTTTGCTGTTTTCGGTGTTTTGGGTATTTCAGGCATTTTCATCCCTACCTTTCTTATAGGTATTATATACCCCATAGGGGTATATGTCAAGGGCAAAATAAATGCGCCGCGCCCCATAAAAAAGTAGAGGTGGCTTTTGGCCATCCCCTACTTGTTATGGTAACGCAGCGCGGTCTATTTTTGTTTTTTGGGTTTTAGGCGGTGCAGCCCCTGTTGCAGGCTGCACGCTTGCCACAAAAAGGCAGCGCCCGCAAACAGCGTAACGCAAAGTGCCCGCCAAGTAAACCACCCGTGCTGGATGCTGTGGGTGCGCAGGGCCGCAAACCAAACGGGGGCCATGCAGGCGGTTAGCGCCAGGGGCAGCGCCGCCACAAGCTGCGCCCGGCCACGCAGGCAAAGCACAAACAGTGCCACGCAGCCCAGCACCACGGCCACCAGCGGCCAAAACAGCCCCCGGGCGGCAAGGGTATCGTAAATAAAGCGGAAGATATTGCCCCAGGTAAGGGCCATACCGCGCCAGGTATCGGCGGCGGTGCGCACACTGGCCTGGTGCAGGGCATCGCCCAGCACATCGTTGCCGGTAATGGCCCCGGCCAGCACCCATTTGGCGGCCCAGCAGCAGCCGTACCCTGCACCCCAAGCAACCGAGCCGCCCACCACCGTGCCGCAGCCCGCCAGCCCCTGCCGGTGGTTTTTGGGGGCCATTTGCCCGTGGCCCAGCGTGTTTGCTGCCGCCCCCGCCGGGCAAAGCAGCCACACGGTAACGGGCAGCCCCAGGGTTAGGATGGGGGTAACCAACAGGTCAATAAAAGCGGTGGCGGCCCCCACCGCTACCAGGCCCAGCGCCAGGGTGGTGGCCGTGCGGGGCTTTGCCAGCACCCACAGGCAGGCCAGATAGGCAATGGCAAAGCAGGAGAAAAACTGTAGCTGGCGCGGCACAAAAAAGCAGCTGACCAAAAGCTGGCTTACCCCAAACCACCAAGCGGCCCGCCGCCCACAAACGGTTGCCAACCGCCAGAGCAGCGCCCCCAGCAGGGCGGCCCCCAGCAGATAGCTGATGACCCGCACCTGCCCGTAGGTAAACACCAGCAGCAGCGGGCGAAGGTAGATAAGGTACCCATGCCAGTACCGCGCGTAGGAGAAGGGGGTTAGCCCTGCCCCCTGCCCCTGGGCCAGGTAGCGGGCCAAATCGTCCGGCAGGGTTTCAAAATTATCGACATTGTAGGCGGTGTTGGCCATCATGGCGGCCAGGGGGGCGGCTTCATCGGCGGTTGCCGCCTCAAACAGCATGATGGTATCGGTGTAGTTGTCCATCTGGAAGAGCTTAAAGCCGAAAAATTCGGGGTAAAGCCCCTCCTGCTGCAACAGCGGCACCGAGCGCTGGATGTTGCCCCGCACCGGGGCACCGGGCAGTGCATACGCCCCCAGCAGCAGCGCAAACAGCAGTGCCAGGGTGGCGGCAAACACAACCCCCGCCCGCCCCACAAAGGCCAGTGCTGCCCCTGCCCGCGTGCGCGGGGGCCTCATTGCAGCAGTGCGGCGGAGGCTTGCGCCAGCGCGGCGTTGATGGCATCGGCCTGCTGGGCCGTGCTGCCCACGGCCGAGAGGTAAATTTTAATTTTCGGCTCGGTGCCGGAGGGGCGAATCATCAGCTTGGCGCCGTTTGCAAACCGCCATTCCAGCACGTTGGCACCCGGCAGGCCGGTGGCGGCGGCGTTGGCATAATCCACCACACAGGCAACCGGGTAGCCCGCTAGCGCCGCCGGGGGAGCCGCGCGCAGGTTTGCCATAATTGCCTGCATACGGGCCATGCCGTCCGCCCCTTCAAAAGCGGCGGCGTGCAGCTCGTTGCGGTAAAAGCCATATTCGGCATACAGCGCCTGCATGGCCTCGTACAGGGTTTGGCCCTGTTTGCGGTAGTAGCGGGCAGCCTCGCAGATTAACAGTGCCGCGTTTACGGCATCTTTATCGCGCACATACCCGCCCGAAAGATAGCCGTAGCTTTCCTCAAAGCCAAAAATGTAACGGTCTGCCTGGTTTTCAGCCTCCAGCAGGCCAATTTGTTCACCGATAAACTTAAAGCCCGTCAACGTGCGGCGCAGCTCCACCCCATATTTTTTGGCCACCGGGTCTGCCATGGCGGTGGATACAATGGTGGTAACAGCCACCGGGGCCTGGGGCATGGTGTGCTGGGCTGTGCGCAGCCGGCAGATATACTCCAGCAGCAGCACCCCCACCTCGTTGCCGGTCATCAGGGCGTAGGCCCCGCCCGCCGTTACCGGCACGGCAATGCCGCAACGGTCGCAATCCGGGTCGGTGCCCAGCAACAGGTCAGGCCGGGCTGTTTCGCAAAGGGCAAGGCCCTTCTCCATCGCCTGGCGTATCTCGGGGTTGGGGTAGGGGCAGGTGGGGAAATTGCCGTCCGGCCATTCCTGCTCGGGCACCACCGTCACATCGGTCACGCCAATATCCGCAAGCATCCGGGTAACACATTCCCGCCCGGCCCCGTTTAGGGGGGTATACACCACCTTAAGGGGGGCGTTATCGGCCGATTGATCTACCTTTTGGCACTCCACCGCCTGGATAAAACGGTCAAGCGTTTCCTCCGGGATGTAGCGAATTAAACCCGCGCGCATCCCCTCGTCAAAATCCATCACCCGCACATCGGCAAAAATATCCAGCCGTTCAATGGCGGAAAGTACCGCATCGGCCGCCTCCAGGGTGATTTGGCAGCCATCGGCCCCATACACCTTGTAGCCGTTGTATTTGGCCGGGTTGTGGCTGGCCGTAACGCAAACGCCCGCGCCCGCCTTCAAATCCCGCACGGCAAAGCTCAGGGCCGGGGTGGGCTGCAAACGGGGGTACAGCCAGGCCACAATGCCGTTTGCCGCCAGCACACAGGCCGTTTGGCGGGCAAACAGCGCACTGTTGTTGCGGCTATCGTAGCTGATGGCCACCACCTTGGGCAGGATGCCGGCGTTCAAATAATCGGCTAGGCCCTGGGTGGCCTTGCGCACGGTATAAATGTTCATCCGGTTGGTGCCCATCCCCAGCACCCCGCGCAAGCCCCCGGTGCCAAACTCCAGGTCGCGGTAAAAACGGTCTTGAATCTCGCTTTCCGCGCCCTGTAAAGCGGCCAGCTCCGCCTTATCGGCATCGGCTACCACGGGCGAAGCCAACCAGCGGGCCAGTTCCTGGTTTTGATTTACATCATTTTTTTGCATGGTAATCCCCCTAAAAAAGCAAATTCAGGTTATGTGCTGCCGTTTTATGGCATTTTTGCCCACGGTAAACCGGTTGCCTGCCCCTTGCCATCGCGGCGGCAGCGGCACCCGGCACCCGCTTTTAAAGCATTGCGGATAAAAGTAGTATAGCACAAATTGTTTTGCTTTTCTACCGCCCCATGTCCCCCTGGCGGGATACCGAGAGTACAATCCCCATCTCGCCCAAAAGCATCATCAGGCTGGTGCCGCCCGAGGAAAAAAACGGCAGGCTGATGCCGGTGTTGGGGATGGTGTTTGTTACCACCGCAATGTTTAACACGGCCTGCAAAATAACCTGCACCACAAAGCCCACGGTAAGCAGCGCGCCAAATTTATCCCGTGCCCGCACCGCAATCACCATGCCGCGCAGCAACAGCAGCAAAAACAGCAGCACCACCAGTGCCGCGCCCACAAAGCCAAGCTCCTCGCACAAGATGGAAAAGATAAAATCGTTTTGCGGCTCGGGCACATAGAGGTATTTTTGGCGGCTGTTGCCAAGGCCCAGCCCCGCCGCCCCGCCCGAGGCGATGGCGTACAGGCTTTGGATGGTTTGGTGCCCCTCGCCAAGGGGGTCAGCAAAGGGGTTTTGCCAGCTGGATAACCGGGCCGCCGCGTAGGGCACGAGATCCGGCAGCAGCACCACCGCCGCGCCGATGGCCGCCGCCGCCAGCCCCGCCGCAATGGCAAACCATTTTAGCCCCGTGCCCCCCACAAACATTAGCACCGCGCCAATGCCCAAAATCAGCAACGTGCCCGAAAGATGGGGTTCCAGCAGCATCAGCACCGTTACCAGGCCCAAAATTATCCCAAAGGGCAATACCCCCGTGCTAAAGGTTTTCATGCGGTCGTGGTTTAAGGAGATAATATGGGCAAACACCAGCACCACGGCAAATTTTGCAATCTCGCTGGGCTGCAGCGTGCCCAGCCCCGGCAGCACAATCCACCGTTTGCAGCCGTTATACTCGGGCATAAGCAGCACTAGGCCCAACAGCAGCAGCGATACCCCCATCAGCGGCCAGGCCAGCCGGTGCCAAATGTGGTAATCCAGCAGGGAGGCCGCATACATGGCCGTGATGCCCAGCGCCGCAAACAAAAGCTGGGGGCGGATGTAGGTGTAGGCATCCCCCCGGCGGTAAAGCGCCACCGCGTACCCGGCTGAAAAAAGCATCAGCAAACCGTAGGATAAAAGCGTTAAAATCAGCAGCAGAAAGGGTACATCCATCCCCGGCAGCCCCGGCAGCGCCGCCACCCTTGCCCGCAGCCCTGCCACCGGCGGCGCAAGCCCGCCCCGCCCGGCTGTTTTATTTTGCCCCTGCATAAAAACCGCCCCCTTTCCCGTTTAGTATACGCGGGAGAGGGGGCCGTTAGTCGTATGAATCCGTCGCTTAAATCCGTCGCATTAATAGGTGGTAAGGGTGGTGCCGGTGTAGTAATGGGTTAAAATCGATTGGTAATCCCAGCCGTTGTTGGCATAGCCCACCGCGCCCCACTGGCTCATCCCGCAGCCATGGCCATAGCCGTACACATCAAAGATAAAACAGTCTAGCCCGGCATCGTATGTAAAGGTAAAGCACTGGCTGCGCAGGCTGCGCCCATCCACGCTTTGGCCCGCCAGCAGTTTTTCGCGGAACCAGCGGCCCGAGCTGGTGGTGTTTTGGCCATCGTCCGGGCCAATTTGCATCTGCGCCACCCAGCCGTAGCTGTTGGCGGAAAGTATTTTGAACCAACTGTTGGGGTCTACCCCCGAAAGATCAATCCCCAGCTCGGAGGATATCCGCTGGCCCAAAGTTTCCCTTGAGAAGCGGGCGCAGCCGGTGGTTGCGCCGTTGGTGTTCCAGTTGCTGGCAGCGGTTTGGTCGTAGGGGCTATCCACCGCCTGTAGCCAGGCACGCTCGGAACCCCACACATCGGCCGAGGAGGCCGTGCCCGTGGAAGCGGAGGCAAAATAGGGGGTAAAGCAAACGCTGCCGTTATAGGTGATCAGCACATGGGCAACCTCCGCCGCGGCGGCAAGGGCGGCCTCCCCCGGCTCCACCCCGGCAACCGAGGGGTAGCCCCCCTGGCTTAAAATCCAGCAGTGGGCCGCCACGCACTGTGCCTTGTAGGCCTCGGCGGGGGCATTTGTGCCCAGCTCGTTTTGGGCAATCATGGCAAGGCACTGCACAAGGTCAAGCGTTTGGGCGTTGCCGTTCATGGTAACATCAATCGTTTCGCCTTCGGGCGAGCTGGCGGGGGTTAGCTCCGCCTTCTCCTCCGTCACAATGGGTGCCTGGCTCGCGGCGGTATCTGTGGGGGCCTCGGTGGGCGCAGGCGTGGGGGTGGGGGCCGGGGTGGCGGCTACCTGCGCAACCGTCACCTCCTTTTCAGGCAGGGAGCCCTCGGCCCCCTGCTTGATATCGGCCTGCACCGCGCTGCCGCTGCCCGATACATCGGTCAATCCCGCCAGCAGCTTATCGGCGGCATCCAGCACCGCCTGGGTATTGGCGGCCATCTCGGCAGCCTCCTGGGTAAGCTCGCCGGTATTCAGCGAGGTTGCATCGGCTTCGGTGTTTTCCGCCGCCGGGGCGGCAGCCGGCTGCGCCATGGTTAGCCCGGCATACCAGGCCATGCCCTGGGCCAGCAGCTCGCTCACGTCGGGCATCTCGATGCCCGCAGCCGTGTACTGCGCCGCCGTGAGCAAGGGGGCCGCCTGCTTGGATACCGCCGAGCTGACAAGCTGGGCATCCTCGTTGGCGGTAATCAGCCGCCCGGTAACGCATAGGCGCACCTTGCCCTCGTCGCTGGTGGAATAGAGGGTGGCAAAGGTAGAATTTTCGGGCAAATCCACCCCGGTATCGTAGAGGGTGCGGGCCCGCATCCCCAGCACAAAGGCCATATAATCGGCATAGGTGGTGTAGCTGGTTTGGCTTAGGCCGGTAAAGGCCCCGGGGCCGGTTTCCTCTGGGTCCCAATAATATACGGCCAGCACTTTGTAGCGGTAGGTGGTGCCTGCCGTATAAAGGGTAAAGCCGGCATTTTTTTGCAGGGTTTCCTGGTTGGTAAAGCCGGCCAGCGCGGCCCCGCCGCAATCAATCAGCGTGTTGGCGGGGGTGGTTGCGGCAAGCTGGTTGCCAACCAGTTGGGGGGCGTTATCCGCCTCGGCGGCGGGGGCATCCCCGGCAAGGGCCCCGCCAAAGGCGGTTTTGCCCTTTGCCAGGGGGTGGGCATCGGTATAAAGCAGCTCCCCTTCGGCCCCCGGCAGGGCCAGGTAGCCCGCCACATTTTCCTGTTTTTGCTGTGCGGTGGCAAGGTAGCTGCCCACCTTCTCGTCAAAGGCGGCGGTGCCGTAGCTGCGGCTGGCAGGCTTGGCGCCCAAATCGTGGCGGAAATAGAGGAACAGCCCCACCGCCCCGCCCAGCACCAGCAGCAAAAATAGGGCCAGGGCAATGGCGATGGTGCGCTGCTGGCGGCGCTCGCTTTTTTGGATGATGGCAAGGCTGCGGTTTTTGATGGGGTTTGCCACATCCTCGGGCGAATCTTTATCAAACAGTTGCCGCGCCGCCGCCTGGAAATCCTCGGGCGTGCGGGGGGGTGTTGCCCCGGTGGCGGGGGTGGGGGTGGCAAAGGCGGGTATCTCCTCATCCAGTATCGAATGGGCGGGCGGGGGGGCTTCCCCTTCCGCATCTTCGGCTTCTGGACCCAATACAGCCTCCTGCACACCGGGTACGGTGTGGGGGGTGGCTGCCGGTGTTCTGCCCGGGGCCGCACCGGGGGTAAGGCCGGTATCAAAATCCAGCGATACCTCCCCGCCAAAGGGTTGCGCCGCCGCGGGCGGTGCTTCGGGGTTCTGGGCGGGGCGGCGGGCCGGGTTTTGGGTGGGCAATACCCCCTCATCCTCAAACACAATGCTGCCCGCGGCCCGCGCCGCCCCGGCGCGGGGCATGGTAGGCTGGGGTGTGGCGGTGTTGGGGTTTGCCGGGGCGGGTTGGCGGGTGGTAGCACGCCCCCGCCAGTTTTGCTCGGCCGCTGCGCGGGCCGCCGCGGCAACCGAGCCACCCGGCAGGGTGGAAACCGGCTCGCCGCCAAAATCCAGCATCGGTTCAAAATCCGGTGGGGCCTGCTTGGCGGCGCGGGCCGCCTTGCCCCGCCGAAGGGAGAAGCGCAGTGTATCGGTTAGGGGCGAAATTTGCCCCGCCTTCGATACAATCAGCATGGGGGTATCGTGCCCGGGGCGGAACACCGCCGTATCGCTGCTAAAGCGCAGGCCCAACGTGCGCCGCCGCGCCAAATCCAAAATATTGTTGCCGATGGCCGCATCCGAAAGCTCGGGGCTGATGGCGCAGGCAATGGCACTCCGCTTATCGCAAAGCAGCACAAAGGGTGCCTGGCCCACGGTGGCGGGCATATAGGCAACCGCATAATCGGCATTGCCCACGGCCAGGGCAAGCTGCGCTTTGCCTGCCGCCGCCTGTATAACATCCCCGGGGAACTTTTTTAGCACCGCGGCGGGGGTAACAATTTTTTTGGCGGCCTCGGGGTTGGCATAGGTTTGGGTGCCAAAATCAAACACAGCCTCGCTATGCTGTAGCGGCTGCAACAGGCTGCCCACCAACCGGCCGGTGGCTTCGTCCGCCGCCACCAGCAGCCGCCGCTTTTGCAGCAGGGCATCCAGTGTGGCCTGGGCAAGGCTAACTTCGCCAGTGGCATACAGCGCGTCCCCAAATTTTGCGCTCAATTTTTGCGCCCATTTATCGCAGTAGCTTTCCGCCATGGCCTGGGTTGGCGCGGAGGCCTGTACGCAAACGGCAAATTCGCCGTCCCGCTCCAACAGGCGCAGCCCCGGGCAGCCTTCGGCCCGGGCAGTGCGCAGCACCCCCGTTACATCCGCTGAGGTCAGGCCAAACACCCGCAAAATGCGTAGTTGGGTCTGTAGCATGGTAACACCCCCTGTTTCCAAATCCCGATTGCTCAAATATCCAAAAGTTCCGGCGTGGCTTTTACGGTATCGCGGCTTACCGCCACCCGGTCGGCCATGGGCAGGCCCAGCGCCATGCGGCGCAGCATATCCAGCGCATACAAGGCCGCTCGTGCACGGATAACCTCCCGCTCCAAATAGCCGGAAAGTGCCAGCCGCTCAAGCCACACCTGGCCGGTGCGGGCATCGGCCCCCGCCAGGTAAACGGTGCCAACCTCCTTGCCGGGCAAGGCGCCGCCCGGCCCGGCAAGGCCGGTAATGCCAACCGCAAGCTCGGCCCCCGCGGCATCCAGTGCGCCCAGGGCCATGGCGGCCGCCACTGGGCCAGAAACCACGTTGTAGCGCTCAATCATTGCCGGGTCAACCCCCAGCAGCTTGGTTTTGGCCTGCGCGGCATAGCTCACAAACCCAAAACCGAATACCTCGCTTGCCCCGGGCACATTGGTCAGCTTTTCGGCCACCAGGCCACCCGTGCAGCTCTCGGCGGTGGCAACGTGTAGCCCCGCCGCTTGCAGGGCGTGTACCACGGTATATTCTAGGCCCGGCACATCCACATCGTAGGCGGCATCGCCCAAAATCTCGCGGAAGCGGGCCACCCCGGCGCGGCAGGCCGCCTCGGCCTCGGGCGCATTCTCGGCGCGGGCCGTCAGCCGTATTTCACACTCGCCCGTTTTGCAGTAGATGGCGGCGGTGGGGTTTTCAGCCGCAAACAGCGGGCCAACCTTGGCGGCAATGCTGCTTTCGCCCCCCAGCACACGCAGGGTGCTGCTGCGGATGGTGCAGTGCTGCCCTTGCTCTAGGCGGGGGCGCACCTGCTCGGCCCACATGGCCTTCATCTCCCGCGGTACGCCCGGCATCAGGGCGGCGGCGTGGCCATCGGCTGCAAACCAGGCCCCCGGTGCGGTGCCGTGGGCGTTGGGCAGCTTGTACCCATGGGTGGGCACCATAGCCTGCTTGCGGTTGTTGGGGGTGGGTGTGCGGCCGGTACGGGCAAAAAAGCTTTCGATTTTTTGCCATTCCTCCTCGTCAAAATGGAGGGTATCGCCAAAGGCATCGGCCACGGTTTCTTTGGTTAAATCGTCCTCGGTGGGGCCAAGCCCACCCGAAAATACCAGTAGGTCGCTCCGCTGCTTTGCCTGCAACACCAGCTCTTTCAGCCGCGCCACATTATCACCAATCACGTGCTGGTGCATCACCGAAATGCCAAGCTCGGCCAATTCCTTGCTCAAAAATTGGGCGTTGGTATTTACAATATCCCCCAGCAGTAGCTCGGTTCCCACACAAATTATCTCCGCTGTCATCCGGCAAGCCTCCTGTTTTTATCGGCTGTGTGTTTTAAAATTCGGTATCGTCCCCCATGCGGATAGGCAGCTTTTCAAGCGCCGCCGCGGCGGCTTCCTCCAGCGCGGCAAGGCCCGGCATGGCGGCCTCAGCAGCCTCAATCTCGGCAAGGCCGGGCCGGGTTTTGGGGTGGGCCGGGGTAAAGATGGTGCAGCAATCCTCAAACGGCTGGATGGAGGTATCAAAGGTGCCAATTTTGCGGGAAAGTGCAATAATCTCGGTTTTATCCATCCCAATCAGGGGGCGCAGCACCGGCAGGGGCTGGGCGGCATCGGTGCAGGCCAGGGCCGCCAGGGTTTGGCTGGCAACCTGGGCCAGGCTCTCGCCCGTGATAACGGCCTCAATTTCGCTTTGGGCCGCCACCAAATTGGCAATGCGCAGCATACTGCGGCGCATCAGCACGGTAAACAGTACCTCGGGCGCATGGTCGCGTATATACTCCTGGGGTTTGGTGTAGGGCACCACAAACAGCATACAGTTGCCGGTATACTCGCTAATTTCGCGGGCAAGGGCCTGCACCTTCAGCTTGGCGCGCAAGCTGGTGTACGGGGGGGATGCAAAGTGGATGTGGTGGAGCGCCAGGCCCCGCCGGGCCATGCAGTAGGCCGCCACCGGGCTATCGATACCGCCCGAAAGCAGGTTGAGCGCCCTGCCACTGGTTCCCACCGGCAGCCCGCCCGCGCCAGGGGTTTTGGGCCCGTGGATATAGGCGCCAAAATCACGAATTTCCACCATCACCTCAAGCTCGGGCTGGTGTACGTTCACCCGCAGGTGGGGGTGCTTGTCCAACAGGTAGGCACCCAAATCCCGGCTGATTTCGGGGCTGGTCATCGGGTAGCGTTTATCGGCCCGCTTGGCCTCCACCTTAAAGGTTTTTACCGCCCCCAGGGCAGCGCCCAGGTATTTTTCCGCCGTGGCGCAGATGGTATCAAAATCCGCCGCGCAGGTAACGTTGCGGCTCAATTTTACAATGCCAAAAATTTTGGATAACCGGCGGTATACCTCGTCCATATCCACCGCGTCGGCATCCCCGGCCTCGGTGCTTTGCGGCTCGATAAAAATGGTGCTTTGGGCCGCGTGAATTTTAAACTTGCCCAAGGGGGCCAGCCGCCAGCGGATGTTTTTCAGCAGCCGCGCTTCAAAGGTGCCCTTGTTCAGGCCCTTCATGGTCATTTCGCCCTCATAGGCCAGGATAACTTCTCTCATCGTATTCGGTGCCTTTCTCAAAATGCGTTCTTCAGTTCATTATATGTGCTGTAGTTCGGCCAGGCCGGTTTGCAGTGCCCCCAAAAGTGCATCCACATCCTCGGGGGTATTATCGGCACAAAAGCTAACCCGGATGGCGGTATCAATGGTGTTGGCATCGCACCCCATGGCGGTTAGGGTATGGCTTGGCTCCCCTTTTTCGCAGGCGCTACCGCTCGAAACATAAATGCTGCGCTCGCCCAAATAGTTGAGCAGCGTTTGGCTTTTTACCCGGTGCTGCGAAAAATTGAGGACCTCCGCCACCGCATCGGGCGGGGAATTGATGGTGATGGGCCAGCGGCCGGCCAGCGCGCCCAGCCCCGCCCGCAGCCGGGCGTTCAGCGCTGCCATGGCGGCGGCGCGGGCTTTCAGCTGCTTTGCCCCCTGCTCTGCCGCCAGGCCCAGCCCCACGGCGTAGGGCAGGTTTTCGGTGCCGGGGCGGATGCCCCCCTCCTGCCCGCCGCCCAAAAAGGGCGGTGTGATGGCATAGCCGCTGCGCAGGTACAGCGCGCCGATTCCCTTGGGGGCGTGTACCTTGTGCCCCGAAACCGAAAGGCTATCCACATTTTTTAGGCAGAGGGGCAGCCGCAGCCACGCCTGCACCGCATCCACATGGAGGGCTGTGCGGGGGTTTTTGGCCTTGATGGCCGCCCCCAGCGCCGCGATATCCTGCACGGCCCCGGTTTCGTTATTGACAGCCATGCAGGCCACCAGCACGGTGGTTTTACCCACCTGGGCCGCGAGCTTGGTTACATCCAGGTGGCCGTCCGGCTCGGGCGGTACCTCGGTTACCGTAAAGCCCCGCGCCTGCAACGCGCGGATGGGCAGCTGAACGCTGGGGTGTTCAAACCCTGAAACCACAATGTGGTTCCCCCAGCTTTGCCGCGGCAGTGCCCCGCCCAAAATGGCAATGTTGTTACTCTCCGAGCCGCAGGCGGTAAAATACACCTCGCGCGGGGTGCAGCCCAGGCTTTTTGCCACCTGGGCGCGGGCCGATGCCAGCCGTGCATGGGCCATCACCGCCGGGTCGTACAGGCTGGAGGGGTTGGCCCAGCAGCCCAAAAGTGCCTCGCTGATGGCATCGGCCACCGCCGGGTTGACCATGGTGGTGGCGGCATTATCAAGATAATGAAGGTTCGCGTTTAAACGCATGGAAAATTACTCCTTAATAAGCATAAATATACAGTTTGAATTATACACGATTTTCACCATAAAGACAAGGACAGGCAAAAATAAACCCTGCCCCACCCCCCGCGTTTTGGTTGACAACCGCCCCCGCTTGCGTTACGATAAACATATTTATAAAGCTTTATTTTAAAAATTTTTAAAACCCGCCACCATGGCAGGATTTCCGGCAAAATGGGGCAACATTGGCAAAACGCCCCGGCTGCCGCAGGGTTCCTGGTGTTTTTGCGGGTAGGTTTGAAAGGTAGGGGCCGCTATGCGTTACGGATTTATTGGTTGTGGCAATATGGGGGGCGCGGTTGCCCGGGCGGTATGCCAGGGTGCCGGGCCACAGTGCGTGCTGCTTGCCAACCGCACCCCCGCCAAGGCCCAGGCTTTGGCGGCCACACTTGGCTGCACCGCCGGCACCAATGCCGAGGTTGCGGCAAGCTGTGATTTTATTTTTTTGGGGGTAAAGCCCCAAATGATGCCCGAACTACTGGCCGAGCTGGCCCCCCAGCTTGCCGCCCGTGCGCCCGGCTTTGTGCTGGTAAGCATGGCGGCGGGGCTACCCATGGCCCGCATCCGTGCGCTGGCCGGGGGCGATTACCCCATCATCCGCATCATGCCCAACACCCCCGCCGCCGTGGGCGCGGGGATGATACAGTACTGCACGGCGGATGTAACACCGGCCATGCTGGCCGCCTTTGTGGCCGCCGCCGCCCCCGCCGGGCGGCTGGATGCCCTGCCTGAGGGGCTGATTGATGCCGCCAGCAGTGTTTCGGGCTGCGGGCCGGCGTGGGCCTACCAATTTATTGAAGCCTTGGCCGATGGCGGGGTTGCCTGCGGGCTGCCCCGCGCCAAAGCGCAGGAATATGCCGCCCAAATGCTGCTGGGCAGCGCCCGCCTGGTGCTGGAAAGTGGCCAGCACCCCGGCGCGCTCAAGGATGCCGTGTGCAGCCCCGGCGGCTCCACCATTGAGGGGGTGCGGGTGCTGGAGCAGCACGCCTTCCGGGGCGCCGTGACGGATGCCGTGGTGGCCGCCTACCATAAAACCAAGGAGTTGGGAAAGTAAAATGCGTATTGTAGTAAAAATAGGTACCAGCACCCTAGCCCACGCGGGCGGGCAGCTGAACATCCGCCATACCGAGGCACTGGTAAAAACCCTGAGCGATTTAAAAAACGCGGGGCATGAGCTGATTTTGGTATCCTCGGGGGCCATTGGGCTGGGAGCGGGCAAGCTGCAAATCCGCCGCCCGCAGGATATGCCCACCAAGCAGGCGGCGGCCTCGGTTGGCCAATGCGAGCTGATGTATGTGTATGACCGCCTGTTTGGCGAATATAACCACACCGTGGCCCAAATGCTGGTAACGCGGGAGGATTTTGACCATGACGACCGTTGCATGAACCTGCGCAACACCCTGTTCCGCCTGTTGCAGCTGGGGGCCATCCCCATCATCAACGAGAACGACAGCATCTCCACCGAGGAGATTGCCGTGGGCGATAACGACACCCTGGGTGCCATTGTGGCGCGCCACACCCAGGCCGACCTGTTGGTGGTGTTGAGCGATATTGACGGCCTGTACACCGCCGACCCCCACCACGACCCCCACGCCACCCTGATTGCCCGGGTGGAAGCCATTACCCCCGCCATTGAGCAGTTGGCGGGCGGCACAGCCTCGGGCCTTGGCACCGGGGGGATGGCCACCAAGCTAAACGCCGCAAAAATTGCCACCGAAGCCGGGGTGGATATGGTAATTGCCAACGGCAGCACCCCCACCTTGCTGTATGATATTGTGGAGGGCAAGCCGGTTGGCACCCGCTTTTTAGGAAAAATTTGACGAATTACCACCAAGCTGACCATAGGAGGGCAAAACCATGACGACCCAGGAAATTTTGCAGGCCGCCCAAACCGCCCGGCTGCCGCTGGCGCTGGCCGATACCGACACCAAAAACCGTGCGCTTTCCGCCATGGCGGTTTGCTTGACGGCTGCGGCCCCTGCCATTTTGGCCGCCAACCGGGCAGATTTGGATGCCGCGCGGGGCACCATGTCCGAAGTAATGCTGGACCGCCTGGCCCTGACCCCCACCCGCCTGGCCGATATGGCCCGCGGAATGCGGGAGGTTGCCACCCTGCCCGACCCGGTGGGCACCGTGTTAAAAAAGGTGCTGCGCCCCAACGGCCTGGTGATTGAAAAAACCGCCGTTCCCATGGGGGTGGTTGCCATTATTTACGAGAGCCGCCCCAATGTCACCTCGGACGCTGCCGCGCTGGCGGTGAAGGCGGGCAGCGCCTGCATCCTGCGCTGCGGGCGGGAGGCATGGCGGAGCAGCCATGCCATTGTGGAGGCCCTGCGCACCGGCCTTGCCCAAGCAGGGCTGCCCAAAACGGCGGTGAGCCTGGTGGAGGATACCACCCACGCCAGCGCCCACGCCCTGATGACCGCCAACGGCCTGGTGGATTTGCTGATACCCCGTGGCGGGGCCGGGCTGATTGCGGCCTGCGTGCGGGATGCAACCGTGCCCTGCATCCAAACCGGCACCGGCATCTGCCACCTGTATGTGGATGAAGCCGCCGATTTGGAGATGGCGGTTTCGATTATTGAAAACGCCAAAACCAGCCGCCCCAGCGTTTGCAACGCCGAGGAAGTGTGCCTAGTACACCGGGCGGTGGCCGAACGGTTTTTGCCCCTGCTGAAAAATGCCCTGGTGGATGCCCGCGCCGCCCGGGGCGAAACGCCGGTTGCCCTGCGCTTGGATGCCCGCGCCGCCACCATCATCCCTGGCACACCCGCCGGTGAAAAGGATTTTGACACCGAATTTTTGGATTATACCTTGGCCGTGGGGGTGGTGGATACCCTGGACGAAGCCATCACCCACATTGCCGCCCACTCCACCCACCACAGCGATGGCATTATCACTGCCGACGATGCCGCCGCCAAGCGGTTTGTTGCCTGTGTGGATAGCGCCGCGGTTTATGTGAATGCCTCCACCCGGTTTACCGATGGTGCCGAGTTTGGCTTAGGGTGCGAGATGGGGATTTCCACCCAAAAGCTGCCCCCGCGCGGGCCAATGGGCCTGGCGGAGCTGTGCACCTACAAATATGTGGTGCGGGGCAGCGGCCAAACCCGCGGCGGTGCGGCGGCCAAGCTGCAAAGCCCCTGCCAGTAATTTAGTTTTTAAAGCATTGGCAAGCAAAACGCTTTAAAAAGCACTTGAAAATTTTCAAAAACCCATAAAATTTTAGCATTTTGGCGCAATTATAAGCCCAAAGTAGCCCCGTGGCCGGTATGTTTCGGCCACGGGGCTACAGTTTTATAATGCTTTTTTGTACTGGCGGAGGAACGTTTTGGCTGGTTTCTACCGCTCGGCAGCGGGCAAGCCATGGCTCGGTTCCGCCATTTTGGCGGCGTTCCAGATGGCGCGCTCCATCACATAAACCGAGAGAGTGCCCACCAAATCCAGGTTGGCGGCCAGTGTGCCGGTGGAAAGGGCATAAACCGAATCGCCATCCATGCTGGTATGCACCGGGCGGATGGCGCGGGGGTAGGCATCCTGCGCCATGGCCGCCAGCTTGCACAGCTGCGCCTTGGCAAAGGCAGCGTTGGTGATCGCCACCCCCAGGGTGGTGTTGCCGCCCGGCGCGGGTTGGCTGGCCCCCTGCCAAAAGGCGGCCTCGCTGCCCAGCAGGGTGCCATCCGGCCCGCGCAGCCCCGCAAGGGGCACCCCCTCCCGGCAGATATCGCCCAGGGCGTTCACGGCCACCAAGGCCCCCACCTTCAGCTCCCCCAGCTGCACCGCGTAGCAGCCCAGCCCGGCTTTCATGGCAAATTGCATCCCGCGCAGCTTGCCCACCGTGCAGCCCATGCCCGCCCCCACGTTGCCCTGGGGGGCGGGGCCGGTGGCGGTGGCTTGGCGGCAGGCGGCGTAGGCCATGGCGGCATCGGGCCGGGTGGTGGCGCTGCCAATGCCAAGGTCGTACAGGCACGATTGGCTTACCAGCGGCACCTTGGCATAGCCGGTATCAAAGCCGATGCCCTGCTCCTCCAAATAGCGCTGCACCCCGCCCGCAGCATCCAGCCCAAAGGCCGACCCACCCGAAAGTAGCAGTGCGTTGATGCCCTCGGCGGCCATCAGCGGGTTTAAAATTTGGCTCTCGCGGCTGGCGGGGCCACCGCCCCGCACATCCAGCCCCGCCGGGGCCATGCCCTGGCACAAAATTACCGTGCAGCCGGTGGCGGCTTCCTCGTTTTGGGCATGGCCCAGGGTGAAGCCGCCAATTTCCAACAAATCAATTTCCTTCATAAAAACTTCTCCTTCGGTGGGGGTCACCCGCCCATCTCCAGGCAGCTATTCACAAGCTGCCCCAGGGTTTGCATACGGGATACCGCCTCGGGCGGAAAATCAACCTCGGTATCGCCCCAATTGGTAAAGCAGCACAAAATATACGGTTTATCGTCGTATACAATCATCTCATCGTGGAAGGCTGCATCCCAGCTACCATATTTTTTGGCGGCCACCACCCCTTCAGGCTGGTACAAAATCGAATGGTTCGCCTGGGTGAAGGCCGCATACAATAGGTCGCTGCCGGGGGTGCCGGTGGCAAAATACCCCCACAGTGCCTGCATGGTGGCCCCGGCATCGGCGGCGCTTAGGTAGCCCTCTATCCCGCTTGCCACCGTCATGTGGCAACTGTCGGGCTGGGTATAGCCCAGGGCCTGCAAAAATGCCTGGTAGCCGGTATCGGCGGTGCCGGGCAGCGCGGCCATCAACAAATCGGTGGCATCGTTATCGCTATCGGCAATCATCGCGGTGATGGCCGCCGCCAGGGGCACGGTTTCGCTCTCGTTGTAAGTAGCCAGCGGGGTATCGGCCAAACGGCCATAGTGGGTGTTGGGCAGCGGCATATCCAGCGAAATTGCGCCGGTATCCGCCTGCTGGCACAGCCAAAGGGCATAGGGCGTTTTCAGGGTGCTGGCACCGTAGTAGAGGGTGTTTTCATCGTAGGTAAATACCTCCCCGGTCGTCAAATCCTTGGCCCAAACCGAGATACTATCCGGCTGCTGGGCGCAGTATTGGGTTAGCACCGTTTGGGTCAGGCCCATGGCCGGCCAATCTGCGGCAGTTTCGCCCGTGGC
>JAQUSS010000187.1 GCA_028710135.1 Gemmiger sp. | reverse complement strand
GTTGATATTGCGGGGCTGTGCGGGGTGTTTTTGGGCGGTGCGCGCTACCGGCTACCGGTGCTGGCGGATGGGTTTATCAGCACGGTGGCGGCCCTTTGCGCGGTGCGGCTTTGCCCGGCAGCGGCGGGGGCGGTGTTTGCCAGCCATCTTTCGGCGGAGCCGGCGGGGCAGCGGGTGCTGGCGGCGCTGGGCAAGCGCCCCCTCATTACCGCCGGGCTGCGCCTGGGCGAGGGAACCGGCGCGGTGGCGGCCATCCCGCTGCTAGATATGGCCCTTGCCGTTTACCGCGAGAGTTATACGTTTGCCGAGGGGGGCCTTGAACCGTACACCCCCCAGAACGGAGGCTGAGGATGTTTACATTGGTGATTGGCGGTGCAGGCAGCGGCAAAAGCGTGTATGCCGAAACCTTGGCCCTTGCCCAAGGGGAAAAAATGCCCCGCTACTACCTGGCCACCATGCAGCCCTTTGATGCCGAGTGCCGCGCCCGCATTGCCCGGCACCGTGCCCAGCGGGCCGAAAAAGGGTTTATTACCATCGAGTGTTATACCGGCCTTGCGGGGGTTCAGCTGCCGGCCCCCGGCACCGTTTTGCTGGAATGCCTGGGCAACCTTGCCGCCAACGAGCTGTATGGCCCCGCCGGTGGGGAAAAGGCTGCCCTGGCGGCCCTGGTACAGGGGGTAAAAAGCCTGCGCAGCCAGTGCAGGGCCCTGGTGGTGGTTACCAACGAGGTGGGCACGGGCGGGCACCGCTATGCCGGGGATACCCTGGCTTACCTGCGGCTATTGGGGGCCGCCAACCGCGCCCTGGCCGCCGAGGCCGATTGTTTTTGCGAGGTTTGCTGCGGCATCCCCCGCTATGTGAAGGGGGATGCACCGGTATGATTTTGCTTGAAACGGTGGCGGTGGCCTTTGCCATGTTCTCGGCCCTGCCATTGCCCCGCGTAAACTGGAACCAACAAAATATGCGTTACCCGCTGTGCGCCTTCCCGCTGGTGGGGGTGGTTTGCGGGCTTGGCTGGTGGGGGGTGGCGGCGCTGGCCGGGTGGTTAAAGCTGCCGGTGCTACTACAGGCGGCAGGGTTTTGCCTGCTGCCGGTGGCGGTGACGGGGGGCATCCACCTGGATGGCTACGCCGATACCTGCGATGCACTGGCTAGCTGTGCGGCGCCGGAAAAAAAGCGGCAAATTTTGCAGGACCCCCACTGTGGGGCCTTTGCGGTGATACGGCTGTGCAGCTATTTTGTGGCCTACCTGGGGCTGTGCGCGGCGTTTGCCCCCCCCCCCCGGGCGCTGGGCTGCATGGGGCTTGCCTTTGTGCTGGAGCGCGCACTTTCAGGCTATGCGGTGGCGGCCTTCCCCCTTGCCAAAAACACCGGCTTGGCCCACACCTTTGCCACGGCGGCAGACCAAAAAAATGTGCGCCGGGTGCTGGCGGTGCTGGCGGCGGTGTTGGCGGTGGCGCTACTTGCGGTGGGCGGGCTGTGGGGCGTGGCCATGCTGCTGGCGGCAGCGGCGGCGCTGTGGCGCTATAAAACGGTGGCGGCCAAACAGTTTGGCGGCCTATCGGGCGATTTGGCAGGTTGGTTTTTGCAGCGGGCCGAGCTTTGGATGCTGGGGGCGCTGGTTGCCTGCCAGCTGGTGGAGGGTGTGCTATGATTTTTATTACCGGCCCGCTTTACAGCGGCAAAAAAGACTACGCAAAACAGCTGCTGGGCGGCATTACCGGCCCCACGTTTGAAAAGGCCGCCGTGTGGGATGTGCAGGCGCTGGCGGCGGGCTGCCAAAATGCGGCGGAATTAAACGCCCTGGCTGCCCGCCTGGCCGAAAATTATAGCGTGGTGATTGCCACCGAGGTGGGGGGCGGCGTGGTGCCCATAGATGCTGCCGAGCGCGCCGCGCGGGAGGCCGCGGGCCGCCTTGCCTGCCTGCTGGCAGCCCGGGCCACGCGGGTGGTGCGGGTGCTGTGCGGCATACCCATCCTGCTAAAAGGGGAGAAGTGCGAATGAATATTTATCTGCTGCGCCACGGCGAAACGGCGTATAACAAAGAAAAACGGTACCAGGGCCAGCGGGACATCCCCCTTTCGCCCGAAGGGCTTGCCGCCTTGCGCCAGGCCGATTTTGCCCCGGCGCGAGTCTATATTTCCCCCCTTAGGCGGTGCCGCCAAACGGCGGCGGTACTTTTCCCCGGGGCCGAGCAGGTGGTTGTTGCGGATTTGCAGGAGATGTGCTTTGGCAGCTTTGAGGGGCGCAATTATACCGAGATGGAAAAAGACCCCGATTATACCGCCTGGGTGGCCGCCAACTGTGAATCCCCCTGCCCGGATGGGGAGCGCAAGGCCGATTTTTGCAACCGCATTTGTAACGCATTTGCCCCGCTGGTAGAAAATGCGCTGGCCGCCGGGGCGGATACACTGGTAATTTTAGCCCACGGCGGCACCCAAATGGCCGTGATGGAGCGGTACGCGGTGCCGCACAAGGGGTATTACGACTGGTGCGCGCCCAATGGCGGCGGCTACCTGCTAAAAACCGATGCGGCGCTATGGCAAAGCAAAACCCTGCTTTTGCAGCGGGAGGTGGGGTATGCCGTGCCCCCAAAAATGGAGGGGAATTAAAAATGTGGATACCATGGGCGGTAGTTGCCGGCTTTTGCTTGGATTTGCTGCTGGGGGACCCTGCCTGGATGCCCCACCCGGTTATTTGGATGGGGAAGGCCATCACCCGGTTGGAGGTGGTGTTGCGGGCAAAATTCCCCCAAACATCGGCCGGGGCGCTGGCGGGCGGGCGGGTGCTGGCCGCGCTGCTCCCCCTGGCAACGTTGGCAATCAGCGGTGGGGTATGCGCGCTGGCGGCATTTTTAAACCCCTGGCTGGGGTTTGGAGTGCAGGCGCTTTGGTGCTGGCAGGCGCTGGCCATCAAGGGCCTTGCCACCGAGAGTAGGGCGGTGTACCGGCAGCTACAAAAAAATGACCTGCCCGCCGCCCGCACCGCCGTGGCAAGGATTGTTGGGCGGGATACCCAGGAGCTGACCGCCACGGGGGTGGCCAAGGCCGCCATTGAAACGGTGGCGGAAAATGCCTCAGACGGGGTGGTGGCCCCCCTTTGCTATATGCTGCTGGGCGGCGCACCGCTGGCCCTTGCCTACAAGGCCATCAACACCATGGATAGCATGGTGGGGTATAAAAACAGCCGCTACCTGTATTTTGGGCGTGCCGCCGCCAAGCTGGACGATGCCGCCAACTACCTGCCCAGCCGCCTGGCCGCGCTGTTTTTTGTGGCGGCCGCCGGGCTTACGGGGCAAAGCCTGCCGGGGGCGTTTAAAATTTGGCGGCGGGACCGCCGCAACCACCCCAGCCCCAATTCGGCCCAGACGGAAGCGGCCTGTGCCGGGGCGCTGGGGGTGCAGTTGGCGGGGCCGGCCTACTATGGTGGCACGCTTTGCCAAAAGCCGACCCTGGGCGATGCATTGCGCCCGGTGGAGGCCGCCGATATTTTGCGGGCCAACAAGCTGCTGTATGTGGCCAGCTTGTTGGCGCTGGCCGTGGGGGTGGCGGTGCGGGTAGCGCTACAGATGATGATAGAATGGATGGGAGCCTGAGATGAAACAGCGAACACATGGCGGAGATTGGGCGGGCTATGCGGCAGAATATGGCGCGATGCCGCTTGATTTTTCGGCAAATATCAGCCCGCTGGGCCTGCCTGCCGGGGTGCGCGATGCGCTGATTGCGGCAGCCGATACGGCTGACCGCTACCCCGACCCACAGTGCCGGGCGTTATCGGCGGCGCTT
>JAQUSS010000186.1 GCA_028710135.1 Gemmiger sp. | reverse complement strand
ACCTACGCCCTGTTTGCCATGACGGATGCCCAGCTAAAGGGGGATGCCGCCGGGGTAATGGCCCTGATGCATGAGTTCTATTTTGAATCTGCCGCCATGATTTTAACCCTGATTACGGTGGGCAAGCTGCTGGAGGCCCGCGCCAAGGGCAAAACCACCGATGCACTGAAGGGCCTGTTGCGCATAGCCCCCAAAACCGCCACCCTGCTGCGGGAGGGGGCCGAGGTGGAGGTTGCGGTGGATACCGTGCAGCCGGGGGATGTGTTTGTGGTGCGCCCCGGCGAAAACATCCCGGTGGATGGGGTGGTGCTGGAGGGTGAGAGCGCCGTTAACGAGGCCGCGCTGACCGGCGAAAGCATCCCGGCCGATAAAACGGCGGGGGATACGGTTTCGGCCGCAACGCTCAACCAATCGGGCTTTTTGCAGTGCCGCGCCACCCGGGTGGGCCAGGATACGACTCTGGCCCAAATTATACGGATGGTTAGCGATGCCGCCGCCACCAAGGCACCCATTGCCAAGGTGGCCGACCGTGTATCGGGGGTGTTTGTGCCGGTGGTCATCGGGGTGGCGGTGGTTACCATTTTGGTATGGCTGTTGGCCGGGCAAACGCTTGGCTTTGCCTTGGCGCGGGGCATTTCGGTGTTGGTCATCAGCTGCCCGTGTGCGCTGGGGCTGGCAACGCCGGTTGCCATTATGGTGGGCAGCGGCGTGGGGGCCAAGCAGGGTATTTTGTTCAAAACAGCCCTCTCGCTGGAGGAAACCGGCAAGATACAAGTGGTGGCGCTGGATAAAACCGGCACCATCACCAAGGGGGAGCCGGTGGTAACCGATTTGATTCCGGCCCCGGGCTATGATGAGAACACCCTGCTGGGTTTGGCCTATGCGCTGGAAGCCAAAAGCGAACACCCGCTTGCCCGGGCGGTGGTGGCAAAGGCCAGCGGGCAGGGGGCAGCCCCCGCCGCTGTGGCCGATTTCCGCGCCCTGCCCGGCAACGGGCTGGTGGCTACCCTGGATGGCCAGGCCGTTGTGGGGGGCAGCCTAGCCTTTTTGCAAAGCCGGGGCGAGGTACCCCCCGCCATGGCCCAAAAAGCGGATGACCTGGCGGGCGAGGGCAAAACGCCCCTACTGTTCAGCCGTGGTGGCCGCCTTGCCGGGGTGATTGCGGTGGCCGATGTGATAAAACCCGATAGCCGCCAGGCCGTGCGGGAATTGCAGGCCATGGGCATCCGCGTGGTGATGCTAACGGGCGATAACGCCCGCACCGCCGCCGCCGTGGGCAAGCAGGCCGGGGTGGATGAAATTATTGCCGGGGTATTGCCCGATGGCAAGGAGAGTGCCATCCGCGCGCTGGCCCAAAAGGGCAAGGTTGCCATGGTGGGCGATGGCATCAACGATGCCCCCGCGCTTACCCGTGCCGATGTGGGCATTGCCATTGGCGCAGGCACCGATGTTGCCCTAGATGCTGCCGATGTGGTGCTGGTAAACAGCCGCCTGGGGGATGTGCCCGCCGCCATCCGTTTGAGTAGGGCAAGCCTAAAAAACATCCACGAGAATTTGTTTTGGGCCTTTTTCTATAACGTGGTGGGCATTCCGCTGGCGGCGGGGGTGTGGATACCCCTGTTTGGCTGGACGCTAAACCCGATGTTTGGCGCAGCTGCCATGAGCCTTTCAAGCTTTTGCGTGGTGGCCAATGCCTTGCGGCTGAACTGGTTTGACCCCCACCGCGCCCCCAAAAACGAAAAACCTGCCCTGCATTCAGAACCTGAAGCCGAATTTGAACCCGAACTACAAACACGAAAGGAAGTTGTTACCATGGAAAAAACCTTAAAAATCGAAGGCATGATGTGCGGCCACTGCGAGGCCAGCGTTAAAAATGCGCTGGAGGCCCTGCCCGGCGTGGTAAGCGCCACGGTAAGCCACGAGCGTGGCACCGCGGTGGTTACCCTGGAAGCGGATGTGCCCGCCGATACCCTAAAGCAGGCGGTGGAAGCCAAGGATTATACCGTAACCGGCATCGAATAATGGCAAGCGGCCGGGTGGCCGGGCGCGTGGGCAGCCTTTTTGGGTGGGCCCGCGCGCTTTTTGTGTTTTCATAAAGCTTTCATAAAAAACAGCCGGGCTAGGGATGTATTCTACAAAAAAGTGTGCTAAAATATGTAGAATAAGGCGAAAAGCCAAGGCTGTGCAGCAGCGGAAAATGGTGGGGATGGAACGATGGAAGAGGACGAAAAAAAGAGCGAGCGCGCGCAGGGCCAGGGCGCAGACGTGCCAAACTGGCCCCCAAAAATACGAAAACGGATGCCCCGCTGGAAAAAGGTGCTCTTGGCAGTGGTGGCGGTGGTGTTGGCCCTGCTGTTTTTGGGGGGCGCTTACATCAACGGCGAGCTGGATTTGATTCATTACAGTGATGGCAGCGTGGATACCGTTGGGCAGATTGGCGCCGAGGAGGACCAAGATTTGAACGGGGCCGGCCTGGCCGAGAATACGGGCGAGATGACCATGCCCGAGGGCAGCCCCTTTACCGATTCCAACGTGCTGAACATCCTGCTGATTGGCACCGACGAGCGAACCGATGCGGTGAACGATGCCGATGCCTTCACCCACCTAGACCGGCTGGATGGCACCCGCGCCACCACCGAGTACAGCGCCGATGCCCGCGCCGATAGCCTGATTTTGGTATCCCTCAACATCCAAAAGGATACCATCAAGCTGGTATCGCTGGAGCGGGGGATAGGCGTACCCATCCTTCTGCCCGCCTACGAGGGGGAATACGATTGGATTACCCACACCTTCCGCTATGGCGGGGCCAAGCTGACCATGCAGACGGTGGAGGATTGCTTTAATGTGGAGGTATCCCACTATGTGCGGGTCAACTTTAACTCCTTTGTGGAGATTGTGGACGCGGTGGGCGGCATTGATTTGAACCTGACCGAGGATGAGGCTGCCGCCCTCAACTGGGAGGTACCCTCCAACTCGATGTTGATTGTCAACAAGGTGGATAGCGGCTGGAACCACTTTGACGGCTACACGGCCCTGCAATATGCCCGCCTGCGCTCGATTGATAACGATTGGAAGCGGATAGAGCGGCAGCGCACGGTGGTGCAGGCGGTGCTGAACCGGCTAGATAAAATTACCCCCACCCAGCTGAACGATTTGTTTGATGGGGTGCTGCCCCTGATACAAACGAATTTTAGCAAAACCGAGCTGGCCGCGCTGCTGGTGCAGCTACCCGGCTTTATCGGCGCAAAGGCCGAGCAGCTCTCCCTACCGGCGGAAAATACCTACGGCGTCCGCTACGGCATGGACGACCGCCTGATGTACGACCCCGATTGGGTAGCCAACATCCGCCTGCTGCACGACTTTTTGTATGACGAGGCCAGCGATAGCGATGCCTACCCCTATGGCGCCGCCAACGAGAGTGCCGCCACCGCCGAGCGGGACGATGCCTACCTGGCCGCCACCCCGGCCCCCACGGCGAGTGCCCCGCCCCGCCCCACTGCCAGTACTACGCCCCGCCCCACGGCCAGTGCCACGCCCCGCCCCACGGCGAGCGCCACGCCGCGCCCCACGGCGAGCGCCACCCCGGCCCCCACGGCGAGCGCCACACCTCGCCCCACGGCCAGCGCCACACCCCGCCCCACGGCGAGCGATACGCCCTAAATTTTGCAATGCCAAGCGCCCCCAGGTTTGCTTTTACACAAACCCGGGGGCGCTTTTTAGGCTTTGTTTTTGGCGTTTATGGTGGGCGCTTAGTCTTCGGGAATCAGCACCCCGTAGCCGCTATC
>JAQUSS010000185.1 GCA_028710135.1 Gemmiger sp. | reverse complement strand
TGCCATCAACATTGACCCCACCGAGGACGAGATTGTAGAATCTGCCATTGAAACCGCAAAAACGGCCCAAATTTTTGGGATGGACCCCCGTATTGCGCTGCTCAGCTATTCCACCCATGGCTCAGGCAAGGGCGAAACCGTAGACAAAATGCGCAATGCCGCCGCCCGCATCAAGGAAGCCGAGCCGGCGCTGCTGGTGGATGGCGAGCTGCAGTTTGATGCTGCCGTTGCGCCCGAGGTTGCCCGCATCAAGGCACCCGGCAGCACGGTGGCAGGCCACGCCAACACCTTTATCTTCCCCAACATCAACGCCGGGAACATCGGCTACAAAATTGCCCAGCGGCTGGGCGGCTACAAGGCCTACGGCCCGGTATTGCAGGGCTTGAACGCCCCCATCAACGACCTTTCGCGCGGCTGCGATGCCGAGGAAGTTTACAAGATGGCGCTGATTACAGCCTCCCTGATTTGAGGGAACGGGCGGCCCCGTGTGGCCACCGCCTAGCGCTTGCACCCCAAACAGCATTATAAACCGTTGCCGCCCTTCGGGGCGGCAATTTTTGTGGGCGATAAAACGCAAATTTCTGTGAAATGATTTTCAAAGCGAAAAAAATATGTTGTACTAGATGCCTAAGAGATTAAAATTTTGGGCCGGATGGAAAAACAAGCATCCTGCAAAGGGCATTGCCCGCCAAAGGCGGTGCCCGGCCCTGCCAATGGTACTTTAAAAAATAAACATGACGGAGGTATGGATTACGCATGAGCCGTAATAAAGACGAGGAGCGCCGTGCATCCTTTAGCGCCACGCAGCGCCGCGCCTGTATCGTATTAATCCTATGCCTGGTGGGGCTGATTGCCTCCATTGTTGCGGCATGGAAAATTGTTGGGCTATCGGGCAGCAGCACCGGGTACGATGCCACACTGTACCCGGTGGATACCACCCTTGGCGCAGTGCTTACCACAACCGAGGATGCCGGTAACACCTATGTGTCCGAGAGTTTGTTTGTGGGCGACCAACAGACGGTGGCACTATCCAGCTTGGGGCAAATTACCCTGGACCAATATATTGGCACCGATGGCCTTGCCGTGGCGGATATCATCAGCAAAGCCTGTGTCTATTTTGAGGGGGATAGCGCTGCCTATACCATCCCCCAAGCCATTGCCAAGATGAAGCCCCGCCGCTTAGTGATTACGGTGGGCACCAACGATGCGGTGGCGGGCAAAACCGTGGATGCCTTCATCCAGGATTATAAGCAGGCGGTGAAGGGGATGGCAACTACCTACCCCTACTGCGATATTTTGGTGAACGCAGTGCCCCCCCTGCCCAAGGGCTACGCCAACGCAGCGGCGGCACAGCTTTTGATTGACCAATATAACCAGGCCCTGGCCGTGATGTGCAACGATGCGGGCTACCACTTTTTAAACAGCACCGAAAGTATGCGGGCCGCCACCGGCTACGGTGAGGACTCGTACTTTGATGCAACCTCCGGGGTGTGGAACAAGCAGGGGGCCGGTGTGTTTTTAACCTACCTGCGCAGCCACGCCTACCAGAGCGAGGATCAGCGCCCCGATACCAAGGATATCCCCAAGCGGGCCGCACAGGCCGCCAGCAGCGGGGCAACCACCGCTACCCCCACCCCCACGGCCAACCTGCTTACGGCCAACTACGCGGTGGAGGCGGGCAAAGGCACCCTGACCGGCAACAGCCAAACCGGGGTGGCTTCCATTGAGGCCAAGGTGGCCCCCCGCACCACCGTATCGGTTACGGCGGTTGCGGCTGATGGCTATGCCTTCTATAAATGGAGCGATGGCCAAACCAGCGAAACGCGGTACGATATCGTCACCCAGGATATTTCGGTCACGGCCATGTTCAACGATGCCCGCGTTTCCATCTCGCTCGATAAAGGCGATTCCTCCTTGAATGTGGGCGAGGCCATTACCATCAACGCGGCGGTAAAGCTGGGGGATAAAGAGTACGATAACAGCAACGTGCAGTGGGCCGTCAACGATGAGATGGAGGCCAACGGCGGCAGCTATACCTTCACCGCCACAGCCGGGGGCAGCTATGTGATTAAGGCCGGGCTGGAAATTAACGGCAACTATCAGTCTGCCGCCATCACCGTAACGGTGAACGCCCCCGCCACGGCCATCTCGGTAACCTATGCCTCCCAGATGCAGGCGGGCGCTACCACCACCCTGACAGCCAATATTGTGAACGCCGTGGGGGATACCCAGTGGTCTTGCGATGAAATTGCCGATTGGCGGCCCACCGGCACCACCACCACCTTTACGGCACCCACCGTGTACGATTTAACAAGCACCTACCACCTGCACGTTACCAACAACGGTGTCACGATGGATTTTGCCATTGTGGCCACAGGCATCACCACGGCGGCGCCCACCCCGGCCCCCCACCCCCCGGCGGCCCCGCCGGCAGACCCTTCGGCCCCCACCGTAGGGTAACGGGCAAAAGGGTGGCAACGCCCGCCTTACCGTCATATACTATGGCGGGAGGTGCTGGTATGTATTTTTATGATTGTGATAGAGGTTTTGTGCCCGATAACGGCCAAAACGATGTGACCGATGGTAGCGTAGAAAACTATGATTTCAATTGGAACGAGGAAACGGTGGTGGATAACCAGGTGGAACCCCCCGCCACCGATATCCCGGCAACAACCTGATTTTTAAAAATGCGAATGCGTGGGTAGCGGCGGGTAGTACCGCAGCTACCCACGCTATGGGAGTGTAAGATGGCAAAGTATACCTGTGTTTTAATGGATGCGGACAATACCATTTTGGATTTTGCCGCCGCCGAGCGGCAAGCCTTGGTAGCAACGCTGGAAAATTTTTCGGTACCCTGTGACGAAGCCACCTGCGATACCTACCGCAAGGTAAACCGCGCCCTGTGGGATGGCTTGGCCAAAGGGGAAATTACCCGCAGCAAGCTGTTTGCCGTGCGGTTTGGCCGCTTTTTGCAGGCGGCTGGCCTGCCGGATAACGGCAATAGCCAAAAAATGAACGATTATTATGAGGAACAGCTTTCCCTGCACGCGGAGCTGATTCCGGGGGCCATGGAGGCGCTGTACGAGCTGGCGGAGGTTGCCACCATTGCACTGGTATCGAATGGGTCGCTGAAAGTGCAGCGCCCCCGCATCGAGGCCTCGGGCATTGGCCGCTACCTGGACGGTGTTTTTATCTCGGAGCAGGTGGGGGCCGCCAAGCCCTCGGCCAAAATTTTTGAGGTTGCCCTGCGGGAGCTTGGCATTACCGACCGCCAAAAAGTTTTGGTGGTGGGGGATGACCTACAGGCAGATATCAAGGGCGGCCAAAATGCCGGCATCGATACCTGTTGGATCAATTTTGGTGCCGAGGAAAATACCCAGAGCATCCGGCCCAAGTATACCGTTGGCTCCTACGAGGAGCTGTACAGCATCGTGATGGAGCCGGAAGAACTGGAAAATGTGGGGAGCAAAAACCGTCGTCACATGGGCGAGGGTTAATCTCTTGCCGCTGCCTTGTACAAAAGGCGGCGGCATCTTTTAAGTACGTTATAAGGTGTTAAAGCAATGTTGATAGAACTACAGGATTTAGGAAAAAGCTTTGGCGAACACGAGGTTTTGCAGGGTGTTACCGCCAATGTAGAAAATGGGGATAGAATTGGCATCAGCGGGGCGAACGGCACCGGCAAAACCACCCTGTTGCGCATCTGGGGCGCACAGTCGGAGCCGGAAACCGGCCACGCGGCCTTTGCAGCCGGGGTACGGTGCGGCTATTTGGAGCAATCGGCCGTGCTG
>JAQUSS010000048.1:9379-18003 GCA_028710135.1 Gemmiger sp. | reverse complement strand
GGCCGGGGTAAAGGTGATTGCCGGTGCGTTGGGTGTAGGCTGCTGCATGGGGCTGGCTCCTTTCTTGGTTGTGTGGGGTGGCAAAACGGTGGGCTTTGCCACGTTTTGCCACGTTTTACCCCTTTATTCTTCCTCAAACGGTTTTTCGGGGGCGGTGGGGGTGCGCTCGTTGCGGCCATCCACATGGAGGCAGGCAGCGCGGTAATCGCACCACTGGCAGCGGGTGTTGCCGCTGGGGCAAAGGGGTTCGGCGGCAATGTTGCCGCTGTACAGGTTTTGGGCCATTTGGGTCAACAGGCCATCAATATGGCGGCTGATATTTCCGAGCTTTTTTTCGGTTGCCAATACTTTGGCGGCACTGGCGGGGGTGGGCTTGCCGTTTTTGCCAAAGTTGAGGGGCAGGTACCGCCCGGTGCCCGCACGGTCCATTGCGCGATAGATGCTTTCCTCGTCCAGCAGCAGCCCCTGTAGCGGGTAGGCCGGGGGGGCGGCTTCGGCCCCGGCCCCGGCAGCATCCCCGGCCTCGCCCCCGGCATCATCCGGCGCTTCCGCCGTGTTCTCCCCTGCCTCCGCCCCGGTTTCCGCCCCATCTTTTTTGGGCGGCTCAGGCCGGGGGGCGGTTTTGGGGGATGGGTCTGCCAGCAGGTATTCCACCCCGGCTGCCGCCGCGCCGGGGTACAGCCCGCCGCCGTTGCGCACCAGGGTAAACAGATACAACAGCATCTGGCAATCCTGCCCAAAATACACTTCTTTTAAGCTAAACTCTTTGTTGCCGGTTTTGTAATCCACCACCCGCAGGTAGGTTTTGCCGCCCGCCTGCATGGCATCCACACGGTCAATGGTGCCAATTACCCGGATGGTATGGCCGCGGCCATCGTCCAGCTCCACCGGGGGCACCAGCGGTGCTGTGGGGTCGTCGGGGTCGGGGGTATCGGCAATGCGCAGCTCGTACGCCACCGGCTGGAAGCCCGATTGCCGCCGGTCCTCCTGGATAAACCGCAGCAGCCCCACCAGGTTTTTGGAGATGCGCCCCAAAAGGTATTGCATCCGCACCCCGGCCCCCGGCAGGTTGGCGGCCACATACTCGGCCACCAATTCCTCCACCAGGGCGGCTATTTTGCCTGCATCCAGCGCCAAAAAGCCATCCCCGGTGCGGCGCAGGGCATTTTCCAGCACCCAATGGGTCAGCGTGCCGCTGATGTTGGGGGCAAGCTCGGCCTTTTGGCGGGGCTTTGCCCGCAGCACATACTCCATAAAATAGCCGAAGGGGCACTGGGTATAGCTTTCAAACCGGGTGGGGCTGATGCGCAAGCTGCGCCCCAAAACCGATTCCAGCGCGGCGGTATCCTGCGCGGTTAGGGGCAGCCCCTCGGCCGCGCGGTGCACCGCCGCAAAGCCGGGCAGGCCGCCCTGCCCCCCCGGCTGCGCGGCAACCTGTGCAAGCGCCGCATACACGGCGGCCCGCTGGGGGCTGTTTTGCTGCCACAGGCTACCCAAAAGGTCCAGCGCGGCGGCGGGGGTGGGGGCAAGCTGGCGGGGGGTAAGGGCTGCCACCGGCACATTGAACGCCTCCAGCACGGGGGCGAGGGCCGCCGCCACCGGCAGCCCCGCCGCGCCCCCCGGCCAGGATAGCCACAAAAATTTGCGGGCGGCGGTAAGGGCCTTGTAAAAGCAGACCTGCTCCCGCACAACACGGTTTTCAAAGCAATCGGGTAGGTCGGCCCCTTGGGACATTAAGCTATCCCGGTCGGCGTGGGAAAGTAGGCCGGTATCCCCCGGCGTTTGGGGGAACTCGCCCTCGGTTAAGCCCAGCACAAAGCAGGCATCGGTTTCGGGCAGGCGCATACGGCCCGCCGTGGTAAAAATAACGCTATCCAAGCTTTGGGGGATGTGCCCCATATCGGTGGTGCGCAACAGCAGGGTAAACAGCTCCCCATATTCAGTGGGGGAAAGGCTGGCCCCCTCGCCCAAGAGCCGCACCATCTCGTCCAGCAGGGCCATCACGGTGTTCCACTCCCGCAGGGCTTCCTCCGCCGCGGGGATATCCCCCTCCCTGCGCAGGGCGGCGGCAAGCTCGGTCAAGGCCGTTTCGGCCCCAAGGGCCTGCAAAAACAGGTAGATGCGGGTGGTTAGGGTGGCGGCATCCGCCCCGCGGGCCGCCCCCACAAAGCGCTGGATGTTGCCCACCAAAAACTGGCGGGCAGCCTCGGCCAGGCGGAGTGTTTCGGCATCCTCGGGGGTGGGGCGGTCGGTGTAGCCCGCCGGGCTGCGGGTGAAGGGTTCGCGCCAATCGGCGGCATAGAGCGTCCAGGTGTAGGCGTAATTTTCCAGCGCGCACTGCTCGGCCTCGGGCAGGTTTACCAGCCCGGTTTTTAGCAGCTGCAACACCCCGGCGGTGGAAATGCCGCCCCGCAGCAGCTCCAGCGCCCCGGCCACCGCGCGGGCGGGGGCCGTGTTCTCGGGGGTGGTGGGTTCATCGCAAAATAGGGGGATATCCGCAAGGCGGAACTCGTACCGCACCGCCGAGAGATAGGCGCCGGCGTTGCGGCAGATAACCGCCATACGGCGGTAGGGCATCCCCTTTTCGGCCAGTTCGCGGATGGTGGCGGCCACCGCCTTGGCTTCCTCCTGGCGGCTATCGGCCGGGTACTGCAAAATGGCCGGGTTGGCAGGGTCTACCACCGCCTCGGGGGTGTAGGTAGGGTCGGCCAGCAGGTCGGCCAGCTCGGCCAGCAGGGGGGTATCGGCATGGCGGCGGTCGGCCGCCAAAACCGTTTGGGCGTAGGGCACGCCCGCCCGCCCCGCCAGGGCTTTTAGGGTGGCGGCCACCCGCCGCGCCCCGCTAAACACCCCAAACGCACCGTCCGCATCCTCGGCACCATCGCAGCAAAGGCTTACGGTGACATCCGCCACCTGCAAAATAGCCCCCAAAATTGCTTTTTTGGAGGCATTGAAGGTATCAAACTCATCAATATACACCGCCCTGCCCGCAAAAAAGCCCGGTTGCAGGGTGCGGGCGGCCTGCTCCACACGGTCGCCAGGGTCCATGGCGGTGTTTTGCAGCAGGGCCTCATACGCGCCGTAAATTAAGGATAACTCGCCCAGCTTGGCGGTATCGGCACCGGGGGCGCGGGCATAGCTTTCCAGCGTTTCGGGGCGGATGCCCGCGCTTTTCAGCTCCTCAATGGTTTGGGCGGCCTTCTCGCAGAAGGCGGTGCTTTGGCACTGGCGGCCATAATACTGCACCCGGCCCTGCAGGTTTGCCACCGCGCGGCGCACCAGAACCGCCCGCCCGGCATCCGTCATGGTGGGCACCGCCGCGCCGCCGTAAAGCCGGAGCAGCGTTTCGGCCAGGGTGGTGAAGGAATAACTTTCCACATAGGCCGAGAGGGAATCCCCCAGGGTGCTGTAAAGTGCCCCCTCGGTGGAGGAGGTAAACTGCTCGGGCACCAAAATCAGGCTGTGCAGCCCGGCCTCGGCCCGGCGGCGCAGCTCTGCCAGCAGCATACGGGATTTTCCGCTGCCGGATGGCCCTAAAATCAGCGTTAGCATGGCGGCTGCCTCCTTCTGTTTTGCGGCCCCTGCCGCCGTCCTGTTTCTTTACATTCTACCCCCCGGGCGGGGTGCTGTCAATCCGCCGGGGCGGCGGTTTCGGGGGTGGCGGGGGCCGTGCTTTTTTGCGGCTGCCCCGCCTGCTGCCACCAGGCGCGGGCGGTATCGAATAAGGCAAAGCGCAGTTCATAGCCCCCAAAAACCAGCGCATTTTCGGCCTCGGTGGGGTAGCGCCCCTCGGCTGCGCCCACGCAAAGGGCCGGGTAGAGCACGCAAAACCAGTTGTGCCCTGCCCCCTGCCCCAGCTCCACCCGCAGCGCGGTGTACACCCCGGCGGGCAGGGCAAACCCGGCGTAGGTTTTGGCCGCAAAATGCTGCTGCTCCACACGCAGGGTAACGGTTTGGGTGCTGTGGGCCGCTTGCAGGGTGCGCAGCGCCGCACGGCGCAAGGCGGGCAGGGCCGCCTGCACCTGCCCAATTGCCTGGGTTTTATCCGCCGCGCCGGCCATCACGGGGGCAAGCTCGGCCAAAATGGCATCCCGCACCGATAATTTTAACGCTTGGTCGGCCATGCTATCGCTGTTGGCCAAAATGTGCAGGCGCAGGGTATCCCGGCAAACGGCCTGGCAGGCGGCCTGGTACCGCCAGCAAAGCAGGGTTGCCACCAGGGTAAGTAAAAAACCCGCGGCCAACCCCACCAGCGCCGCCCGCTGGTGCCGGGTATAGCCCCCAAACGCTCTTTGTTTTTCCATAAAAAATACCTCCTACCGGCAAAAGCTTGTTATCTCAAGTTTCGCCCGGGGGAGGTGTTTTTAATCCGGCGTTATCCTATTTTTGCCCTGCTTTTACGGGCAGGGGCCGCTTTTTGTGGGGTGGGCGGGGCGGCAATACCCGCGCACCGCCCCGGTCAGGGGTGGCAAGGTAAATTTTTTGGTAGTGCGGCTTGAGTGCGGCGCAGGCTGCCTGGGCGGCGGCCTCGCTGCCAAAAATGCCAAACACCGCCGCGCCGCTGCCCGTCATCAGGCTGGCAAGGGCACCGTTTTCATCCAGCAGGCGGCGGATGGCCGGGGTTTCGGCGGCGGCGCTGCAATCCTCCAGCGCGTTGCCGGCGGCGGCGCACAGCCCCGCCATATCCCCGGCGCGGATGGCTTCCTCCTGGCGCTGGCAATCGGGGTGGTGGGCGCTGCCCAATTGGTCGTACCGTTTAAATGCCTCGGGGGTGGAGATTCCCACGCTGGGCATCACCACCACCAGCCAGCAGGGCGGGCAGGGGGGCAGGGGTTTGATAAAATCCCCCACGCCCTGCACCCGGCAGGTGCCGCCCATCAGCGCAAAGGGCACATCCGCCCCAATGGTGGCCCCCAGTGCGCACAGTTCGCTCATCGAAAGCTGCGCGCCGTACAGCTCGTTCAAGCCCACCAGCACCCCGGCGGCATCGGCACTGCCCCCGGCCATGCCGGCCCGCACCGGCACCACCTTGCGGATGGTGATATCCACCCCCGCCAACAGGCCGGTATAGTAAAAAAAGGCCAGCGCCGCCTTGATGGCGGTGTTTTTATCGTTCACCGGCACAAAGCTACCCGGCATATGCAGGGTAAGGCCCATGCTGCGGCGCAAGGTAAGCTTTTCGTGCAGGGTGATGGCCTGCATCACCATATCCAAATCGTGGTAGCCGTTTGGCAGCAGCCCCTTTACATCCAGCGCCAAATTCAGCTTGGCGGGGGCCACCACCGTCACACTTTGTTTTTGCATCCTTGGTTCTCCTATGTTAATCGCCTAAAAAGCGCGTTTGCCAAAGGCGGCGGCGTTATAGCCAGCCATGCTCCTGCAAAAAGGCCCGTATCCGCTTCATGGCCTCGGCCAAATGCTCTACGCTGTAGGCGTAGCTGATGCGGGCGTACCCCTCGCCGCTATCGCCAAAGGCCCCGCCGGGCACAATGGCAACGTGCTTTTCGGCCAGCAACAGCTCACAAAATTCCTCGCTGGTAAGGCCGGTAGATTCTAGGCAGGGGAACACATAAAACGCCCCCCGCGGCTCAAAGCAGGTTAGGCCCATCTCGTTGAGGGCCTTTACCACAAAGCGGCGGCGGCGGTTGTATTCGTCCCGCATCATCTCAATTTGGTCGTCACACTGGCGCAGGGCCACAATGGCCGCATACTGGCTGGTGGTGGGGGCCGACATAATGCAGCTTTGGTGAATTTTGGTCATCACCTTAATAAGGGGTGCAGGCCCTGCCGCATAGCCCAACCGCCACCCGGTCATGGCGTAGGATTTTGAGAACCCGTTGATGACCACCGTCCGCTCCCACATACCGGGCAGCGAGGCAATGCTGGTGTGGCGGGCAAGGCCATAGGTCAGCTCGGAATAAATTTCATCCGAAAGTACCATCACATCGGTGCCGCGCAGCACCTCGGCAATTTTTTCAAGGTCGCCTTCCTCCATCACCCCGCCGGTGGGGTTGTTGGGGTAGGGCAAAATCAGCAGCTTGGTTTTGGGGGTGATGGCGGCGCGCAGGGCCTCGGGCGTCAGGCGGAAATCCTCCTCCTGGCGGGTGGCAACGTGCACCGCCACCCCGCCCGTAAGCTGGGTGATCGGCTCGTAGCAAACAAAGCACGGCTCGGGGATAATTACCTCATCCCCCGGCTGCACCAGCGCGCGTATGGCAAGGTCGATCGCTTCGCTGCCCCCCACCGTCACCACAATTTCATCCTCGGGGCGGTAGTGTAAGCCAAACCGGCGGTCAAAATAGGCCGAAATTTCAGTGCGCAGCGCCTTCAGCCCAGCGTTGGCGGTGTAGCGGGTGCGGCCCAGCTCCAAACTGCGGATGCCTGCATCCCGCACGCTCCAGGGGGTTTTAAAATCCGGCTCGCCCACCCCCAGGGAGATACAATCGGGCATATCAGCCGCTAAATCAAAGAACTTGCGGATGCCCGATGGGCGCATGGCCTTGGCGGCAGGCGCAAGCAACGCATCGTAGTTCATCACAGTACTGTACACTCTCTTTCATCGGTATCCTCGTCCTGGTAAAGCTTGCCGCCCCGCTTATAATTGCGCAGCACAAAGCTGGTGGCGGTGGAAAGCACCGCGTCCAAGGGCGAAAGCCGCTTTGCCACAAACAAAGCGATCTCCTGGAAGCTGCGCCCCTTCACCACCACCTGCAAATCGTACCCGCCGCTCATCAAAAGTACACTGTCCACCTCGTCAAAGGCTGCAATCACCGAGGCAATCTCATCAAAGCCACGGCTTTTTTTGGGGCTGACGTGCAGCTCAATAACGGCCTCCACCAAATTGACCCCTGCCCGCTCCCAGTCTACCAGGGCCTCGTACCCGCGGATATAGCCCTTGGCGGCGGCCTCGTCCATCTGCGCGGCAACCTGTGCGGGGGTGATGTCCAGCATGGCCGCGATATCCTCCACCGGCAGCCGCGCGCTTTTTTCCAGAATGTGCAGCAATTCTTCCATCAACGCTCTCTCCTTCATCGCTATATTTTATGATATTAAGCGCATTATAGCACAGGCCATTGCGGTTTGCAAAAAAAACAAAGGGGGCGCCCCCGGCTTTTGCGGCCTGTTTTTGGTAGTTTTTAGGGGGTGCTATTTTGTTCCTACACCTTGATCGGTTGTGCTTTGCCAGGCAAAGGGTGACGGGCACCGTCTATTTTCCGGGTGGCTACCAGGAGGATACCGCGCTGCCCATGTCCGCGTACACGGTAGATATGCAAACCTCGGCGGGTATGCCGTGACGATAAAAGCCCTGGACGAAAATTCCGTTTGGGTGGATTTTGCCACCCCCGAAACGGCGGACGGCCCGGTTTACGAAGCCCAGCTTACCCAAACCGTGTATGCCCCCTCGGCTGTACATGCCATACATAAAGATATGCTGGCCATGGAAACGTTGCCTCAAAAGCTGTTTTTTACCAAAAACAAGGCCTACCAGTATTGCCCCTACCAAATTTTGGGGTACGCGGTGTACATCAACGGATGCACCGTGGCGGCTGGCGCAGCACAGGCAGCTACATCAAACAATTTTCTGCACAAAATTCTATACAAATTTCTGCACATGGTACCAAAACCCGCCACAATCTGCTATAATAAAAAACAGCATTGGCCCCCCGCCGGGGTGCTGTGCGCGGCTGCTAGGCCGCCGTATGGAAAAGGATAGAAATAGAACAGGGGTGTGTACCATTATGAAAGCCGTTATTACCGTAATTGGCCGGGACACCGTGGGCGTAATTGCCAAGGTGAGCGCCGTTTGTGCCGAGCTGAACATCAACATTGAGGATGTTACCCAAAGCATTATGCAGGAAGTTTTTTGCATGATTATGCTGGTGGATCTTTCCGCCTGCACCACGCCGCAGGGGGAAGTGCGCGCCCATTTTGACGCGCTGGGCACTGCCATGCAGATGCAGGTTACCCTGACCCGCCAGGAAGTTTTTGACGCAATGCACACCATCTAAAAAGGAGGAAAGCATTATGCGCATTCTAAACAGCCATGATATTATGGAAACCATTGATATGCTTACCGCCGAAAGCCTGGATGTGCGCACCGTTACCATGGGCATCAGCCTGCTGGACTGTATTGACCCGGACGGTAAAAAGGCCTGCGAGAAGATTTACAACAAAATTGTATCCCGCGCCCAAAACCTGGTGCCGGTGGTCAATGCCATCAGCACCGAGTATGGCATCCCCATTGTAAACAAACGCATCAGCGTTACCCCCATTGCCATGCTGCTGGGTGCCGCGCCCGATGCCGACCCGGTAGACTATGCCAAGGCCCTGGATGCCGCCGCCAAAAAGGTGGGGGTAAACTTTATTGGCGGGTTTGGCGCTTTGGTACACAAAGGGTTTTCGCCCGGGGATATCCGCCTGATTGAAAGCCTGCCCCGCGCCCTGGCCGAAACCGAATTGGTTTGCGCCAGCGTAAACATTGGCTCCACCAAAAGTGGCATCAACATGGATGCCGTGCGGATGATGGGCCAGGCCGTGCGGGCCACCGCCGAGGCCACCCAAGATAATATGTGCATGGGCGATGCCAAGCTGGTGGTGTTTTGCAATGCGCCCGAGGATAACCC
>JAQUSS010000048.1:0-9369 GCA_028710135.1 Gemmiger sp. | reverse complement strand
CCTTTATGGCGGGTGCCTTCCACGGCCCCGGCGAGCCGGATTGAGAAATTCACGTTGGGGTTTCGGGCCCGGGTGCCGTGCGGGCCGCCCTGGCAAAGCTGCCCAAGGATGCCCCCATGGACGAGGTTGCCGAGCTGATTAAGCGCACGGCGTTCAAAATCACCCGGCTGGGCCAGCTGGTGGCAAACCTCGCCAGCGAGCGGCTGGGCGTGCCCGCGGGCATTATCGATCTTTCGCTGGCACCCACCCCGGCCATTGGCGATAGCGTTGCCAATATTTTGGAGGAGATGGGCCTAGAAAGCTGCGGCTGCTGCGGCACCACCGCCTGCCTTGCCCTGCTGAACGATGCCGTTAAAAAAGGCGGCGTGATGGCAAGCAACCATGTGGGCGGGCTTTCGGGCGCATTTATCCCGGTGTCGGAGGATGACGGGATGATCAAAGCCGCCGAGCGCGGCAGCCTGACCCTTGAAAAGCTGGAAGCCATGACCGCCGTTTGCAGCGTGGGCATTGATATGGTGGTGATTCCCGGCGATACCACCGCCGAGGTAATCAGCGCCCTGATTGCGGACGAAGCCGCCATCGGGATGGTGAACAGCAAAACCACCGCCGTGCGCGTTATCCCGGCAATCGGCCACAAGGCCGGGGATGTGCTGGATTTTGGCGGGCTGCTTGGCCACGCGCCCATCATGCCCATCTCCACCTTCGAGCCCAACATCATGATTCACCGCGGCGGGCGCATCCCGGCCCCCATGCAGGCGCTAAAAAACTAAACGGCGGGTGCTTTTTGGCACTTGCCCGGGCTTGCCTGTTTGCCGCTGCACCAAAGGCCGCGCTGCGCTGAAAGCCGCGCCGCCCCCCCCTCGCCGTGCGGGCAACCCATGTATATTCCACCCCTTCCCCGGCCATACTGATGCCAGGAAAGGGGATTTTTTATGACAATTTATCAAAAATGTATGTTACTTCTTGTAATTGTTGGCGGCCTAAACTGGGGCATTTATGGCATTTGGGGCTTTAACACGGTCGGCTGGCTGGTGGGCGGCAGCCTAACCTGGCTGGCTCGCATCATCTTTGTGGTGGTGGGCATTGCCGCGCTGCTTTGCATCCCTGGCCTGTTTGCCCCCGGCCCGCGTGAAAAAGCAGAGCCAAATGCCCCCTGAATAACGCGGAAACCCCGCAAAAAAAGCACAGCGCCACGCCCAAAAAGCGTAGCGCTGTATTTTTTATGTTTTTTCCGGTTCCACCAGGCTAAAGCGGCAGCTGGTTTTGCCGTCCCGGGTAACCAGCTCGTTCCACATGGCGGCCGGGCGAACCCAATACCCGCCCGCGCCGTACAGGGGCTGGTACACCACCATCGCCTCCCCCGTTTCCGAGTGGGTGGCGGTGAACAGCACCCGGTATAAATTGCCCTTAAAATGCCGGTAGACCCCCGGCAATATCTGTGCCTCGTTTTCCATGCCAACCTCCTTTTTATTCCAGCGTTTCGCCGTAGCGGCGGGTGCTGTGCAGCCCCACGCTCAACACCAGCCCCACGCAAAGGTACATCATCACCACGCTGGAGCCACCCGCCGAGAAAAACGGCAGCGTTACCCCAATCACCGGTAGCACCTGCAAATTCATCCCCAAATTGATAACGCATTGGCAGAACAGCGCCGCAAAAATCCCCACGCAGATATACCGGCCCAGTGCGTCGGTGCTTTTGGCCGCCGTGGCCAGGGTGCGGGCCGCTAGCCCAAACAAAAGCAGTAGCACCACCGCCGCGCCGATAAACCCCAGCGCATTGGCCAGGTAGCTAAAAATAAAATCGTTCCAAGCGTTGGGCACAAAAACGTGCTGCCCATCCAAAAGGCCCTGCCCGGTCAGCCCGCCGGTGCCAATGGCCATGGCCCCTTTGTTTTGCTGGTAGGTGATATCGGCCAGCGCGGGGTCGTCGGGGTTGAGCACGGCCAGTATCCGCTTGAACTGGTAGCCCTTCAGCAGCCCCGGTTTCAGGACCAGCAGCGCGCTGCCCCCCACCACCGCGGTGCCCAGCGCACCGGCCACCAGCCAGCGGGAGATGCCCCCCGCAAACAGCATAACCAGCCCAATGCCCAAAAACACCAGCGCGGTGCCATCGTCCCCTTGAAGGTGGATGATGGCGGGCGGCAACACCAGGTGCAGCAACAGCCCCAACAGGGTTAGCGGGCGGTTTACCCTGCCCCGCACCCGGCTCAGGTGGTAGGCAAAGCTTAATACAAAGCTGATTTTGGCAAGCTCGGCGGGTTGAAAGGTCATGCCGCCTACCCGGTACCAGCTATAGTTGGCGGTGCCGCCCGCATCGTACCCAACGGTTAAAAACCCGGTGCGGAAGTTGTGCAAAAATAGGGTGGGCAGCACCAGCCCCCAGGCCACCACCCCGTGGAGCGACCATGCCCGCGCTAGGGCGCGGTAATCCACCGTGGAGGTAACCACCGCCAGCATAACCCCCAGCAGGCTGGCAATAAGCTGCACCGATGCCTTGTTGTTGGAGCCACCCAGCTGGCTGTGCCCGATGGATACCAGCACCACCACACTGATGGCCGAGCAGCCACAGCAGAGCGCCAGGTACAAAATATCTACTTTTTTGGTATACCGCCGCAGCAGCTTGAGCATGGTGTTTCCCCCTTAAAGGCCCGGGTTTTTGGCAGATTTTTGGCAGATGGCGGAAAAGGCGCATCGCGGGAATTGCTTTCACCTATTAAAATAAAAGCAAAACCAAAAATAAACCGCAAGGCTTGCGGCCAATTTGCCGTTTGTACCCCTTTATGCCAGCCTTTGCCGTTATCGCCATTTGTTATTGCCATTCCAGGGTTGGCAATTTTTTGGGTATTTGGTTGTATTATACCAGCCCGGGGCCGCAAAGTCACGTTTTCTATCATTTCCGTATAAATCCGCATAAAATGCGAAACTAATTTTACAAACGCCGCTGGGCGTTGTATAATTTATGTGTATGCGGCGTTTTGCCGTTCATCCCAAAAAGAGGTGTTTACCATGGCGGAATATATCACCCATTCCCGCGCCGAAACGGTGGCGCTGGGCCGCACCCTGGCCCCCACCCTGCCCCCCGGCGCGCTGATTGCGTTTACCGGCGGGCTGGGGGCGGGCAAAACCGCCTTCTGCCAGGGCCTGGCCGAAGGGCTGCACTGCACCGACCCAGTATCCAGCCCCACCTTTGCCATCGTCAACTATTACCGTGGCCCCCGGCCCTTTGCCCACTTTGATTTGTACCGCATCCATACCGAGGAGGACCTTTCGGCTGCCGGTTTTTACGATTACCTGGATGCCGGGGCCATTGTTGCCGCCGAGTGGAGCGAAAACTGCGCTGCCCTGCTTGCGCAGGAGCGGCCCATCACCATCGATATTGCCCCCCTGCCAGGCGACCCAACCGCCCGCCGCATTACCATAACGGGCGCAGCGGGGTAACGGTTGAAAAGCCGGGCGGGGCGCCGGCCATGCCAGGCGTTTGTTTTAACCCCTGCCGCAAAAAAGGAGCGTTGCTTTTGAATATTTTAGCCATTGATACCGCGGGGCGCTCGGCCGCCGTGGCGGTGCTACAGGGCGATGCCCTGCTGTACGAAAGTTTTTGCAATACCGGCTTTACCCACAGCGAAACCCTGCTGCCCATGGTGGATGCCGCCCTGGCGGCCTGCGGGCTAAAAATTGCGGATATCGGCCTATTTGGGGTAACGGCAGGCCCCGGCAGCTTTACCGGGCTGCGCATTGGCCTGGCTGCCGTAAAGGGGCTTGCCTTTGCGGGCAACACCCCCTGCGCTGGGGTTTCCACCCTGGCGGCACTGGCCTACGGCCACACCGGGCAGGGCACCGTGGTTGCCGCGCTGGATGCCCGCCGGGGCCAGGTTTACTGGGCCGGGTTTGAGCTTGCCACCCACGCCCGCCTTACCCCGGATGCCGCCGAACCGGTGGAGGCACTGGCCGATTTTATCACAAATTGCAAAAAGCCTTTATTTTTTGTTGGCGATGGGGCCGCATTGTGTTACAATACCTTTATGCTGGCCGATGGCCTTCTGCCCTGCCCACCTGCCTTGCGGGGCGGGCGCGGGGCCGGGGTGGGCCTTGCGGCGCTGGCCTGCTACCAGGCCGGCCTTGCCACCCCACCGGCGGCCCTGCTGCCCAGCTACCACCGTTTGAGCCAGGCCGAGCGGGAACGTGCCGAGCGGGAGGCTGCCCCCGCAGCGGCGGCCACGCCGCCCAAAACCGTTTTGAAGGAGCGTATTGTATGATTTTTGAAAAGCCGGTTGCCCTGGGCGCGGACCATGGGGGCTATGCCCTAAAAGAAGAAATTAAGCAGCATTTGGCGGCGCAGGGCATCCCCTACCGGGATTTTGGCACCGATAGCACCGCCAGCTGCGATTACCCCGATTATGCCCTGCCCCCCTGCGATGCCGTGGTAAACGGCGAGTGTGGCGCCGCCATCCTTTGCTGCGGCACCGGGGTGGGTATTTCGATTGCGGCCAACAAGGTGAAGGGCATCCGGGCCTGCTGTTGCAGCGATGCCTTTAGCGCCGAGTATACCCGCCGCCACAACAACGCCAACGCCCTTTGCATGGGCGGGCGGGTGGTTGGCCCCGGCCTGGCCTGCACCCTTGCCGACCTGTTTTTGAACACCCCATTTGAGGGTGGCCGCCACCAACTGCGCATTGATAAAATTACCGCCATAGAAAACCGTTAAGCTTCCCCTGCCGATGCAGATAATGATAGAATTTTATATGTAAGGAGCAAACAGAGTATGAGCGTTGTAGAGATCGTAGACCACCCCCTGATCCAGCACAAAATCAGCCTGATGCGTGACAAAAGCACCGGTACCAAAGAGTTCCGGGATTTGGTAAGTGAGGTTGCGATGCTGCTTTGCTATGAGGCCACCCGCGATTTGCCCACCGAGGAGGTGGAGGTTGAAACCCCCATTGCCCTGGCAAAAACCAAGGTGCTGGCTGGCCGCAAGCTGGCGCTTGTGCCCATTTTGCGGGCAGGGCTTGGCATGGTGGATGGGATGCTGAACCTGATTCCCGCCGCCAAAGTGGGCCACATTGGCCTTTACCGCAACGAGGAAACGCTGGAGCCTGTGGAATACTACTGCAAGCTGCCCAAGGATATTGCCGAGCGCGAAGTGATTGTGCTGGATCCCATGCTTGCCACCGGGGGCAGCGCCGCCGATGCCATTACCCAAATTAAAAAGCATGGCGCGCGCCACATTAAATTTATTGGCCTGATTGCCGCACCCGAAGGGCTGAAGGCCCTGCACGAGCAGCACCCCGATGTAGACATCTACGTGGGCACGCTGGACCAAAAGCTGAACGATAACGGCTACATCATCCCCGGTTTGGGCGATGCGGGCGACCGTATTTTCGGCACGAAATAAGCTGCCGTTCCCCTTTTTGCCCGCCTGCCAAACACATTGCCTATAGCAAAAGCCGTGGCGCGGCTGCCGTTTTGTGTTGGCCGCGCCGCCGGTTGCTTTTTTGCCAATTTGGCCGTTTATCACCAAATACCTGCAATGATATAGAGATGTAGATGTAAAGCATGAAAAAACCCACTGAACATACCCTGGTTATCTGCCTTGGGCTAGCCGGGTTGGCTTTTTTTGCCATTATTTTCTGCCTGCAAAGCAGGCTGCCCCTGCTGGTCAAGCTGGCGCTGGCCTTGGGCTTTTTGGCGTTGGCCGGGTACGGCTGGCTATGCCATTTGCAGCACCGCCACAAATGCGATTCGGCTGCGCTGCAAGCCCAGATACGGGCTATGCTGCACCCCACCGACACACAGGCCCCCCACCGCACCGCCGTTTCGGTGGCGATGGCCGGGGCGGCTGCCGCGCCCGCAACCACACCCGCGGAGGTTGCAAAACCCGCCCCAAAACCCGCGCCGATGCCCACCAAGGCTGCCGTGCCCGCAGAGGTACCGCTACAAGCCCCCCTGCAAGCACAGGCCCCGGTGCCGATGCCTGCGGCCGCGCCGGTATTTGCGCCACCGGTGATGCCTGCCCCCCCGGTAACGCCCGCGCCGGTTGCCGCCTGCCCGGAACCACAGGCTGCGCCCCCGCTCGCGCCAAGCCCGGCTCCCCTGCCTGATGTGCCCAGTGTACCGGATGCACCCAGCGCGCCAATCCTATGGGAGGCACCAAAAGCATCCCCCCTGCCTGACCCATTGCCCGAGCCGCTGCCTGACCCGGAACCCGCACCTGCGCCCGCGCCTGCGGCGGCCCCACCGCCCCCGCCCCACCATAACCCCGAGAAGGAAACGCTGGAGCAGATATTTGCCCGCATCCGCCCGGTGGCCGAGCTGGATAACGATTTGCCCCCCACCATGACGGAGGAGGAGCGGCGAGAAACCTTTGAGCGGTTGAAGGCGGCCGATTTGGAGCGCCAGCGCCGCCGTGCCGCCGCCCTGACGGCGGCAGCCGCAGCGGGCAGCCTGCACCCCACCGGCCAGGCACAGCAGCCCGAAGATGTGCCCCCCGTGGCCCCCTTGGGCGTGGCCGACCGGCGGGAGCTGCAACGCCATGTGCTGGCGCAGCTTCGCCGCCCGGCAGCCGGGGCGGAAAGCGCTGCCGCCACCGCCCCGCAGCCGGAAACGCCGCCGCCACCGCCCCGGCCCACCCCCGAGGAACTGGTCAAGGCCGCCGCGCGCTACACCGAAAGCACCGGCAAAACGCCCCCGCCCTCGGTGCTGGAGGCCGCCATGGCCGCCGGTGTGCCGCTGGATACCCCGCTGGATGAGTTGCCCCCCCTGCCCGACGACGAAACCGCCACCGAGCGGATGGAGCGCAACCGTGTGCTGGTGGAAACACGCGCCACGGCCCAGCAGCTTTTGAAGGACCGGGCCATCCACCGCGCGCTGGAGGAAGCCCGCCAGCGGGAGGAACGCCGCAAGGCCATGGCGGCCACGGCCACCCGCAGCGAACCAAAAAACAACGAACCTACCTAACATAGCACCGCGCCATACCCGCCCGGCGGCCCCGTGCGGCATTGCGCTAAAAAACCCGGCAGGCACCGCCTTTACAGCGGTTGCCTGCCGGGTTTTGTTTGCCTTATCTTATTTTATGCGCCGGTTTTCGGTTTTACCCCAGGTTCATATCCACCGGCTTGGCGATGCCGTTTACCGTGCCCACACTGGTGTACTGCCAGATGTTATAGCGGTAGCTGAAATTTAAACTATCTTTATACTGGGCAATCCAGATGCGGTACTTGCTAAGGTTTGCAATGTTTAAACTGTTGTAGAACCAACTGGCGTAGGAGTATACCCCCGCCGTGTACCCGGCCCCGGCCACGGTTTCGCAAAACGCCACCGCGCAGGCTGTGCGCTCGGCAGCCGAAATACCATCCGCGCGGCCGGTATCGCCGCCCACCTTCTCGGTGTCGTAGTAAACGCCGCAGGGCAGGCTGTAGCCGCTGCACAGGCTTAACACCATGCTGGCTTCCTCCACCGCCTCGGCCTCGTTGATGGCCTGGCTGTAAAAGTAAACGCCCACCTTCAGCCCGGCGGCAATGGCCCCCTGGATGTTGGCCCGGAAGGTGGAATCCTCCACCAACGCACCGCTGCCATAGCCACGGTAGCCGCACCGCAGGATGGCAAAGGTAATGCCATCGGCGGCCACGGCGTTCCAATCAATGCTGCCCTGGAACTTGGATACATCCACCCCGCGCGCCGTTTTGTTCAGCGCGCCATCGGTGGCAAAGGTGTACACATTGCCCTGTATTACCTGGTTGCCGGTAACGGGCTGGTGGTTGGCAGGGTCAAAATAATAGGTCGTGCCATCCAGCTCCTGCCAGCCGGTATAGGCGTAGGTTTTTTCCTCGCTTTGGGTTACCGCAAAGCCATAGCCCGCAAGCTGGGCTGCCTCAATTTGGTCGGGCAGGGCCGCGGTGGCATCGGGGGGCACGGCGGCATCGGGTGCCGGGGTGGCTTCCACCGCCGGGGTGGGGGGTGTATTGGCATCCGGCGTAGGGGTCGGGGCCGCATCGGGGGTGGGGGCCGCTGTTTCCGCCGGGGCCGTGCTGCCTTCTGGCCCCACCGTCACCCCATCCCCGTTGCTAGGGGCCGGGGTGGCCGTCGCCGTGGGGATATCGTTCGGGTCCAAAATTACAACAATCTCCTCCTCCGCCTGGGCGGTAGGGGTTTCTGCTGTAATTTCCGCGGAAAGGGCGCGGGCGTGGGTGGTGCGGGCCGTTGCCTTGCCCTTGCCCTTGCCAATGTACGGTAAGGGTGCCGCGGCATTGGCCACGGGGGTGCGGGCGGCGGCCACAATGGCCCCCACATCCGCCCCGGCCCCCGGCGTTGCCGCACTGCCGGCGCTGCCGGTATTGCCGGTGGCGCGGGTAGCGCCGGTTAGCTGGTGAGTGGCAGGGTCGTACACCGGGCGGTAGCTGCTCACGGTGCCATCGGCCAGCATCAGGTAGCCGTCACTGCTCAAGGTGGGGGTGTAGGTGGTTGCGGTGCCGGTTTCGGTTTTGGCCGGCTCGGCGTAGGCCACGGTATCCGTCACCTCGTTGGCAATGGGGGGCGCGCCGCTGTAGCTGTTATCCTCCTGGCTTTCCACCACCGCGCTGGACTGTACAATTTTTTCCTTCACGGCCTCGGTATCGGCCTTATATACCACTTTTTCGTTCACGGTAACGGTTTGGGCCTCGGGCATTTCGTAGCCCGCAAGGGGCGGCAGCGCCACCGTATATTCGCCGGGGGCCACATTCTCCGCCAGGGCGGTGCCGCTCTCGGTATCTAGGGGGCAATCCGTCACCTTGCCGGCGGCATCGGTTAGGGTAAGGGTCAGCGCCACCCCGGTAAGGGGCTGCTTTTCACCGGCAGCCTCCTGGGCGGCGTTTGCATCCCCGGGCTCCGCCGTAGGCTGTGCCTCCGGGTAAGTTAAGGAGTATAGCTGGATGCCAATATCCTGCTGCACCACCGTCACCTCAGCCTGCACCACCGTTATGGGGGTGGGGGTTGGGGTGGGCGTGGGGGTTGGGGTTGGCGCAACCGTAGGCACCGGCGTGGGGGCCGGGGCGGCGGTTGCCGTGGGGGTGGGGGTTGGCATAAAGCCATCCGGCAGGTTGGCGGCGGCTACCGCCCCCACCCCCAGGCAGGCAGCCAAGGCCACCGCCATGCCGCCCGCCAGCAGCTTATACAGCGGTAACCGGGTAAGCCTGCTGCCTGAAAAGTAGCGGCTGTAATTTTCGTTTTTGGACATTCCTGCTTCTCCCCTGCGTGTAAGTGGTTGGATAATCACTTTTAATTATACACAAAATCCACCCCGGTGCAAGGCAAATCCCCAAATTTCATCAAAAAACGGGCGGCCATAGGTAAAATTTTACCCGTTTACGGCAAGGGGGGCGTAATATTCCACCA
>JAQUSS010000047.1 GCA_028710135.1 Gemmiger sp. | reverse complement strand
CGTGGCCTGTTTCACCTAGCCCCGTTGCCTCCGTAGGGCCACCATACATGGTGGCCGCCCCGGCGGGGCGCAGGGTTCACGGGTTGCCCCAACACGGTGAGCGGTGCAAATTTTGCCTAACCCCGTTGCCCCCATAGGGCGGGCACGATATATCGTGCCCCTACGGAACCACCGCCGCTCCACGGTGGGTGTGCGGGGTTCACGGGGTCACCCCAACCCGGGCGCGTGGCCGGTTTCACCTAACCCCGTCACCCCCATAGGGCGGGCACGATGTATCGTGCCCCTACGGAACCACCGCCGTCCCACGGCGGGCATATCACAAATTTCACCATGGCCGCCGTACCCCTATCTTGCGCCGCGCCACCTCAAATCCCATCCACCGCGGTTTTTATAAAACGCAATGCCGCGCCAATGGCCGGGGCGGTTTCGCCAAATTTGCCCGGGATAATTTCAATTTCGCGGTTGGCAAAAAACGGCTCCGCCTTAACGCGCCCTTTTATAAATTCGATGTCCGCCTTGGTAAAATAGGGGGCCAAAAATCCGCTGATGATGATATCCGCATCCATCACCGTGGTGATGTTGCGCACCGCGCAGGCCATTTTTGTGAGGTAATTTTCCCACAGGGCCACGCTTTTTTCATCGCCCTGCCGCACCAGCGCAAAAAATGTTGCAAAGGGCATCTGCATTTCGCGCTGCAAGCTCTCGGCCGAGCAATAGGCTTCAAAACAGCCGCGGCCCCCGCAATAGCAGGGCGCGCCGCCCGGCTCCAGGCACATATGCTCCACCGTGCCGCTGTACATATTTTTCCCGCTGTGTATCTCGTTGCCAATCACCAGCGCGCTGCCCAGGTTTTTGTTTACCAGCAGCACCACCGCGTCCGAAATATCGGCGCGGTTCCAAATTTCCGCAAAGGCCGCCGCCTTGGAATCATGCTCCAACACACACGCATAGGGGATGTACTGCGCAATATCGCTCGCCTTAAAATCCGTCAGCGCCAGCAGCTTTCCATAGGTTACGGCCCCCTTATCCTTGCTTACAACGCCCTGTATCGCAATGCCCACCCCCGCAATTTTATCGGGGTCGGGTTCCACCGCGTTTGCAAAAAGCATGGCCTGCCTGCCCAAAAACTTGTAATATTCGCCGTTTGGCGCAAAATCCTTCTCCACCGTGGTTTCCTGCATCACTTCGCCATACAGGTTTACGGCGGCCATAATAAACTTTTTCTTTAATATAAAAACGCCTACGGCCACCCGCGCATCGCGCACAATTTCAATGGCCTGGGCCTTGCGCCCCCCGGTGGATTCATAATATTCACCGCGGCAGACCCAACCGCCCTCCTCCAGCGCTTTTAAATTTTGCGTAACCGTGGTAAGGCCCATGTTCAGCTTATAGGCAATTTCCTGCTTGGAGATGGAACGCTCGGCGTAAATTAAGCGGTACACCTTGCTGCGGTTGATTTTTTTAACCTCGATCGTTGTCATACCGGTGGTATTCAAACGGTGGTCACCTCTTTTCATTAAGTATTGATTATAAGTGATGTTTCTAGTTTAACAGATTCTAAAATGAAATACAAGCCGGGGCGTTTGTGCAATATGTGTAAAAACTTTACACGAAGTTTGGTTGTTTCATGGCTTGTTTTCCCATGGCGGGAGGCCTATAATGAACTTGCAATCAAGAGTTACGCATAAGTATAAATCAAAACTAAATTATGGAGGTATTTTTATGAAAAGCGCAGTATTTTATGGCAAACACAATTTGAAGGTGGAGAACGCACCCATGCCCACCGTAGGGGCCGAGGATGTTCTGATTCAGGTAAAGGCCTGCGGCGTTTGCGGCACCGATGTACACATTTATGAGGGCGATAAGGGCGCTGCCGATGTAACCCCGCCCACCATCTTGGGGCACGAATTTTCGGGCGTGGTTACCGCCGTGGGCGAAAAGGTAACCAACTGCACGGTGGGAGACCGTGTTTGCATTGACCCCAACTGCTACTGTGGCAAATGCGATTTTTGCCGCCAGGGCATTGCGCACTATTGCACCGATATGATCGGCTACGGCACCACGGTAAACGGCGGCTTTGCCGAATATTGCGCGGTAAACCAGCGCCAGGTATACAAGCTGGGTGCCAACACCACCTTTGAGCAGGGCGCCATGACCGAACCCGTTGCCTGCTGCCTGCACGGGATGGATATGTGCAACATTCACCCCGGCAGCAGCGTGGTGGTGATTGGCGGCGGGATGATTGGCTTGCTGATGCTGCAATTGGCACGGCTGGCCGGCGCGGCAAGAATTGCCCTGCTGGAGCCGGTGGAGAGCAAGCGCGCGGTGGCCAAGGCCCTGGGTGCCGATATCTGCATTGACCCCCTGCACGAGGATGTGAAGGCCGCCCTTGCCAGCGCCGGGCTAACCTGCGTGAACACCGTGATTGAGTGCGTGGGCCGCACCGCCACCATTGGCCAGGCCATTGATATTGTGGGCAACAAGGGCACCGTGATGATGTTCGGCTTAACCAAACCCGATGACACCATCGCCATCAAGCCGTTCGAGATTTTCCAGAAGGAAATTGAGCTGAAGGCCTCCTTCATCAACCCCTACACCCAAAAGCGCGCCCTGGAGCTGATTGATTCGGGCCGGCTGGATGTTTCGAGCATGGTGTGCAAGGTGGCAAGCCTGGACGAGCTGGAGGGTATTCTTTCCAAGCCCGAGCTGCGCGCCATGGGCAAATACATCATCTCCCCAGAAAAATAAAGGATAAAGGTAGGTGAACAAGATGACGGAGGCGGTTTTTACAGCGGACCCTGCAAGGCTGATTATCTCGGCAGTGGCAGGCATTGCAATTTTGCTTATTTTAATCATTAAATTCAAGCTTCACCCGGTTCTCAGCCTGCTGATTTCTGCGCTTGCCATCGGCCTTGGCGCGGGGATGCCGGTAAACACCCTGATGGAAACGGTGGAATACGGCGCGGGCAATACCCTGCAAGGGATTGTGCTGTTAATCGGCCTTGGCTCGATGTTTGGCGGCATTTTGGAGGTATCGGGCGGCGCACACAGCATTGCCCAGGCCATGATACGCGGCTTTGGCGAAAAAAAGGCCGGCTGGGCGCTGGGCATCACGGGGCTTTTGGTGGGCACCACGGTGTTTTTTGAGGCCGGGGTTGTTATTTTAATTCCGCTTGCCTTTGGCCTTGCCAAAAAAACCAAAAAATCTACCCTAACCTATGTGTTGCCCCTGCTGGCCGGGCTTGCCTCCGGGTTTGCCTTCGTTCCCCCCTCCACCGGTTCGGTGCTGGTGGCCAATATGCTGGGGGTCAACCTGGGCGTGATGATTGCAGTGGGTGTGCCGGTGGCGCTTCTCTCGGTGATTGTTGCTGGGGTGCTGTGGGGCAGCTTTTGCGGGAAAAAAATTTACACCGAGCTCCCCGCCAATATGCGCGAATTTTCCGATGCGGGCGAGGAAAAAAAGCTGCCCCCCTTGGGGCTGGTTGCCGGTATCATCATCATTCCGCTTGCGCTGATTTTAATGCGCACCGTCACCGCCTACTTCACCTTCCCCGGCGTGGTAAAATCGGTGTTTGATTTTATCGGCACCCCGTTTGTCGCGCTGATTATCGCCACGTTGTTCGCCATGTATTTCCTTGGCAGCAAGCAGGGCTATAGCGGCGAGGATTTGAAAAAAATTATCGACCGTTCGCTAAAACCCACCGGCATGATTCTGCTGGTTATCACCGGCGGCGGCATCATCCGCTGGGTGCTGCAAAACGCGGGCATGGGCGAAATTATCGGCCCAGCGCTTGAAAAAAGTGGCCTGCCCCTCATCCTGATTGCCTTTTTGATTGCCGCGCTGATTCGCTCCTCCGTGGGGGCTGCCGTTGTTGCCATGACGATGGCCGCCGGGGTGATGGCCGCCATGCCGGCCGTGCAGGGGCTTTCGCAGCTTGAGCTTGCGGCGCTGGTGTGCGCCATCACCGGGGGTGCCACCGCCTTCAGCCATGTAAACGATTCCGGGTTTTGGCTGGTAGGCTCCCTGCTGGAGATGGACGAAAAAAACACCCTAAAATCCTGGACGGTGATGGAAACCCTGATAGGCCTTGTGGGGCTGCTCTGCGCGTTTGTTCTGTGGGCGTTCGCCTGAAAAACGCGCTAAAAACCAAGTATTTGCCAACGCAAGCGCAGAGTGGTTGTTCTGCCAAGGCAGCGGCAGAAGGGAGATTGTATGCTGATTAAAGTAAAATTTGGGGATGCCATCACCATCAAAAACCTGGTAAACGTGGTGTCAAAGCTCCCCTGTGCGGTGGATTTACAGTCGGGCACCTTTGTTGTGGATGCAAAGTCCATTTTGGGGGTACTCAGCCTGCCCACCCGGGAGAATGGGGTGCTGAACATCCACTCGGATGACCCGCAAATTTGCGATGCCCTGATTCAAAATTTGGAGGCCCTTGGCGTTTTAAACGGCGATGAGGATGTTATCCAAAAAACCACCTTCTTGGCCTGCGCATTGGGCGAAATGCTGATTGATTTCACCATGCAGGGCAAAAACGAGCAGGGGCAGCGGCTTTTTGCCCAAAACGCCGGGGGCGCACCCGCCAACGTGATGGCCGCCATGGCCAAGCTTGGCGCAAGAACCGCCTTTATCGGCAAGGCAGGGCAGGATATGCACGGCAAATTTTTGAAGGAAACGCTTGAAAAATGCGCCATCGATTGCACCGGCTTTGTTCTGAGCGAGGACTATTTTACAACCCTGGCCTTTGTGGATATCAAGGAGAATGGCGAGCGCGAATTTTCCTTCGCGCGGAACCACGGCGCCGATAAAATGCTGGAAAAATCGGATGTGCCGCTGGATATTATCCGCAACAGCGGTATTTTCCATGTCGGCTCGGTTTCGCTGACGGACGACCCCGCCCGCAGTACCACCCTGTTTGCCGTGCAAAAGGCCAAGGAGGCCGGGGTGGTGGTTTCCTACGACCCCAACTACCGGGCCAGCCTTTGGAAGGACGAAAAAACCGCCGTCAAGCAGATGCGCTCGATGATAAAATATGCCGACCTAATGAAAATTTCCGAGGAGGAAACCACCCTGCTGACCGGCGAGGAGGATTGTGTGGCCGCCGCCAACATCCTGCTTGCGCAGGGGGTAAACATCGTGGTGGTTACCCTGGCGGAAAAGGGAGCCTACGTGGCCGTGCCGGGCGAAGGGCGGTTTGTAAAGGGCTTTAAAAGCGCCGCCGTGGATGCCACCGGCGCGGGAGATTCGTTTTGGGGCGGGTTTTTATACCAGTTTAGCCGCTGCAGCAAGGAGCCCGGCAGCGTTTCTATCGATGAAGCGGCCGATTTTGCCGCCTTCGGCAACGCCGTGGCCAGCGTGTGCGTAGAGCAGTACGGCGCAATTCCCGCCATGCCGGATATGGCAATGGCGGCTGAAAAAATGGAAGGGAAAAGGTAAAACCAAGATGGATATCAAAGAAAATTTCACCGGTGTGCAGCACATCGGCATCCCCACCAACGCAATACACGAAACGGCCGCATTTTACCACAAGCTTGGGTTTGAAACGGCGTTGGATGCCACGCTTGCCACCACGGGCGACCCGGCCATGTTTTTAAAGCTTGGCAACCTGGTGATTGAAACCTACGAGAACCACGCCGCCGCCATGGCCGCCGGTGCCATTGACCACATCGCCATCGATGTGCGCTCAATTGACGATGCTTACGATTTTATCTGCAAAAATAACCTCAACAACACAAACGATAGCATCCATTTCCTCCCCTTTTGGGAAAACGGCGTAAAGTTTTTCACCATCGAGGGGCCGAACAAAGAAAAGATTGAGTTTAGCCAGATGCTGTGATGAAACCCGCCCTCCCGATATGCTCCCTTTATAGAAGACAGTGAAATAAAACACTGTTTCTATGAAGGGGGCATATCATTTGGGAATTCTGTTCGACCTTTTTTATGCAGGCGGTTGCAGGCCCTTGTGGGCATCGCACCGGGCCACCCGCAAACATTTTCGCCGCAACCCGTCTGGCGGGCGGTGCCAATTTTACCATGGTGCCTTGCCCCCGCCACAACCTCCGTAGGGCCACCATACATGGTGGCCGCCCCCCCCGCATGGCGCATGGTGCGGGGGTTGTCGCGACACAGGCGCGTGGCGCAAATTTCGCCATCATACGGCGCACGGCACAATTTTTTCCTAACCCCGTCACCCCCATTGGGTGGGCACGATGTATCGTGCCCCTACAGAGGCCTCTATATGGCGGGCTGTGCCAATTTCACCATGGCCACAACCTCTGTAGGGCCACCATGCATGGTGGCCGCACCCCGGCGGGCGCGCGGTTCGGTATTTGGCCCAACCCATCGGGCGGCATAAATTTTGCCATGCGCATTGTAATTACCGCGACCCCCGTAGGGCCACCATACATGGTGGCCGCCCCCCGGCGGGCGCGCGGTTCGGTATTTGGCTCAACCCATCGGGCGGCATAAATTTTGCCATGCGCATTGTAATTACCGCGACCTCCGTAGGGCCACCATACATGGTGGCCGCCCCACGGGCGGGCGCACGGTTCGGGGGTTATCCCAACCCATCGGGTGGCAAAAAATTCACCTCAACCCGGCGCGCGGCCTGTTATGCCAAACCCCGTTGCCCCCATAGGGCGGGCACAATGTATCGTGCCCCTACAGAGGCCCCGTGTGTTGCACGGTTCAAATTTTGCCATGCGCATTGTAACCACCCCCGTAGGGCCACCATACATGGTGGCCGTCCCTCCGGCGGGCGCACGGTTCGGGGGTTACCTCAACCCATCAGGCGGCAAAAAATTCACCCCAACCTATCGCGCGGCCTGTTATGCCAAACCCCGTTGCCCCCATAGGGCGGGCACGATGTATCGTGCCCCTACAGAGGCCCCGTGTGTTGCACGGTTCAAATTTTGCCATGGTGCATTGTAATCACCGCCAGCCCCCCTGTGGCGTGGGGCGCGTTGCCCCCTAAAACCCGCCCCGAAACCGCCCCCAAACCGCGCAAAAACCCCACTCCGCACGGCAAAAACACTGTGTACAACTAAAGGTTGTTGTGCTATACTGGGGGTATCGAAACAGAGAAAAAAGGGGGGGCTTGCCATGCCGCGCGTCTATTTTCACGTGGATGTAAACTCGGCGTTTTTATCGTGGTCGGCCATCAAGCTGTTGCGGGCGGGTGGCACGGTGGATTTGCGCACCATCCCGGCGGCGGTGGGCGGCAACGAGGAAACCCGCCACGGGGTGGTGCTGGCCAAAAGTATGCCCGCCAAGGCCTACGGCATCCGCACGGGCGAATCTCTGTTTGCGGCCCGCGCCAAATGCCCGGCTCTTACCGTTACCCCGCCCGATTTTGATTGGTATGTGCAAAACAGCAAGGCCATGATTCAAATTTTTGGAGATTACACCCCCGATATCGAGCAATACAGCATCGACGAGGCCTTTTTGGATATGACCGGCACCGAGGGGCTGTTTGGCCCGCCCCGCCGGGCGGCGGCACAGCTCAAGGAGCGTATATATAAGGAGCTGGGCTTTACCGTAAACATCGGCATTGCCCCCAACCGCCTGCTGGCAAAAATGGCATCGGATTTTGAAAAACCAAACCGCATCCACACCCTTTTCCCCGAGGAAATCCCCGCCAAAATGTGGCCGCTGCCCGCCGGGGCGCTGTTTGGCGTTGGCCCCAGCGCGGCCAAGCGGCTGGCAAAGGCCGGCATCTACACCATTGGGGAGATTGCCCAGGCCCCCCGCAAGGTGCTGACCGATATTTTTGGCGTGCGGGGCGGCACCGTGTGGGACTATGCCAACGGCATTGAGAGCGAACCCATGACCAAAACCAGCGCGCGGGATACCACCTACGGCAACAGCGCCACCACCGCGCAGGATTTGGCCACCCCCGCCGAGGCCGATACCCTGCTGCTCTCGCTGGCGGAATCGGTTGCCTCCCGCCTGCGGCTGGATGGCAAAAGCGCGCGGGTCGTCACCGTGCAGGTGTGCGATAACGCCTTCCGCCGTACCTCCCACCAAACCAGCCTGCCCAGCCCCACCAACTCTACCGAGGTTATCTACCACACCGCAAAGGCCCTGCTGCGCCAGCTGTGGCCGGGCCGCCCGGTGCGGCTGGTGGGGGTGACCGCCGAGCATACCGGCGAGGACCATTTTGAGCAGCTCACCCTCTTTGCCGACCCTCATCATGCCGATAAGCAGGAAAAGCTGGACCGTGCCGCCGATGCGCTGCGCAAAAAATTTGGCGAGGATGCCATTGTGCGGGCCAAGCTTTTGAAGCCCGGCGAAAAACCCGCCACCCACGGTGGCCTGGGCGCGGCCAAGGCGCGGCAAAAACGGGGCGAAAACGGCTGAAGCCGCCCCAAAAACAAGCCCCAAACGCTGAAAACTGCCCCAAAACGCCCAAAACCGTGAAATTTGCCCGCCGGGTGGCGCGCAGCCCCGCGTTTTCGTTGACCACGCCCGCCGGTTGTTGTATACTGAGTTTATCTGCCAATTTTGGCAAGCGCAAAATTTAAGCGAATGCAAGGAGGGGCCTCTATGCCCGGTACCTTATATATTGTGGCCACCCCCATCGGCAATTTGGACGATATGCCGCCCCGCGTTGCCGCCACCTTTGGCCTGGCGGATTTTGTGGCCGCCGAGGATACCCGTGTTACCCTGCGGCTGCTCAACCATTTGGGGCTAAAAAAGCCGATGGTAAGCTATTACGAGCACGCCCTGGGCCGTGGCGCGGCCATTTTGGCGCGGGTGCAGGCGGGCGAAAGCTGCGCCCTTTGCTCGGATGCCGGTATGCCCTGCATCAGCGACCCCGGCGAGCAGATTGTAAAGGATGCCCTGGCGCAAAACATCCGGGTGGTGCCGGTGCCGGGGGCTTCGGCCTGCGTTACGGCGCTGGCGGTTTCGGGGCAAGATACCGCCCGCTTTGTGTTTGAAGGCTTTTTGCCCGTGCCCCGTAAAGAGAAAAAAGCGCGCTTAGAGGCACTTTTGCAGGAGCCCCGCACCATGATTTTTTACGAGGCCCCCCACAAGCTGCGCCTGACCCTGGCCGATTTATTGGCCGCCTTTGGCCCGGCGCGTTCCATCACCCTTTGCCGGGAGCTTACCAAGCTGCACGAGGAGATACGCAAAACCACCCTGGCCGAAGCCGCCGCCTACTATGCCGAAACCGACCCGCGCGGCGAGTTTGTGCTGGTGGTGGCGGGCGCAGGCGAGGGTGAAAACGCCCCCGCGCAAGACCCTGCCGATACCCCCACCCTGCCCCAGGCCGTTGCCGCCGCGCGGCAGCTATTGGCGGGGGGCTTGCCCCCCACCACCGCCGCCAAGCAGGCCGCGGTGGGCACCCCATTTTCAAAAGGTGAAATTTACCGGGCGCTGCTGGAAACGGCGGACGAAGGGTAAAACGGGGCTATATGCCGGTATGCTTATATACCTGTATAGAGATACGGCTGCATGGCGATGCGGCGCGGCGGTGGCTGTTGCGGTAACCACGCCGCCCCGGGCAAACCCGTTGCCCCCCCCGCAAAACCCCGGCCGGGGGGCAACCCCCTGGCCCCTCGGCAAACCCCAGCACCCCCCCGCAAAAGCCCCCACAAATTTGTGATTTAGGAGGTAGCCCGCATGGCGGAAGGTAAAATTTTGGTTGCCAGCGATGTTCATGGCAGGCTGCATGGCCTGCGCTGGATATTGCAAAACGAAACTGAGGCCGATGCCCTTTTCTTTTTGGGCGATGGCTTGTACGATTTGGAGCGGGCCATTGCGCTTTGCACCCAGGCGGGCCACCCGCCCGCCTACCCCATCTACCGGGTGCGGGGCAACTGCGATGTTGGCTGGCCCGACCCTACCGAGGGCTTGGCCCCCGTGTGCGGGCGGCTTATCTTTTACACCCACGGCCACCTGTATGGGGTCAAGATGGGGGTGGATATGCTGGGCGAGGCCGCCGGCATCAAAGGGGCGGACCTTGCCCTGTTTGGCCACACCCACGCCCCCACCATGCAGGCGCCGCGCATTGGCCAGCCCACCCTGTTTAACCCCGGCAGCGTGCGGGATACCGGCAGCTACGGCGTGGTGCAAATTGAAAATGGCAATTTTGTTTGCGGCTGGAAGCGGGTGCCGGAATGACCGCCCCGCAGGCAGCTACCCCGGCACCCGCCGCCAATGCACCGGCCACAACGCCCGCCCCGCCCCGCTACCTGCCCGAAACCGATAGCACCAACGCCTATGCCAAGCGGCATTTTGCCGAGTTTGGGGCGCTGGGCGCGGTGTACACCACCAGCCAAACGGCGGGCCGGGGGCGGCTGGGCCGCGCCTGGGCCAACGCCGCGGGGCGGGCACTTTACTACACCGCCGTTTTAAAAACGCCCCTTGCCCAGCCGGGCACCCTGCCGCTGCTGGCAAGCCTGGTGGTGGCCGATGCTTTGGCCGGGCGGTATGGCACCGCCTGCCAAATTAAATGGCCGAACGATATTTTGCTGGGCGGCAAAAAAATTGTGGGCATTTTGTGCGAGGGAGTGCCCGGGGGCATTTTGTGCGGCATTGGCATCAACCTTGCCCAGCCCCAGGCCGATTTTGATGCCGCCGGCCTGCCCCACGCCACCAGCCTGGCGCTGGCTGGCGTGGCGGTAAACCCCGCCCCAAATGCCGACCCCGCCGCCCTGGCCACCGCCATAACGGCGGGCTTGGCGGCGGCCCTGCCCCGCTTTGGGGCCGAAGGTTTTGCCCCCTACCGGCAGCGGTATAAGGCCGCCTGCATCAATTTGGGCAGGCCGGTGCAGTACCAGGGCGGGCATGGCCGCGCCTTGGATGTGGACGAGGAAGGGCGGCTGGTGGTGGCCGAGGCCGAAACCGGCGGCAAAAAACGTGTTTTTACCGGCGAGGTAAGTGTACAAGGCATTTACGGCGCGGTTTAAAGTAAAAAACAGCCAAAAAAATAGCTAAAAAACAGCAAAAATTAGAAAAAGCAGGAGGCAAAACCCATGACGTTTACCGATATTTTGATGGTGGTACTTTTGGTGTTGATTGCGGGGGTGGGCATTTACCTGTACTACCGCAAAAAAAATAAGCCCGACCCCAACGCCGCCCCCGCCCAGGGCAGCGGCGAGCCCACGCGGGATGGCAAGGCCAACGCGGCCTTTGCCCGCAAGCTGAAAAGCGCCGCCTGGAAGCGCGGGCTTACCATTGTGTTCCCCAACCCCGATAAAAGCCCCTTCACGGCCATTTTGGTCAGCCCGGCGGGGGTAACGGCCTACTATGGCGCGGATTATAACGGCACCGTTTACGGCGGCCCGGACGAACAGTGGGCGCAGATTAGCGGCGGGGTGCGCCGCCCCTTCCGCAGCCCGCTGCTTGCCGCCGAGGATGCCCGCAAGCAATTGCGCGATGGCCTTACCGCCGCCCGCCTGGGTGCCTTTATGGTAAGCTGCCGGGTGGTGCTTACCGCCCCCAAGGCGGAGCTGGTGATCCCCCGCAACACCGGCACCCGCACCGCCAAGGAGGTTTTGCACGAGATTGAATTTTCGGAGGAGCTGATGGCCAACCGCCGTGTGGACGAAGCCGCCGTGAAGAAATATTTGGAAGAAAATTATTCTTAAGGCGCTGTTGAGGCCCGGTGCTTGCTTTTTGGGTGCTGGGCACAAAAAACGGCCTGGCTGCGTAAAAATTGCCGCTTGGCCCCATGGGCTGCAACCGCGGCTTTCAGCGGCGGCTGGTGCGAGCCGTTGGGCGTAAAAAGCAAAAAACTTTTCAATTTGGGGTGTAATTTAAAAAATTACTACAAATTAACAAAAAGTTCACAGCGCTATAATATTTATTTCGCATCTGTTGGGTATCCTATAATTACAGGACACGGGGCCGCAACCGTAGTTCTGTAACATGATTCCTCCTCACACCAAAACGATACCCCAAGCCCCCTCCTGTTACCGCAAGCAGGAGGGGGCTACTTTTGTGCCGCCGCCTGTTTTGGGCGGCGTTTGGGCGGCTTTTTGGCGGTTTTTTAGCGTTTTTTTAGCAAGGGGGGGCGGCTTAGGCCGTTTGGCGTAATTTTAGCCGGCCCGGGGGCCGTTTAAGGCGGTTAAGGTCCGCTTTGGCGGGGTTGTTTTAAAGTGGCGGGCATCTTCCCCAAAGCGGCGCGGGGTGGTATACTGTAAACGCTGGCCCGGCAAAGGCTGGGGCCGTGGCCCGGCGGCGCAAAAAGCACCGCATTGCCAATAGTTTGCCACTACCTTGCGAACACATTACCAATATATTGCGAATTTTGGGCCAATATCGCCAATATCCTACCAACATCTTGCCAATATCGCCAATATCCGGCCAATACGTTGCCAATCGGTTGCCACCGCCTTGCCCCTGTGCGGGCAACGGCCTGGTTTGGGGCAATCTGCTTAAAAAATTGCGGGGGGTTCTATGCTATTTTCCAGCCTGGTATTTTTATGGTTTTTTTTGCCGGTGGTGTTTTTGGGCTGCCGGCTTTTGCCCCCGCGCGGGCAAAATGCGCTGTTGCTTTGCGCCAGCCTGCTGTTTTACGCCTGGGGCGGCCCCCGCTATTTGGTGCTGATGCTGTTTTCCATCACCCTCAATTACCTGGGGGGGCTTGCCATTGCGGCGGCGGGGCAGCGGTGGCGGCCCTTGGTGCTGGGGGTGGCCCTTTGCGCCAACCTGCTGTTGCTGGGCTACTTTAAATATTATACCTTTGTGGCCGATGCCCTGGCCGCCGTGGCCGGTGGGCCGCTGCTGCCCGCTAGGGAGATTGCTTTGCCCATCGGCATCAGCTTTTACACCTTCCAGGCGATGAGCTATCTGATCGATTTATACCGCCAAAAAATAGCGGTGCAGCGCAGTTGGCCGCGCCTTGCCCTCTACGTAGCGCTCTTCCCCCAGCTGATTGCCGGGCCGATTGTGCAGTACAACCAGGTGGCCGGGCAGCTGGGCACGCGCACCATCACCCCCGCCGATACCGCCTACGGCATCAAGCGGTTTTTGTATGGCCTTGCCAAAAAAGTGGTTTTGGCCAACGCCTTTGCCGCCAAGGCCGATGAAATTTTCGGCCTTGCCCCGGCGGCGGTTTCCACCCCGCTGGCCTGGCTGGGGGCGCTCTACTACACCCTGCAAATTTATTACGATTTTTCGGGCTACTCGGATATGGCCATCGGCCTGGGGCGGCTGTTCGGCTTCCATTTCCCGGAAAATTTCAACTACCCCTATCTTTCCTGCTCGGTTTCGGAGTTTTGGCGCCGCTGGCACATGACCCTTTCGGGCTGGTTCCGGGATTATTTATACATCCCGCTGGGCGGCAACCGCAAGGGGATGCCCCGCACCCTGCTCAATTTGTTCATCGTATTTTTGGTTACCGGGCTGTGGCACGGGGCCAACTGGCAGTTTGTGGCCTGGGGCGTATACTATGGCATTTTGCTGATTTTGGAGCGGTTATTTTTGGGCAAGCTGCTGCAAAAATTGCCCCGCGCGGTGGGGTGGCTGTACACGGCGGCCTGCTTTGTTTGCGGGTGGGTCATTTTCCGGGCACCGGGGCTGAACGCGGGGGTGGCGCTGCTGCGCCGGATGCTGCTGCCCACCCCGGGCAGTGTGGCCTACCCGGTGCTGCGCTATTTGGATGCCCGCACCCTGCTGCTGTTGGCGGTGGCGCTGCTGCTTTGCGGCCCCCTGCAAGCCCTGTGGCCCCGGCTGCGCCGCGCGCTGTACAGCGAGGCTACCCCCGGCCCGGCCCAAACCGCCGCCCTGTTGGGGCTGGGCTTTGCCAGCATGATGCTGCTGGTTTCCAGCACCTACAACCCGTTTATCTACTTCCGCTTTTAAGGGGGCTTTGTGATGGATAAAAAACGCAGTACCTTTTCAAAATCCGGCAAATGCCTGCTGGGCGGCTTTTTGGCCCTGCTGCTGTTGCCGTGGCCCCTTTGGCTGGCCCTGCGGGCCAGCTTGGATACCACCAATTACGAAAACCGCGCTTTAGCTCCCTTCCCCGGCACCGAGGTTTCCGCCGAAGCCTGGCCCGCCGCCTTTGAGGATTGGCTGGGCGACCATGCCCCTTTCCGCAACCAGTTGATGACGCTGAACGCCACGGTGAACGCCGGGGTTGGCACGTTGGATTCGGCCAACGTGCTGCAAGGGCAGCAGGGCTGGCTGTTTTTAAAGGATGTTTCGGATTCGCAAAGTATATCCGATTATCAGGGCCTTACCGCCCCCACCGCGCAGGAGCTTGCCGATACCGCCGCCGTGCTGCAAGCGCTGGATGCTGCGCTGCGCGCCAAGGGCAGCCGGTTGGCCGTGGTGTTTGCCCCCGCCAAGGAGGGGGTGTATAGCCGCTATATGCCCGCCAGCGTGCCGGTGGCTAGCCGCCCCACCCGGGTGCAGGCCCTGGTGGAAAGCCTGCGGGCAAACACCGGCGTGCCCATTGTCTACCCCCAGGCGCTGCTGGCGGCCATGGCCGATACCCAGCAGGTGTATTACAAGTACGATACCCACTGGAACGAGCCGGGGGCCTGGCTGGCCGCCCAGGCGGTGCTGGAGGCCCTTGGCCGCGATTTTACGGCCACCCTGCCCCCCGTAGCGCCCGCCCCCGAAACCGCCCCCCCAAAAGACCTTGCCAATATGTGCGCCGCCTGGCACCTTTGCACCGACGATGTGTACTACACGGTGGCAGCCCCGGCAGCCACCCTAACCCCCGGCACCAGCGGGGAGATACAGCACTATACCGGCACCGGCACCGATACCCTGCTGCTGGTGCGCGATAGCTTTGGCGCAGCCCTGGCCCCCTGGCTGGGGGCCGGGTTTGGGCAAGCGCTGGTAATACACGGCAACGCCCTGACCGAGGAGGCGTTGCAGCGCGAGCAAACCCAGAAAACCGGCCTGCCGGATGTGGTGGTGTTGGAGGTTGCCGAGCGGTTTTACTACACCCTGCCCACCCGCGCCGCCACCCTGCTAAACTGGGTTTCGTAGGCGGGGGTAGGCGGCCCCGCCGGGGCGGGGTGTGTAGGCGCGGGCTGCGGCCCCGCCCCGCTTGGCCCCGGGCCGCCGCATGCCGGGCCACCGCCGCCATGCTTTACGCAAAGCACCAAACAAAACGCAAAACAAAGCACAAAACACCAAGCAAAAAAGCCTGCCAAGCCGCGCGGTTGCGCAGCATAGCAGGCTTTTTTAATTTTTATGGGGCGTTACGGTTTTTTATTTTACATAGTGCAGGGTGTACGCCTGGCTGCCAAGGCCCAGCTTTTCGGCTTGGTCCAGCGTTTCGCGCCAGGTGGTGCCGCGGGTGGTATCGGTAAAATTATCGCCGGTGCAGCAAAAGCTGCCGTTTGCGCGGTTATCGCCCAGCTGGCTGTTGGCAAAGGGGGTGGCGGCCAGCACCGCATCGGCGCAGGCACGGTCCAGCGCCACGGGGTCGGTGCTGGCATACATCCCGATATCCGGCACAATGGGGGCATCGTTCTCGCCGTGGCAATCGCACATGGGCGATACATCCATCACCAGGCTGATGTGGAACTGGGGCCGCCCGTTGCACACCGCAAAGGCATATTCGGCCATTTTACGGTCAAGCAGGGCGTTGGCGCTGCTATCGGGCGCATAAATTGCATCAAAGTTGCACCGGCCAATGCACCGGCCACAGCCCTTGCATTTTTCCTGGTCAATCACGGCCTTGCCGGTTTCGTACCGTATCGCGTCCGAGCCGCATTCTTTAATGCACTGGCGGCAACCACGGCAAAGCCCCTCCTGCACCACCGGCTTGCCGGAGCTATGCTGTTCCATCTTGCCGGCGCGGCTGCCGCAGCCCATGCCCAGGTTTTTCAGCGCCCCGCCAAAGCCGGTGGCCTCGTGCCCTTTAAAGTGGGAGAGGGATACAATGATATCGGCATCCATCACGGCGCGGCCAATTTTGGCGGTTTTCACGTATTCGCCGCCCGGCACGGGTACCTCCACGTCGTCGGTGCCGCGCAGCCCATCCCCAATAATCACCTGGCAGCCGGTGGCGTAGGGGGTAAACCCATTTTCGTAGGCGGCCTCAATATGCTCCAGCGCATTTTTGCGGCGGCCCGGGTACAGGGTGTTACAATCGGTTAAAAAGGGCAGCCCGCCCTGCGCCTTGATAACATCCGCCACACGGCGGGCATAGTTGGGGCGCAAAAAGGCAAGGTTGCCCGGTTCCCCAAAATGTATTTTGATGGCAACAAACTTGCCGTCCATATCGATATCCTTGATGCCCGCCGCATAAATAACCTTTTCCAGCTTATCCAGCAGGCTGCGGCCCTCGGTGGTGCGGAAATCGGTGTAATATACTGTTGACTTTTTCATTGGTGCCTCCACGTTTTCACAAAATTGTCGTATAGTGTTATTATACTGTTGGATATGACGCTTTGTAAAGGTGGCAGGGGGCAATTTTAGCCCAAATTACCAGTGACAAACCCCCTGCCGTTGTGCTATACTAAAAAATACAAATTGATTACAAACGCATCCTACGACGAAACGATGCCGGAGGTGTTTTATTTTTTTATGAAACGGAGCCGCTTTTTAGGGGTACTGGCGCTGTTGGTGCTGGTGTTTGGGTTGTGCGCCATGCCCGCCAACGCCCAAGATTATGATACGGTGCTGGCACAGCTGGGGGAGCTGCAAACCCTGGCCGATACCTTTATTGCCGAGAAGGGTACCCAGGCCGACCCGGTGGTGCTTACCCTATCCTACACGCGGGTGGGGGATTACAATACCTCGGTTTGGCAGATGACCGCCGGTGTGCGCGACCCGGAGTTTGAAAGCTATGTGGCGGAAAAGAATGGCGACCTTGCGGGGCTACAGGGCCTTGGCAGTGTGGAGCTGCCCGGCGGGCAGGGCATTGATTTTGGCCATCTATTGGCCTCGATGAACCTTGTGTACAATGGCATCCCCATTACGGGAAGCTGGGGTGGCGATTGTATGCAGCTGGCCCAGGCGTATGCGGGCCAGGCGGCGGATAGCGATGGGTACGTTGCCCTGATGGCGGGCACGTTTGGAATCCCGGACGATGGCAGCACCAGCAAATTTGGCGACCAAGACCTGCGGGCAGACCTTGATTCCATCAACATTGGCTCAGAGCTGAAAAAGGATTCGGTGATTGCGGAGGTTATCCGCCAATATTACAATGATGTTTCGGATTACGACCGTTGCTACCAGTTTATCGGGCTGAGTTTTGGCACGGCGGATACCGGCAACCAGGCGGCCTTCCGTGAAACGGTGTACAATACCCTGGCCAAGGATGCCGGGATGCAGTTTTTGCTGTATATGAACCAATTATGGTCAGCGGATGGCTGGGCCATCACCCCGGAGGCCGAAGCGCCGATGCGGGGCGCAAGCTATGTGTTTGCCGATTATTTGGCAAACGCCGTCAACCACGAGAAGGTGAAAAGCGCCACCGCGACCTTGATGGTAACGATGGGCAGCGATGCCTTGGCGGATGCCTTGGCGGCCCTTGGCTTTGGCGATGCGGCCAGCGCGGCACTGAGCGCCGGAACCGCGGCCAGCGCGGCGGAATCGGGGGTAAGCCCGGCGGGCAGCGATGTGGGCGGCGCGGTTTCCAGCGCGCTGGATGGTGCCACCCAAACCCTGCGCGGCAATTTTAATGTGGGGATATTCCAAACGGTGTTGCTGGTGCTGGGCGGCGCGGCTTTGCTGCTGCTATTAATCTGCGTAGTGATGCTGGTGCGCCGCCGGTAGGCGGGTGCCTGCCCGGGGTACGGGGGTTACGCGGCTTTCTTGAAAGAAAGCCTGGCAAAGAACTTTTAGACTATATTTCCTTTATCCTCATTTTGGGGGTTTTACGCTAATTTTTTTAGTTTTAAATTTTTGGGCATCCCTTGGGGCTCGCGGGCAGGCGGGCGGCCGGTGGGGTGCCTTTTTGGGGTTTTGGGGGCCGCGCGCCGGGGGGGCTTTTGCGCCCGGGGCGTGTTTTGGCACGCTTTGCCACGGTTTGGCCTGCTTTGGCAGCGCGGCAGGCGTTGCATCCAAAAAAATGTATACGGGCAATTGCCATCCCGGCCCGATGGTGTTA
>JAQUSS010000184.1 GCA_028710135.1 Gemmiger sp. | reverse complement strand
CACACCCAGCAGGTCAATAATCTGCTGTTCGGTGTAAATGCCGGTGTTGGCGGGGGTGGAACGGTCGGTGTTTTCCACCCGGAAGGCGGTAACCTTAAACAGCAAATTGACCGATAACGCCACCCCTGCCCCCAGGGCTGCCACCACGGCAACCAGCCCCACCAAACGGCGGCGCAGGTATTGGCGGCGTTTTTCCACCTGGGTTTGCCGCCGGTTGGGGCGGCCCGTGCCCTGCCGGTAGCCCGGTTGCTGGGGGTTTACCACCGCAGGGCGCTGCGCCGTGGCACCGGCGGGCTGCCGGGGGGTAGCCGCCGGCCCATTGGCCGTGTAACCGGCCTTTTTGCCGGCCGGGCGGCGGGGTACGCCAGCGTTTTGCTGCGGCTTTTGGGCGGCTTCGCCTCGTTTTTCCAGGCCAACCCGGCTGCCCAGGCTGCGGCGCTGCTGGTCGCGCTTCATCCCGTCGCCCTCCTTCCAGCGTTCTATTTGGATTGCATTGCAACACGGTTGTTGTTTTGTTTGCGCTTTGATCTTATTTTTAGGTTGTTTTTATTATATTTTCATTTTCATTTTTATTTAACAAGGGCCATCAGCCGCTCGGTAATTTCGGCCAGGCTTTGGGGGTGGGCCAGCGTTTTGGCCTGCCGCCCCATCGCCCCCAGCTTGCCCGGCTCCTGTAGTAGGCCCACCACCGCCGCAATCAGGCTTTGGCCGGTCAGCGCCTTTTCCTCCAGCACCAGGGCAGCCCCGGCTTTTTGCAGCTCCAGCGCGTTATAATACTGGTGGTTTTCCGCCACATTGGGGCTGGGTATCAAGATGGATGCCCGGCCCATGGCTTCCAGCTCCGCCAAGGTAAGCGCACCCGAGCGGGCAATGACCAAATCGGCCGCGGCCAGCATTTCGGGCATATTCTCAATATACTCCTGCACCACCAGGTTTTTGCCGGTGGCAAAGCCCTTCTCCGTGGCCAGCGTTTGAAACAGCTCCACCCCGCGGCTGCCCGTGGCGTGGAAATGCAAAATCCCCGGGAACTCCGTCTGCGTTTGCTCCCAGGCGCAAAGCTCGGCTGTCACCTCGTTGATGCGGCGGGCACCCAGGCTGCCGCCAAAGCTTAAAATAACGGTTTGGCCCTCCCCTACCCCCAGTTTAGCGCGGGCATCGGCACGGTTTTGTGCAAACAGTGCGGGGCGAACCGGGTTGCCCACCACCACTGTTTTTTGGGGTGCGCCCAGTTTTTCTACCGCATCGGCGCTGGCGGCCAGCACCAAATCCACCTGGGGGGCCAGCAGCTTGTTGGTAACACCGGGAAAAGCGTTTTGCTCATGGATGGCGGTTTTGATGCCTTTTTTGGCGGCGGCGCGCACCACCGGGCCGCTTACATAGCCGCCGCACCCAACCACCAAATCGGGCGCTACCTCCCGCAAAATGGCGTGGGTGCGCGGGCCGGAAAGTGCCAGGTGGTAGATGGCCACCAGGTTGCGGCCAACATTTTGCAGGTTCAGCTTGCGCTGAAAGCCGTGTATCTCAATGGGGTGGAAGGGGTAGCCCGCCCCGGTTACCAGCCCATATTCCATCCCGCCCCGGCGGCCCGCAAAGTGGATTTCGGCGGTGGGGTCGGCCTGTTTGATGCCCCCCGCAATGGCAAGCGCCGGGTTAATATGCCCGGCGGTGCCACCGGCTGCAATCAGTACACGCATACAGCAATCTTCCTTCCTCTCAAACGGTCTTACCCCCTATCGCACCGGCGGCGGCCTGCTGCCATTCCGGTGGGGCGGGGGTTGCAACGCGCATCACATCCCCTGGCGGTACACCTGGCGGGGGCGGTTTAGGCGGTCGGCAAAGGCGGCCTGGCTGCGGCGGCGCTGGGCGGCAATTTGTGCATTGCCCGCGCGGGATATACTGAGCAGCAGCCCCATTTCAGCCAGCAGCATCAGCAGGCTGGTACCCCCCGAGGAGAAAAACGGCAGGCTGATGCCGGTGTTGGGGATGGTGTTGGTAACAACGCCAATGTTGCAAAACACCTGCCATGCTACCTGGGCAATGATGCCAATGCCCAAAACCGTGCCAAACAAATCCGGCGAGCGAAGGGCAATCAAAATGCCCTGGATAATCAGGGCCGCAAACAACCCGATGCAAAGCACCGCGCCGACAAAGCCCAATTCCTCGCACACCACCGAAAAGATAAAATCGTTGGTGGCCTCGGGCAGCCAAAGGTGCTTTTGGCGGCTGTTGCCGATGCCCAGCCCCAGCAGCCCGCCCGAGGCAATAGAATACATACTTTGGCGGGTTTGGTAGGTCATGCCCGAGGTATCGCCCGAGAAGAGCGTCCAGCCCTCCAGCCGGGTTTGCACGTAGTTGTTTTGGCTGACAAGCAGAAATGCAACCCCCGCCCCCGCCGCCAGCATGATGGGCACCAGCCAGCGCAACGCGCAGCCGACGCAAAGCAGCATGGTGAAAAAAATCATCATCATCAAAATCATGCCCGACCAGTGTGGTTCCATTGCCAACAGCACCAACAGGGGGGCCACCGGGGCCATGGGGTACAAAAAGCCGAATTTCAAGGTGTTGCGCTGGTTTCTATACCGGTCCACCAGCATGGCGGTGGAAAGAATCATGGAAAACTTGGCAATCTCGGACGGTTGAAATTGCACACCAAACAGGTTTACCCAGCGGTGAAATTCTGAGGTTTGGGTGGTGGTGAAGAGTGCGCCAATCAGCAAAAGGATGGTAACGGCGTAAATGGCCCATGTCCAGCGGCGCACCCAGCGGTAGTTGATGGAGGCGCCAATGGCCATGGCCACCACCCCAAACCCCGCAAAAATCAGCTGCTGACGGATAAAATAGTAGCTATCGCCATTGTAGCGGTAGTACCCGGTGGGGTAGCTGGCCGAAAACATCATCACCAGCCCATACGCCAAAATAATTAAGATGGTGGCAACAAAATACCAGGAAACCGGCCCCCGCTCCGCCTTGCGGAAAAATAGCCCCCGGCTTAAGGGCTGTGCATTGGCGTAAAGCCGCTTCACGGTTTGGTTAAAATCCATAAAAAAGGGGGGCCTCCTTCCCAGCCAAGGTGTGCGGGGCAACCTGCCCCGGCCTGCCGCGTGTGGCGCGGCGGTTGCCTTTAGCCCACCAAATAAATGTACAAAACGCCCAGGGCGGCACCCATCAGGGCAAGCATACAGAAAAAGCCGCCAATTTTAATCTCGTTCCAGCCGCGCAGCTCAAACGCATGGTGGATGGGGGTCATCCGGAAGATGCGCTTGCCATGGGTCAGCTTAAAATATACCCGCTGAATGACCACTGTCATGGCATCCCAAATATACACGATGCCGAAGAACAGAATCAGCTCCGGGCGGCAAAGGATAAAGGCAAGCCCCGTAACCACGCCGCCCAAAAACATACTGCCGGTATCGCCCATAAACACCTTGGCGGGGTAATAGTTCCACACCAAAAAGCCCGCGCAGGCCCCCGCCATGGCGGTGGCATACAGCGAAACATGGTAGTACCCCAGCAGGCTGGCCCCCAAAATGTACCCCAGCATCACCACAAAGGTGATGGAGGAATCCAGCCCATCCAAGCCATCTGTTAAATTGACGGCGTTCACCATAAAAATGATGCCCAAAAAGGCGATGGGGTAATAAAACAGCCCCAAATCCACGGCCCCGGCCACCGGCAGGTTGATGATGTTCACACGCGATGTGAAGGATATTACCATCCTCGGATTCTTTCTCGGGAACCATATCGTCGGGATCTCCTGGAGGCACCCGGAGTGACCCTATCCGACTTCGACATCTCCGATTGTCCCGGCGG
>JAQUSS010000183.1 GCA_028710135.1 Gemmiger sp. | reverse complement strand
TGCTAACCTTGAGGGTTATCTTTTGCCCCTCCTTAACCGTACGGCCAGGCTTAGGGTTTTGCTGGTAAATTACCCCCTCGGCATAGTCGGCATTATACTCGTGTATCCATTCAGGGTCAAGCTTGGTGCTGTAGTCGGAAGCACGAAATTCGTCCTCCGTCATGCTCACAAAGCTGATTAACTGCACATCGGCACGGTTGCTGAACAGGGGGTTGGTGGAGTTTGCAAAAATCAAGTAAACCAAGGCAAACGCACCCACCGCAAAGGCCACCGCCATCCCTGCAAAAATGGGTAGCACCGAAAACGGGCGGCGCTGCTTTTTCCGCTTCGCGGCGGGGCGGGTATTGCGGGGTGATGCCGCGGCTCCGGCCCGGGCAGGGCGCGGGGCTGTTTTATTTACACTGGTACGCGGTTTCGTGCTGTTCACCACCTTGTTGATTGTTTTGCCGGGTGCATCCTGGGTCATATATTCATACTCAAACCGGATGGTAGGGTTGCGCTTAAATTCATCAATTGCCTCCAGCATGGCACGGGCCGAAGGGTAACGCCCATCGGGGTCCTTGCACATGGCACGCTCTGTAATTTGGCGCAGCCCTTCGGGGATGCCGGGGGCAATTTGGGCCAGCGGGGTGGGTGCATCCGAAATTTGCTTGATGGCAATGGATACCGCGCCGCTGCCATCAAAGGGCAGGCGGCCGCTTAACATCTCGTACAGCATCACACCCACCGAGTATAGGTCGGTGCGGGCATCGGTTTTATCCCCCTTGGCTTGCTCGGGGCTGATGTAATGTACCGAGCCGATGGCTTTATCACTTACGGTTTGGCTTTGCGCGCGGGAAAAACGAGCAATGCCAAAATCCATCATTTTGATGGAACCATCGGCCAACAGCATAATGTTTTGGGGCTTGACATCGCGGTGTACAATCCCCTTGGAATGGGCATGGTCCAGTGCGCTCAACACCTGAGTTGCAAAGTGAACAACTTCCTTCCAGGTTAAAGGGCCGCCACGCTGCTTGAGGTATTCCTTTAAAGTAATGCCATCAATATACTCCATCACGATGTATTGCAGGGTATTTGTGACCGATACATCGTACACTTTCACGATATTGGGGTGGTCAAGGATGGAAATTGCCTTGGATTCGTTCTTGAAGCGGCGCACCAGCTCCTCGTTATCCAAAAATTCTTCCTTGAGTACTTTGATAGCCACCATGTTGCCGGTTTTGCTATCGGTACCGCAGTAAACGTTTGCCATGCCGCCCACGCCAATCAAACTTTCAACCAGGTAGCGGCCATCCAGTTTTCTGCCGATCATATTATCCATTTATACTCTCCGTCGATTCCACGCCCATCAGCATTACCGTGATATTATCCTGCCCGCCCGCCTTTAGTGCGCGTTCCACCAGTAGATCGGGCGCTTCAAAAAAGGGGGCCTCCTGCAAAATCAGGCGTATTTCCTCATCCGATACCATGTTGGTCAACCCATCGGTGCAAAGCAACAGGATATCGCCGGGGGCAACCTCGCAGCGGTTATATTCCGGCACAATGGTGGCCGAAACCCCAAGCGCCCGGGTAATTAAATTTTTTTGGGGATGTGCGGCAGCCTGCTCGCGGGTAATCTGCCCGCTATCTACCAGTTGCTGCACCATAGAATGGTCCCGCGTAATTTGCCGCATGGCCCCGCCCTGCAAAAGGTAGGCGCGGGAATCCCCCGCGTGGACAATATGCGCCATTTTCCCCTTGATATAGGCGCAAACCCCCGTGGTACCCATGCCCAGCATCTCTGGGTCAGAGGTAGCTTTATCATAAACCGCATGGTTGGTAATGTCAAATCCGTGCTGGATAAACTGCTTTTCCTCGCCATAGCAAAGGGTGGGCAGTTCCTTTTGGAAATACCGCAGCATGGTATCTGTGGCGATGCGGGCAGCAACCCTGCCGCCCTGCACGCCGCCCATACCATCGCACACAATGCCCCAGCCGGAGCCATCGGCCAGCTGTTGGGCGCAGTAATTGTCCTGGTTTTCCTGGCGGCAACTGCCGATATCTGTGATAGCCGCAAGCTTCATGGAGTTTGGTTCCTTTCCAATTTATTGTCGGCATCCTCCCTGCGGAGCTGGCCGCAGGCGGCGCTGATGTCACTGCCCAGCCGCCGCCGTACCGTGGCGTTCACGCCCAAATCCTCAAGTTGCTTTTGGAAGCGGCGAACATTGGCATCGTCCGTTGCCGAGTAAGGGCTGCCATCCACCGGGTTAATGGGTATCAAATTTACGTGTGCCCCCATCCCCCGTATCAGCCGGGCAAGCTCCCGCGCGGTTTCGGGGGCATCGTTCACCCCACGCACCAGCGAGTATTCAAAGCTGATGCGCCGCCCGGTTTCCTCCTGGTAGCGGCGGCAGGCGGGGATCAACTGTTCCAGCGGGTAGGCATCGTTTACGGGCATCATCCCGCTGCGCATGGCATTGTTGGGCGCGTGTAGCGATACCGATAAGGTAAGTTGCAGGTGCTTTTTTGCCAGCGCCTCAATTTGTGGTACCAGCCCGCAGGTGGAAAGGCTTAGGTTGCGCATACCGATGTTTAGCCCCTCAGGGCAGGAAATAATCTCCAAAAAGTCCATCACACTGTCAAAATTATGCAGTGGCTCCCCAATTCCCATCAGCACCACATGGGAAACACGCTCCCCGCTATCCCGCTGGGCGGTGTATACCTCGGCGGCTATCTCCCCCGCGGTCAAATCTCGCAGCCTGCCAGCCTGGGTGGAGGCACAAAACCGGCACCCCATTGCGCAGCCCACCTGGGTGGATACACAAACAGTATTGCCATAGCTGTAGCGCATCAATACCGTTTCAATGCAGTTGCCATCCCCCATTTGCAGTAAATATTTTACCGTGCCATCCTGCGATTGCTGGCGGCGGCGGATGGTGGGGGCCGCAATTTGGTAGCGCTCTTTAAGCTGGGCAATCAGGGCCTTGGGTTGGTCTGTCATTGCATCAAAATCGGTGGCCATCTTTTGGTGAAGCCATTTAAAAATTTGCCGCGCCCGAAATGCCGGTTGCCCCATCGCTTTAAGCTGCTCGGCCAACGCGCTGGGCGTGTAGGATGATATACAGGCTTTTTCCAGGATGATCACCTCCTTCATCGGTTTTATAGGTTTTTATTTTAATTTCGCTCTAAAACGGCCACAAAAAAGCCATCGGTGCCGGTTTTATGGGGCAGTAGCAGCATACCGTTCTCGGTTACCTGTGCGCCTTCCGGCACAAAAACCGGCGGCTTTACGGCAAATTCCGGGTTGTTTTTCAAAAACAAGGCAACCTGCGCTTCATTCTCGGTAACATTCACCGTACAGGTAGAATACACCAAACGCCCCGTTTGGGCAAGATACCGCGTTGCATTTTGCAGGATATTGCTTTGTAGTGCAACCAGTTCCTCCAGCCCCTCTAAGTTTTTTTGGCGGATATCCGGCTTTTTGGCAATCACCCCAAGGCCACTACAGGGAACATCGCACAAAATTCTATCAAAAGTTCCCAGTGCCGGGTCAAACACCGCGCCATCCCCATGGTGGAGATGGGCGATGGTAACGCCGCAGCGGGCAAAGGCTTTTTCCATCAAGGGCAGGCGGCTTTCCACCGCATCGCAGCTATAGAGGGTGCCCTTATTTTGCATCTGCTGCGCAAGGGTTAGGCTTTTGCCGCCCGGCGCGGCGCAAAGGTCAAGCACCCGCTCCCCCGGCTTGGCCCCCACACACAAGGCCGCAAGCTGGGAAGCTAGGCCCGGCACATGGTACCACCCGGCCTTGAGGCTGCGGTGGCTGCCCGGCTTG
>JAQUSS010000046.1 GCA_028710135.1 Gemmiger sp. | reverse complement strand
GCCCCAACACCGGCACCACCGACCCCAGAGCCGCCGGCACCGACCCCGCCGCCCACGCCGGAGCCGCCGACCCCCGCACCGCCTCCGCCGGAACCACCTACCCCTGAACCGCCGGCCCCTGAGCCGCCACCGCCCGAATCGCCACCGCCCGAACCTGAACCGGAGCCGCCGCAGCAGCCTGAGGCGCCACCGGCGGAGGCCCCGGCAGCTTCGCCCGAAGCACAGCCCCCGGCAGAAGAACCGGCAGAAGGCTAAACGGATGCGGAAATACTGTACATGATGTTGTGTTTATGAGAAAATGAGGGAAAGAGGAATAGAATGTCAACCACCAGCAACCAAACGAAAAAACGTAGGGCGCCCGGCTTAATCCGCCGCTTTTTGCCATATTTATGGAAGTATAAACTGGTACTTTGCCTGGATTTACTCTGTGCGGCCCTTACCACCCTTTGCGATATCGCGCTGCCCACCATCATGGGCTCGCTGACCAATGCTGCCTCCAACCCGGCCATGACGCTGACGGTGGGCTTGGTGCTGCGCCTAGCGGCGCTTTACCTGGTGCTGCGCATCATTGATGGCGCGGCCAACTATTTTATGTCCAGCACCGGCCACATCATGGGCGTACACATTGAAACCGATATGCGCCGGGATGCCTTTGCCCACCTGCAACGCTTAAGCTACACCTACTACTCCAACACCAAGGTGGGGCAGATTATGGGGCGCATCACCAACGATTTGTTCGAGGTGACCGAGTTTGCCCACCACTGCCCGGAAGAATTTTTTATTGCGGCCATCAAAATTACGGCTTCCTTTGTCATCCTGTGCCGGGCCAGCATCCCCCTAACCCTGATTGTGTTTGGGGTGGTGCCGTTGATGGCAGTGGTATCGGTACAGCTGAACCATAAGCTGCGCACGGCGTTTAAGGCGCAGCGGTTCCAAATTGGCGAGCTGAACGCCGCCATTGAGGATAGCCTGCTGGGGGAGCGGGTGGTGAAAGCCTTCGCGGCCGAAGAGCAGGAGGCCGATAAGTTTGAGCAGGGCAACCGCACCTTTGAAACCATAAAAACAAAAACCTACTATTTTATGGCAGCCTTTAACACCTCCACCCGGCTATTTGACGGGCTGATGTACCTGGTGGTGATTTTGGCGGGCGGCTTGTTTTTGGTGTACGGAAAAATCAGCGCGGGGGATATGGTTGCCTATATCCTTTACGTTTCCACCCTGATTGCCACCATACGCCGCATTGTGGAGTTTGCCGAGCAGTTCCAGCGCGGGATGACCGGCATCGAACGCTTTTACGAAATTATGGATACCAAGGCAGATATTGTGGATTCCCCCACGGCAAAACCCTTGCAGGTTGGCCCGGGCGGCATCCAGTTTAAAGATGTCAGCTTTGAATACCCCGATGACCATAACCTGGTGCTGCGCCATGTGGAGCTGAACATCCGCCCCGGCGAAAATTTGGCCTTGGTCGGCCCTTCGGGCGGGGGCAAAACCACCCTTTGCAATTTGATTCCCCGCTTTTACGATGTGACGCAGGGTCAAATTTTGATTGATGGGCAGGATGTGCGCGAGGTGACCCTGCATAGCCTGCGTTCGGCCATTGGGGTGGTGCAGCAGGATGTGTACCTGTTCAGCGGCACGGTGGCGGAAAATATTGCCTACGGCAAGCCGGGGGCCACCCGCGCAGAGATTGTGGCCGCTGCCAAAATGGCCGGGGCCGATGCGTTTGTGGCGGCGCTTAAAGATGGCTACGATACCTACGTGGGGGAGCGGGGCGTCAAGCTTTCGGGCGGGCAGAAGCAGCGGATATCCATCGCCCGGGTGTTTTTGAAGAACCCGCCCATCCTGCTGCTGGATGAAGCCACCAGCGCCTTAGATAACGAGAGTGAAATTTTGGTGGGCCAAAGTCTTGACAAACTGGCAAAGGGCCGCACCACCCTGACCATTGCCCACCGGCTGACGACCATCCAAAATGCCGACCGTATTTTGGTGCTGGGCAAAAACGGCATTGAGGAGGAGGGCAACCACCAACAACTCCTTGCGAAAAAAGGAATCTATTACCGGCTGTGGAACGGGTTGGTAACCAACCAAACCCTGTAAAAATGTTGACAAAAATGCCATAAGACAAAAATCGACCATTTTTGTACATTGATTTTTGACGGGGGGAACGTTATAGTAAAAGCAACAATTAAGCGCCCGACCACAAAAAACGGGAGGCCGGGGCTTGCCATGCCTGGGCAAGCGAAAAAATGTTAAAAGGCAGGAAACGAAATGCAATTGAAGTATAAAAGACCAGAGCCGGTGCCCACGCTGTTTGCCGATGCAGAGCTGGGCTTGCGCAACACCATACGAATTTATGCGGCAAGCCAGGCGGATGTGGAAATACGCGCCACACTTGCCACCGGGCGGCAGGTGCTTGCAGCGCTACAGGCAGGGCCATGCCCTGAGGTGCTGGTGTTGGATGCACTGTTGCAGGATATGAACTTGTTTGATTTGTTGGCCGAAATAGGCCGGATGGAGCTGAAACCCCACCCGGCAATTTTGGTCACGGCCATGCGCCTATCGCCCCAACAGCAGGATAGGCTATTGACAGCGGGATGCGATTCCTTTATTCTAAAACCATACAGCTTGAATATGCTGTTTGCCATGGTGGTAAACCATGCGGCAGATAGCCAGGCATTTACACAGCGGCGGGTTGACCGCCTGCTGGATTGGCACCTGAGCGCCCTGCGGGCAGATTTTAGTAGCAAGGGCGTGGATTATATTCGCTGTGTTATGCAGGTGCTGGTACCGGCAGGAAGCGCAATCCCCTTCAACGAATTGTATGAACAGATTGCGGAGGGGGAAGCTATCAATTGCGAGGGTGTCGTCACGGCGGTGCGGCGCACCATCAAGCAGCTACAAAGCCGCCAGACAGAAGAATACCGGGATATGTGTGCTTACTATGGCAAGCATAGCGAGCAGGGGCTTACCAACGCGGAATTTTTAAGCTTGCTGGCGCAGCGCGTCCGGCAGGAATTGCGCGGGTAACGCCCCAACCCTACCCGGAAACGGAAAGCAGGGAAGGATGATGGTGTTGCAAAAAGGCGGCACACAGGCCGAGCGCGATCAACAAGCAGCTTTGGAGCTTGGCGGGGGATTGAAAGGGCGAATGGCAGGCTCGTTTTGCGTATTGCAAAGCTCCGTGGAGGCAATGCAGCATTATCTGGCCGCAAAAACAGACCCGGACGTTATGCAGGAATTGACACCGGTTTTGGCGGAGATGGAACAAAGCATCGCGTATCTTTCGCGGCTCTGCGCCAATGCTGCCGATATCGCTTTGGCCTATACAGGCGGTTTTTGCAGCGAAAAAATGCCCCTTGAGCTGACCGAAACCCTTACCCGTTTGGTCAACTGCGTGGGCGAGGAGCTGCTTGCCCGGAAGCTGGATGCCAGCCTGGTGCTGGATGACCATGTTCAGGAGCCACTGTGGCTGATGGCAGATACCGGCCTGGTGGATGCGCTGTTTGCCAACCTAATCTCCAACTCGCTGCGGGCCTGCCCCACCCCCGCAACGCTGCGCATTGCCTGCCTGCCCGGGCGGGAACCGCTTTATACCGATAACGGCCCCGGTTTGCGCTCCACCCTGGAGCGCACCTGCCTGATTCAGGGCGTGCCTACGCCCGAAACGCTGCAACAAGGGCAGCTGGGGCTATTGCTGGTACACCAGTATGCCAACGCCCTGGGCTGGACGCTGCGCCCCGAGAACGGCCCGGCCTCCGGCTTTCGGTTGCGGATATTGCTGCCACCCTTTGTGCCCCCGGCCGAGCTAACCCTGCATTCCTCGGCTGCCGCCACGGAAAACCGCAACGCTTTGCAGCGCCTGTGCCTAAGCAGGGAGCTGGATGGCACGTTGGGCCTAATTCCCCCAAAAGAACCGTAAAAACATGGCGCTGCAACCCTTAAGGGATACCGATAAGGGGGCAGCGCTTTTTTCGTTTTTTATTTGTCGCTTTACTTTGGGGCAAAACTATTGTAAAATAGCACTAATAAACAGAATACAGGTGGTGTATAGATATGGCAATTGCCTATCAACGTGTTTTAGTAAAAGTTAGCGGCGAAGCGCTGGCCGGCAGCAAGGGTGCCGGGTTTGAGGAAGCAACCATTGCTTCCATCTGCGGCGGCATCAAAAAGGCCCACGCGCTTGGCGCACAAATCGCCATTGTGGTGGGGGGCGGCAACTTTTGGCGTGGCCGCTCCAGCGGCAAAATGGACCGGATGGATGCCGATAAAATTGGAATGCTGGCAACCGTGATGAACGCCATTGCCGTGAAGGATGCCCTGCGCCAGGCAGGGGTACCCGCCGTGGTGATGACCAGCATTGTGATGCCCCAGGTGGCCGAGGTGTTTACCAGCGATAAAGCCATTGCCGCGCTTGAGAGCGGCAAGGTGGTGGTGTTTGGCGGTGGCACCGGCAACCCCATCTTCTCCACCGATACCGCCAGCGCGTTGCGCGCGCTGGAAATTGGGGCGGATGCCATGCTGAAAGCCACCATGGTGGACGGCGTGTACAACAAAGACCCCCACAAGTCCCCCGATGCCGTCAAGTACGAAGCACTGAGCTTTACCCGCGTGCTGGATGAGCGGCTTGCCGTGATGGATTCTACCGCCGCCACCCTTTGCCGGGATAACAACCTGCCGATTTTGGTGTTTGATTTGGCCCAGCCGGAGAATATTGCCCGCGCCCTAAGCGGGGAAAAAATTGGCACATCGGTGAAGGAATAAAAGCGCGGCCCCGCGCTTTACACCGTTTGATAAACGATAACAAAGGAGAATTGCTATGAGCAGCGTAACCAAGGTATATGAGGAAAAAATGAGTAGCTGCCTGGCCCATCTGGGCAAGGAGCTGGCCGCTATCCGCGCAGGGCGCGCAAACCCTGCCGTGCTGGATAAAGTGGCGGTAGATTATTATGGTTCGCCCACGCCCATCAACCAAATTGCGGCGGTGGCGGTGGCCGAGGCCCGCATTTTGACCATTACCCCCTGGGATGGCAAGATGGTGCGGGAAATCTCCAAGGCAATCCAAACCAGCGAGCTGGGCATCAACCCGGTGGACGATGGCCACACCATCCGCCTGGTTTTCCCCACACCGACCGAGGAACGCCGCAAGCAGCTTGCCAAGGATGTGCAAAAGCTGGGCGAGGAAACCAAAATTGCCATCCGCAATGTTCGGCGTGACGCGATGGATAAATTTAAGGCCCAGAGAAAATCCAGCGAGCTGACCGAGGACGACCAGAAGAAGCTGGAGGAAGAAACCCAAAAGCTGACAGATAAATTTATCAAGCAGGTGGATGCCACCTGCGAAACAAAAAATAAAGAGATCATGGAAGTATAACAGCCGCTGCGTTGCAGGGTTGCTTCTGTGTGCCGCGTTTTGCAGCGCGGCACACGCTTTATTCCAGGCAATACTACACGCGCCGGTGCATATGCTGGTGCAGGGCCTTGCCTGACCGGGAACGCCGGTACCGGTGTTTCTATACACATTCCGCGAAAGGATTTTCCGCTTATGAAAACCCGCATCATTACCTCAGTTGTCGGGCTGGCGTTTTTGGCGCTGGTGTTGGTACTGTTTGATACCGTTGTGTTTGATTTGGTTCTGGCAGCCGTTTGCCTGCTGGGTATGCACGAGGTATTTAACGCCATGGGCTTTACCAAAAAAGAATGGTATTTGTATGCCGCGGCAGTGCCCTACACCCTGCTGATTATGCTTGCCAGCCGGGACGCAGCCCGCGCCCTGGTGCTGCCCGCCAGCTTTTTGCTGCTGCTGTTTTTAAATATCTGCCTGATTACCCACTGCAAAACGCTGGATTTTGGCAGGATGAGCGGCTACCTTTATTTTAGCGGGGTTATTTTAATCTGCTTTTACTCCCTAATATACCTAAAACGGTGCCTGCCTGTGCAGGTTTACCAGTTTGATGCGGTGTTTTTCATCGCCCTTACCCTCTGCTTTGCCTGGGGTGGCGATAGCGCCGCCTATTTTGCAGGGCGGGCGTGGGGCAAGCATAAGCTATCGCCCGTTGTAAGCCCCCACAAAACGGTGGAGGGGGCCATTGGCGGGGTTATCGGTAGCATGGTGCTGGGCCTCTTTGCCACCGCCATCTACAGCGTTATCTCGGGCCGGTTTACCACCCTTACCGTCAGCGTATCCATGCGGCATTACCTGCTGCTGGCCCTGATGGGGGGCATAGCCTCGGTGCTTGGCATCCTGGGCGATTTGTTTGCCTCGGCGGTAAAGCGGCAGATGGGCATTAAAGATTATGGCACCATCTTCCCCGGCCACGGCGGTATACTAGACCGTTTTGATAGCGTGATGTTTATTGCCCCGTTTGTGGCAATTGTGGTTCGCCACTTCTTTTATCTGTAAGGCTGCCCGGCAGCCAACACAACAAACGGCCCAAAAACAAGGGGCCTGCCACAGCCGGAACGGCCAGGGGGCCGCGGCGTTTGGCAAGGCCGGTTTTTGGGCAGTTTGATAAAAAGGCAGGATGAAACATGGCAAAAAAAATTACGCTTTTAGGCTCCACCGGCTCCATCGGCACCCAAAGCCTGGATGTTGCCCGGATGCATGGCTATGAAATTTTTGGCCTTGCCGCAAACCGCCAGGTGGCGGTTTTGGAGCGCCAAATTGCGGAGTTCCACCCCCGCTACGTTGCGGTGGTGGACCCTGCCGCCTATGCGGCGCTGGATGCTGCGTTAAGCGGCACCGCAAACCCGCCCAAGCTGCTAAAGGGCCCCGAAGGGCTGCGGGCGCTGGCCGCCATGGATGGCCCGGATATTGTGCTGAACGCGGTTGTGGGGGTTGCAGGGCTGCCTGCCTCCCTGGCGGCGATTGAAAGTGGGCACGATTTGGCCCTTGCCAACAAAGAGAGCCTTGTTACCGGGGGCCACCTTGTAACGGATGCCGTTAAAAAGCAGGGGGTTAAGCTGCTGCCGGTGGATAGCGAGCATTCGGCCATTTTCCAGTGCTTGCAGGATACAAACGCGGCAAAAACGCTGGAAAAAATTTTGCTGACGGCCAGTGGCGGCCCCTTTTTTGGCCTGAAAGCCGATGCGCTTGCCGGCAAAAAGAAGGAGGATGCCCTCAAGCATCCCAACTGGAGCATGGGCGCCAAAATTACCATTGATTCCGCCAGCTTGATGAACAAGGGCCTGGAGCTGATTGAGGCTGTGTGGCTGTTTGGCCTGCCGCCCGAAAAAATTCAGATTGTGGTTCAGCGGGAGAGTGTGATCCATTCGGCCGTGCAGTTTGCGGACCATTCGGTGATTGCCCAGATGGGTGTGCCCGATATGCGCATCCCCATTCAATATGCGCTAACCTGGCCCGAGCGGCTGCCCAGCCCCGCGCCCGAGCTGGATTTTGCGGCCCTGCACAGCCTTAGCTTTGATGTGGCCGATGAGGAAACCTTCCGCTGCTTGGCAGCCTGCAAAAAGGCCATCACCAAGGGCGGGCTTGGCCCCTGCGCCGGCAACGGCGCCAACGAGGAGGCCGTGCGGCTGTTTTTGGAGGATAAAATCGGGTTTTTGGATATTGGCCGCCTGGTGGAAGGGGTGGTGGATGCCGACAGCTATGGCGGCAGCTACACCCTGGCCGATGTGTACGCGTGTGATGCAATGGCACGTAGCTATGTGCGAAACCATATCTGATACAGGAGGTGTCTATGGCCGGTCTGCTGACCCTGGTGGCTTCAATTTTGGTGTTTGGCGTGGTGATTTTGGTACACGAGCTGGGGCATTACCTGGCGGCAAAGCGGTGCGGCATCCGTGTGGACGAATTTTCCATCGGAATGGGGCCTGCTTTGTGGCAGACCGAAAAAAACGGCACCCGCTATGCGGTGCGGCTGCTGCCCATTGGCGGCTACAACCTGCTGGGGGATGTGGAGCATACCGAGCCGGAGGAGATGGTAGCCCCGGCAGATGCCGGCGCGGTGCCCCCCAAAGCGCCCTCTGCTAAGGCTGCCCCCTGGCCGGCGGTGATGGCGGGCAAGCCACTTTCCGAGGCAGGGGTGGGGCAGCGCATTTTTGTTTTTGCCGCAGGGGCACTGATGAATTTTGTGCTGGGCTTTTGCATTCTGTTTGGCCTGCTTTGCAGCCAGGAATCCATCACCAGCAAAATGATTTACGGCTTTACCGAGGATGCCCTTTGTGCCCAAACCGGCCTAAAGGCAGGGGACGAGATTGTAAAGGTGAACGGCAGCTACTGCTTTGTGGCCGAGGATGTGCTGTATGAACTGCAGCGCGCCAACAACTACACGGCCGATTTTACGGTTTTGCGGGATGGGCAAAAGGTAGAGCTGCCGGGTGTGCAGTTTGGCACCACCACCGCCGAGGATGGCACAACATCCATGGTGCTGGAATTTACGGTGTACGGCATTGCCAAAACGCCCCTCAGCCTGTTGCGGGGGGCCACCAACTATACCCTTTACTATGCCCGCACCATCATCCGCAGCTTTGTGGATTTGGCGCGTGGGCGGGTGAGCGTTAACGATCTTTCGGGCCCGGTGGGCATTGTCAGCGCCATTGGGCAGGCGGTGCAGTACGGCCTGGCAGATTTATTGCGCTTGGCCGCCCTGATCACCATCAACCTGGGTATTTTCAACCTGCTACCCCTGCCCGCGCTGGATGGCGGGCGGCTGCTGTTTTTGGCCGTGGAGGGCGCCACCGGGCACCCGGTACCCGAGCGGGTGCAGATGGCCGTAAATGCTTTGGGAATGGTACTTTTGATGATGCTGATGGTTTTTACCACCATGCAGGATTTTACGCGGTTATTTTAAAAAAGGGGATATACCATGCGCAAGCTGAAACGTGAAGTAAAAATTGGTGGGCTGACGATTGGCGGCACCAACCCCATTGCGGTGCAAACCATGCTGAACGTACCGGTGGAGGATGTGGCAGGCAATGTTGCCCAGGCAAAACGGGTGGCGGCGGCAGGCTGCCAAATTGTGCGGGTAACGGTACCTACCCCTGCGGATGCCGGGGTGGTGGCGGCCATCAAGGCGGCGGTGGATATCCCCGTTGTGGCGGATATCCACTTTGATTACAAGGCCGCGCTGGCCGCCATTGATGCCGGGGCCGATAAAATACGCATCAACCCCGGCAACATCGGCGCGGACGAAAATGTGAAGGCTGTGGCCGATGCCTGCAACGCCAAAAACATCCCCATCCGCATCGGGGTGAACGGTGGCAGCCTGGAAAAGCATATTCTGGCGCGCTATGGTGCCCCCACCCCCGAGGCCATGGTGGAAAGTGCGCTCTACCATGTGCGCCTGCTGGAAAAGCACGATTTTGACAATATTGTAATCTCCATCAAATCAAGCAACGTGCCCCGGATGATGGCCGCTTACCGCTTGCTTTGCGCCCAGTGCGATTACCCGCTTCATGTTGGGGTAACCGAGGCGGGTACCGCCCGGATGGGGCTGATTAAATCCGGCATGGGCATCGGTGGGCTGCTGCTTGAGGGCATTGGCGATACCCTGCGCGTTTCCTTGACCGATGAGCCGGAAGCCGAGGTGCGCGCCGGGTTTGACATCCTGCGCGCGGCGGGCTTTGCGGTGGGTGGGCCGGAAATTATTAGCTGCCCCACCTGCGGGCGCACCCAGTACCCCATGGCCAAAATTGCCAACGAGGTAGAGCACCGCCTACAGGCCGAGGGCTTCCAAAAACCGCTGAAAATTGCCATTATGGGCTGCATTGTAAACGGCCCGGGCGAAGCGCGGGATGCGGATATTGGGATAGCGGGTGGCAAGGGCGAGGCCCTGCTGTTTGTCCACGGGCAGACGGTGCGCAAGCTAAAAGGGGATATCGTCGGCCAGTTTTTGGAGGAAATTCATAAACTGTAACCCATACGGCAAAACCACAAACAAATTTGGAGGGTGCTTTGAAGCCACTGGTAACACAGGTGTTCCCGCAATTTACGGCGGATGCCCAATTTTGCAGCAGCTTTGCCGATGTTTTGGTGGAGCGTGTGGAGCTGTATAAAACCGCAAGAAAGGTAATTCTATGCCTGCGCAGTGCCGAACCATTGGATGCGGCCCTGTGCGGGCGTCTTTGCGCATCGGTCCAGCCTGCCTTTGAGGGGTTTGAAATTACCTTAAAAAACTATTTCAACTACCGCTCCATCACGCCCGAGGCCGCCCGCCTGCTGATTGGCGAGCTGAAGGAACAGGGCCTGCCGGTGAACGGCTTTTTGGATAAGGCACCCATCCTGCTGGATGAAGAAGGCCTGGTTTTGCAGGTGGCGGCGGGGCGCGAAATTTTGGAGAGCGTTCACTTCCCGCAAAAGCTGGCAGAGTTGATACAGGAGCGCACCGGCACCCTGCCGGTTATCCGGATGAAAAACAGCAAAGCCAGCATCCGCCCCGAGGAATTTGAGCAGCGCATCCAGGAGAAAGCCCCGGTTGTTCGGTTTGAGGCCAAAAAGGAGCTGCCCCCCATCCAGGTGCAGGGGTTGGATTTGACCGATAAGCCGGTCAAGGTATTCCACGGCAAAAACTTTAAGCCGGGCGAGCTCCGCCCCCTGAATAATCTGGGCGATGGCGGAAAGATTACCGTGTGGGGCGATGTGTTTTTTAGCGAGATTAAGGGCAACCGCCGCAAAATTTATTTTACCTCCATCACCGATTACACAGGTTCGGTCAGCGTGAAAATCCTGGGTGACGAGGGGGAGGATATGTCCAAGTGGGAAAATATCAAACCCGGCACCACCCTGATTGTGCGGGGGGATTATTCCTACGATAAATACGAGCACGACTATGTTTTGTACCCCTACGATATTTTGCAGGTGGAGCGCAAGCGCCGCACCGATGATGCCCCCGAGGGGGAAAAGCGGGTAGAGCTGCACCTGCATACCAAATCCAGCTCAATGGATGGCTTTTGTGAGTCGGGCAAGATTGTTCGCCTGGCGCACGAGATGGGGCACCGGGCCATTGCCATCACCGACCATGGCGTTTGCCAGGGCTACCCCGAAGCCATGCTGGCCACCGACGAGATTCATAAAACCGACCCCGGCTTTAAGCTGATTTACGGCTGCGAGGCCTATTTTGTGGACGATATGATCCCCGCGGTGTACGGCCCGGCCACCGGGGCAATTTCGGGCAGCTTTGTAGTGTTTGATACCGAAACAACCGGCCTTTCGGCCACCACCGAGGCACTGACCGAGATTGGCGCGGTCTATGTGGAAAATGGGAAAATTACCGATAAAACCTTTTGCACCTTTGTAAACCCGGGCAAGCCCATCCCGGTGCGCGTGGTGGAGCTTACCGGCATCAACGATGCGATGGTGGCGGATGCCCCCACCCCCGATGAAGCCATACGCAGCTTTTGGGAATTTTGTGGGGATACCCCCCTGGTTGCCCACAATGCCAATGGCTTTGATATGCTGTTTATCCGCCATGCGGCGGAACACGCTGGGGTAGAGTTTACCAACACCTACCTGGATACTCTGCCCATGGCCCAGGCACTTTTCCCGGGGCTACACAACTACAAGCTGGATACCATCAACAAGCACCTGGAAATTGCCCCCTTCAACCACCACCGCGCCGTGGACGATGCCATGGCCTTGGCCCGCATTTTTGAAAAGATGCTGGAGGATTTGGCTGAGAAAGATATCCATACCATTGAGGAGATTAACACGGGCCTCGGTGGCAACAAGGAGGTTCTCAAGAAAAAGTATTACCATCTCATCATGCTGGTAAAAAACCAGGTGGGGCTTAAAAACCTGTACCGCATCGTCAGCGCGGCCCACACCCAGTATTTCTTTAGAAAACCCCGGGTTCCCCGCAGCCTTCTCAACAAATACCGCGAGGGGATTCTTCTTGGCTCCGCCTGTGAAGCAGGGGAGCTTTACAGGGCGGTGGTGGCCGGTAAAAGCCATGAGGAACTGCTGAAAATTGCCGCCTACTACGATTATTTGGAGGTTCAGCCCCTGGGCAACAACGCCTATATGCTGCGGGAGGGTATGGTGGATTCCCTCGATAAAATCAAGGATTTTAACCGCACCATCATCCAACTGGGGGAGGAACTCAACCTGCCGGTGGTCGCCACCGGGGACGTGCATTTCCAGGAGCCGGAGGACCAAATTTACCGCGCGGTGTTGCAGGCGGGCAATGGCTTTAAAGATGCCGATAACCAAGCCCCCCTTTACTATCGCACCACCCCCGATATGCTGGCCGAGTTTAGCTACCTGCCCACCGAGAAAGCCTACGAGCTGGTGGTGAAAAACCCCAACAAAATTGCGGCGATGATTGATGGCAACCTGCGGGCCATCCCGCGGGGCACCTACCCGCCCGCCATTGTGGGGGCGGAGGATCAATTGCGGGAGGCTACCTGGCACCATGCCAAGCAGGATTATGGCGACCCTATCCCCGATATTTTGGAAAAACGCCTTACCAAGGAGCTAAATTCTATCTGCGGGCATGGCTACGCCGTGCTGTATGTCATTGCGGTTAAGCTGGTGGCCTACTCCAACGCGGGCGGCTACCAGGTGGGTAGCCGTGGTTCGGTTGGTTCCTCAGCCGTTGCCCACTTTTCCGGCATTTCGGAGGTAAACAGTATGCCCCCCCACTACCTGTGCAAAAAGTGTAAGCACAGCGAGTGGATTACCGATGGCAGCATTGCGGATGGCTTTGATTTGCCCGATAAAAGCTGCCCGGTTTGCGGCACCCCCATGCTGGTGGATGGGCACGATATCCCATTTGAAACCTTTTTGGGCTTTTACGGCGATAAAGAACCGGATATCGACCTAAACTTCTCGGGTGAATACCAGTCGAGCGTCCACCGCTATACCGAGGAACTGTTTGGGAAAGAAAATACCTTCAAGGCAGGCACGGTATCGGGTTTGCAGGATAAAACTGCCTACGGCTACGTGAAAAAATACCTGGAGGAGCGCAGCCGCACCGTCAACCGTGCGGAGGAAAACCGCCTTTGCATGGGCTGCACCGGTGTAAAGCGAACCACTGGGCAGCACCCTGGCGGGATGGTGGTTGTGCCGGATACCTTTGATATCTACGATTTTTGCCCCATCCAGCACCCGGCCGATGATGTGAAGGGCGGGCTGCTAACCACCCACTTCGAATTTAAATATCTGCACGATACCCTGCTAAAGCTGGACGAGCTGGGCCATGATGTGCCCACCTTCTACAAATATTTCGAGGAAATGTCGGGTATCCCCATCGATTCTGTCCCCATGAACGATCCCAAGGTTATCAGCCTGCTTACTTCTACCGAGGCACTGGGCGTGAAACCGGAGCAGATTGATAGCCAAACAGGTACCTTTGGCATCCCCGAAATGGGCACCAACTTTGTTCGCCAAATGCTTTTGGAAGCCCAGCCCAAAAGCTTTTCGGATCTGATTCAGATATCGGGGCTATCCCACGGGACGGATGTTTGGTCCGGCAACGCGGATGAGCTGATTCGCAACAACACCTGCACTATTTCGGAGGTTATCGGCTGCCGCGATAGCATCATGCTGTACCTGCTGCGCAAAGGGCTGGAACCCAAAATGTCCTTTGACATTATGGAGGCCGTGCGTAAGGGCAAGGTGGCAAAGGGGGGCTTCCAGCCCGGGTGGGAGGAAGCCATGCGGGAGCATGATGTGCCGGATTGGTATATTGATTCCTGCCGCAAAATCAAATATATGTTCCCCAAGGCGCACGCCGTTGCCTACCTGATGGCGGCCATCCGCCTGATGTGGTTTAAGGTGTACCACCCGCCTATTTTTTATGCCGTCTATTTTTCGGTGCGCGGCGCGGATATTGATTACGAGGCCGCCATTGGTGGGGTGCGGGTGGCGCAAGACCATATCCGGGAGGTAAATAAGCGCCTAAAAGAGGAGAAGGTTGCCAAGGACGAGGATGTACTTGTCAGCCTGCAAATTGTCAACGAGATGCTACAGCGCGGGTATCAGTTCCTACCCATTGAGCTGGGCAAAAGCTACGCCAGCAAGTACACGGTGGAGGATGATAAAGTCCGCCTGCCCTTCACCTCCCTAAAGGGTGTGGGCGAAACCGCCGCCATTGCCCTGGAGCAAGCCACCATGCAGGGGCAGCAATATATCTCGGTGGAGGAATTGCAGCAGGCCAGCGGCGTTTCCGGCTCAATTTTTGAAAAATTGCGTTCGGTTGGCGCGCTGGGGGAACTGCCCGATACCAGCCAGGTCAGCTTTTTCAATATGTAAAACCATAGCAAACCGCAGCGGCGCTTGCAGGGCTTAAAGCTTTGCAAACGCCGCTGCTTTGGCTTACTTTTTAGCTAGCTTGCCGGGGCAGGGGAACCTAGTCAAAATAAGTGCCATATCTGCCACCAAAAAAGTTGCGGCCAGGCAAAACCATAGCAGGGGAACCCCTGCGGTTGGCACGGCCTGCGCGGCAATCGGCACCCAGATTTCATCATAGCTCCCTTGTACTTTTGCCGGGTTTGCGGTATACTTAAACCGTATATTTGGAATTGTGACCATTTTTAGGAGAATCAATTGGAATTGGAAAAGAAAAATACAAGCTACCAGCATAATGAAACGGCGGCCGCCACCATTGCCGCCCACTACGATACCCCGCCCCTTGCCTATGTGCGCAGCTACGGCTGCCAGCAAAATGTGAACGATGGCGAGAAGCTGCGGGGGGTGCTGCTGGATACCGGTTTTGGCATTTGTGATACCCCCGATGAGGCCGATTTGATTTTGTTTAACACCTGCGCCGTGCGCGAACACGCAGAGCAGCGGGTGTTTGGCAATGTGGGGGCACTAAAAAAGCTGAAAGAGCAAAACCCCCGCCTGATGATTGGGGTGTGCGGCTGCATGGCCCAACAGCAAAGCGTGGTGGATAAGCTGCGGGCCAGCTACCCCTATGTGGATTTGGTGTTTGGGGTGGATGGCATCGACCGCCTGCCTGCCATGCTGGCCGAGCGCCTGCAAAAAGGCAAGCGCTACCTCGAAAACCCGCGCCAGCGGGATGCCGTGGTGGAGCAGGTGCCCATCCGCCGGGATTCAGGCTTCCGCGCCTGGCTGCCCATCATGTATGGGTGCGATAATTTTTGCACCTACTGCATTGTTCCCTACGTGCGCGGGCGGGAGCGCAGCCGCCGCCCCGCCGATGTGCTGGCCGAGTTCCGCCAGTTGGTGGAGAGCGGCTACAAAGAAATTACCCTGCTGGGGCAGAATGTAAACAGCTACGGCAAGGGCCTTACCGGCGCGGATGCCGGTGATTTTGCCGACCTTTTAAACCTGCTTTGCACCCAGCCGGGGGACTATCAAATTCGGTTTATGACAAGCCATCCCAAGGATGCCAGCCATAAATTGATTGATACCATTGCCGCCCAGCCCAAGCTTTGCAAGCACATCCACCTGCCGGTACAATCGGGCAGCGACGATATGCTGCAAAAAATGAACCGCCATTACAATGTGGCGCAGTATCTAGAGCTGGTAGAGTATGCCCGCGCAAAAATCCCTGGGGTTACCTTTTCCAGCGATATTATTGTGGGCTTCCCCGGTGAGAGCGAGGAGGATTTTGAAAAGACGCTGGCCTTAATCAAGCAGGTGGGGTATATGCAGCTTTTCACTTTCATCTACTCAAAGCGCGGGGGCACCAAAGCGGCGGAACTGCCCGACCCCACCACCCACGCCGAAAAAGCGGCACGGATGGAGCGGTTGCTCCGCACCCAGGACGATATCGCCTTCCCGATGATTGCCGCGCTGGCGGGTAGCCGGGTGCGGGTGCTGGCCGAAGCGGCCGGCCGGGCCGCCGGTACCTTAAACGGCAGGCTGGATAACAACCTGGTAGTTGAGTTCCCAGGGGAGGAAAGCCTTGTGGGGCAGTACCTGGAGGTGGAGCTGACAGGCTCGCGCGCAGCGCTGCTGCTGGGCAGGCAAACGGGTGAATAAACCCCTGCCCGCCTCCCAAAACTCCCCCGCGAGGGGAAACTAAACTAGAAACACACCGCCTTATAAATTTTACGATAAGAAAGAATGAGGGATTTTTTATGGATTGCATTGAACTGTTTAAAAAAGCCGCTGCCGTGATGCAGACCGATATCCGCTACCTGGAGCTGGACGCTGCCCGCAAGGAAAACGATGAGGACGAGGAGCTGCAAAACCTGATTGGCGAGTTTAACCTTGCCCGCCTAGATATGAACAACGAGGTTGCCAAGGACGAGCATGACGATATGCAGATTAACCGGCTGAACCAGCGTGTGAACGATTTGTACAGCCAAATTATGGCAAGCGAGGGGATGGTGCGCTACAACGCCGCCAAAGCCGAGTGCGAGGCCCTTGTCAGCCATATTGATGCCATCATCAACACCGCCATGAATGGCGGCGACCCCATGACCGTGAAACAGCCCGAGGGTGGCTGCACGGGCAGTTGCAGCAGCTGCGGCGGCTGCCACTAACCCTTATTTGCAAACACCGAAACAGGAGTGTGAAAGATGGCAGCACAAGTGGCTTCCCCGATGATGCAACAATATTTTGACATCAAAAAAGAACACCCCAACGAAATATTGATGTACCGCGTGGGCGATTTTTATGAGATGTTCTACGATGATGCCCTGACGGTATCGCGTGAATTGGAACTGACCCTGACCGGTAAAAACTGCGGCCAGGAGGAACGCGCCCCCATGTGTGGTGTGCCCTACCATGCCTACGAGGTGTATGTGGCGCGGCTGATTGCCAAGGGGTACAAGGTTGCCATCTGCGAGCAGACCGAGGACCCCGCCCTGGCAAAGGGGCTTGTTAAGCGGGAAATTATCCGGGTGGTTACCCCCGGCACCGTGATTGAAAGCAGTATGCTGGCCGAGGATAAAAACAACTACCTTTGCAGCATCTACTACAAAAAACAGCGGGGCCGTGGGAAGGCGGGCATCTGCTTTGCCGATATCTCTACCGGCGAAGCCTACGCCACCGAGCTGGAAAGCGAAAAAATCGGCGGGGCAATCATCACCGAGCTTTGCCGCTACCACCCCAGCGAAATTTTGATAAACCCCGCCCTTTTGGATTTGAAAGATGTTACCAACTACATCAAGCAGCAGATGACCGCCCTGGTGGAGCTGCGGGAGGATGCCTGCTATAAAGAGGGGGTCATCCACCCGCTTTTGGCCGGGCAGTTTGGCAGCGATTGGCAAACCTCCTGCGGCTTTGCCGAGGGGGGCCTAGTGCCCTATGCGGTGGGGGCCTTGCTTGGCTACCTGCAAGAAACGCAAAAGCACGGGGTAGAGCGGATACGGGCGGTGCAAAACTATGCCGATGCCCAGTATATGCGCCTTTCACAGGTGACGCGCGCCAACCTAGAACTAACTGAAACTATGCGCGGCAGAGAGAAAAAGGGTACCCTGCTTTGGGTGCTGGATAAAACCGAAACCGCCATGGGCAAACGCCTGCTGCGGGGCTGGATTGAGCAGCCCCTGGTGGAGAGTGCAGCCATCAACCGTCGGCTGGACGCGGTGAGCGCCTTGTACAGCGCCAACGTGGCCCGCGCTGATTTAAAAGATGCACTTTCCCACGTGTTTGATATTGAGCGGTTGACGACCCGCATTTTGTATGGCTCGGCCACCCCGCGCGAGGTGTATGCCCTGGCAGATACCTGCGCCTGCCTGCCGGAGGTACAGCGGCTGGCGGGGGAGGGCGAGGCCCCCCTGTTGGCAGAGCTTGCCGGGCAGATTGACCTGCTGGAGGATGTTAAGCAGCGCATTTACACCGCCCTTGTAAGTGACCCACCCGCCAACCTGAAGGATGGCGGCGCCATTCAAAAGGGCTACAATGCCGAGGTGGACGAGCTGCGGGATATTATGCACGGCGGGCGGGGGTATCTCTCCCAGTTGGAGGCCCGCTTACGGCAGGAAACCGGCATCCCCAAGCTGAAAATTGGCTTTAACCGGGTGTTTGGGTATTATATTGAGGTTAGCCGCTCCTACACCGGCGGGGTGCCGGATAGCTTTATCCGCAAGCAAACCCTAACAACCGGCGAGCGATACATTACCCCGGAGCTGAAGGAGCTGGAAAATAAAATTTTGGGTGCCAACGAGCGGCTGTTGGTGCTGGAACATCAGCTTTTCAACGAGCTGCTTGAGGGAATCTCGGCCGAGATTTTGCGCATCCAAAAAACGGCCTCGGCGGTGGCGCAGCTGGATGTACTGGCCTCCTTTGCCGAGGTGGCCGTGGCCAACAACTACGCCAAACCTACGGTGGATGAGAGCGATGCCTTGACGATTGTGGAGGGCCGCCACCCCGTTATTGAGCAGATGCTAAAGGGGAACCTGTTTGTGCCCAACGATACGACCCTGAACGAACAGGATGACCGTATGCTGATTATCACCGGGCCAAACATGGCGGGCAAATCTACGTATATGCGCCAGAACGCCCTGATTGCCCTGATGGCCCAAATTGGCAGCTTTGTGCCGGCCACCCGTTGCCGGGTGACCTCCGAATTTGACGGATTGGTATTTATTCCTTGGGATCAAACGGTTTTATATTCAATAGGTTCCGTAACTCAGGACGAAACAACCAGGACAACTCATCTGACCGACGAAACAAAACCCGTAGGTTCGTTAAAGAGAATATACTTTTCGACGTCCGAAGGAAGTTTGGATTTTATTTTCGGAGAAATCAACAACTACAGCATTATTGATAACAGCGTCGAATTTA
>JAQUSS010000045.1 GCA_028710135.1 Gemmiger sp. | reverse complement strand
GATGCAAGCACAAGCGGCAATCTCGTTTTTTTGCAGCTTCATCAAAGTTTCTCCCGGATTAATTCAGACATCGTATAGTACCCCGGCTTTTGCCCGGCCAAAAAAAGCGCAGCCTGAATGGCGCCATCGGCAAATACGCCACGGCTCTGGGCGGTGTGGGATAGGGTAACGACCTCCTCGGGGCCGCAGAACAAAACCTCATGCTCCCCAATAATTCCCCCGCCACGCACCGCGCTGATGCCCAGCTCGGCGGCGCCGCGCTTTTGGCGCACATCGTGCCGGTCGTAAATATACTCGTACCGGTTGCCGGATGCCTCGTTGATGGCATCCGCAATCATTAAAGCGGTGCCGCTGGGGGCATCCAGCTTGTTGTGGTGGTGCTTCTCGATAATTTCAACATCAAACTCGGTGCCAAACAGCCCGCTTGCCTTTTTGGCAAGTTCAATCAGCACGTTGATGCCCAGCGACATATTGCCGCTGCGGAAGATGGCCACCTTGGCAGAAAGCGTTTTTAGGGTTGCTTCCTGCTCCGGCGAAAGGCCGGTGGAGCATATCACGCAGGGCAGGTTATTTTCCGCACCGTACCAGCAGGCCCGCACGGCCCCTGCCGGGGAGGAAAAATCAATCAGTACCGTATTTTCGTGCAGGGTGTTGGGGGGCACCGGCAGCTCGGATAAATCCTCCACAATGGGGATATCGCCCATCTGGCCCGCCTGTTGGTCAACGCCTGCCAACACCCGGCAATCGGTGCGTGTGGCAATTTTTTCAACAAGGGTGCGGCCCATCCGGCCACCAATGCCCTGAATGATCAGTGTGGTCATTGTTTTACATTCCTCCGTTATAAAAAGCGCAGCGCTCTACCGCATAGGGCGGCGGCGCTGCGCTTTTGCAGGCCGTTACAGCAGGCCCAGTTTTTTCATTTCGGTTTCAATCAGCGCCTGTGTGGCGGGGGCCGGGGGCACAAGGGGCAGGCGGCAGGGGCCAGCCTGCCAGCCCAGGCGGTTCATTGCCCACTTGACCGGAATGGGGTTTGCATCGCTAAAAATCGCGTTGCAAAGGGGCAACAGCTTTAGCTGCAAGGCCAGGCTTTCCTGCGGTTTCCCCGCAAACCAAAGGCGGCAGATATCGTGCGTTTCAGCCGGGCAAAGGTGGGATACCACGCTGATAACCCCCTTGCCACCCAGGGCAAGCAGCGGCACAATTTGGTCGTCGTTGCCGGAGTAGATGTTTAACTCCTCCCCACAAAGGGCCGCAATTTGGGCCACCTGGGCAATGTTGCCACTGGCCTCCTTGACGGCGTTGATGTTGGGCAGCTTGGCAAGGGCTGCCAAGGTGGCCGGGGCGATGTTTACGCCCGTGCGGGAGGGGACATTGTACAAAATGCAGGGTAGCGAAACGCTGTTTGCCACCGCGGTATAGTGGGCAAGCAGCCCGGCCTGGCTTGTTTTGTTGTAGTAGGGGGTAACCAGCAGAAGCGCATCCGCCCCCAACTGCTCGGCCTCCTGCGAAAGTGAAATGCAAAACGCCGTATCGTTGGAGCCTGCGCCTGCAATAACCGGCACCCGGCCGGCCACCTTACCCACCACAAAACGGATACATTCTACGTGTTCCTCGCGGGAAAGTGTGGCCGATTCCCCGGTGGTGCCGCAAACCACAATGGCATCGGTACCACGGGCAATTTGGTCGTCAATCAGCTTGCCAAACACCTCAAAATTTATGCTGCCATCCGCATTCATGGGGGTGATAATGGCAATGGCGGCACCGGTAAATACTGGTTTTTTCATAAAAGTTGCCTCCTTGGCAGTGGGGGGTATCAAACGGTAAAAGCTTGGGTTGAAAGTATGCGGAAAATGGCGGCAGAATTAATCGAAATAGCCCTTGGCGGCCAGTAGCTCGCCCAGCAGCACCGCGCCACCGGCAGCCCCGCGCAGGGTGTTGTGGGATAGGCACACAAATTTATAATCGTACTGGGTATCCTCCCGCAGGCGGCCAATGCTCACGGCCATGCCGTTTTCCAGCATACGGTCCAGCTTGGGCTGGGGGCGGTCGTTCTCCTCAAAATAGTGTAGGAACTGCTTGGGGGCGCTGGGCAGGTTCAAATCCTGGGCGGGGCCGTGGAAGCTTTGCCATGCCTTCAGGATGGTTTCTTTGTCGGGCTTCTTTTCAAAGCTCACAAAAACCGCGCCCATATGCCCATCCGACACCGGCACCCGCAGGCACTGGGCTGTGATGGAGGGGGTGGTGGCCGGTACAATAACGCCATTCTCCAAAGTGCCCCACAGTTTCAGGGGCTCCTGCTCGCTCTTTTCTTCCTCGCCGCCGATGTAGGGGATTACATTATCCAAAATTTCCGGCATGGTGGCAAAGGTTTTGCCTGCGCCCGAAATTGCCTGGTAGGTGCATACCAGGCATTTGGTGATGCCATACGCACGCAAGGGGTGCAAGGCCGGCACGTAGCTTTGCAGGCTACAGTTGGATTTTACCGCCACAAAGCCGCGCTTGGTGCCCAAACGCTTGCGCTGTGCATCAATCACCGCAATGTGCTCGGCGTTCAACTCAGGCACCACCATGGGCACATCGGGGGTCATGCGGTGGGCGCTGTTGTTCGATACCACCGGGCACTCCGCTTTGGCGTAGGCTTCCTCCAGGGCTTTGATTTCGTCCTTTTTCATGTTGACGGCGCAAAACACAAAATCAACCTTGGCGGCAACCTCCTCCACCTTGGCGGCATCCATCACCACCATGGTTTTAACGCGCTCGGGCATGGGGGTGGCCATCATCCAACGGTTGCCCACTGCCTCGGCATAGGGTTTCCCGGCAGAGCGGGCGGAGGCCGCCAGCACTGTCAACTCGAACCAAGGGTGATTCTCCAGCAGGGTGATAAAACGCTGGCCTACCATGCCCGTAGCGCCCACCACGCCAACCTTATACTGTTTCATCGCAAAAACCTTCCTTTCGTTTTCCCATTCCTTATTTTATGCAAAATCTTTTCAAAAAAGAGATGCGCGGAACCCAATTTGGCATACATTACAGAGCAATAACGAAGCAATAAAAAAAACCGGCTTGAAAACCGGCATAAAATGCAATATAATAAGATATTGCATACATACAGCGCAACACGCCGATATCGGGCGTGACAGTTCCACCCCTTTTCGGCTGTGGACCCAGGCTGGCATATGCCGTATGCCGCCTTCGGCAGTTTACCCTTTCCCCATAGCCGCAACCCCTGGCAGGAAATAGCCCTGGATACTGATGTAAACTGCGCCTCTGTAATTACAACGACTATACCACTTATCAATAAACTTGTCAACGAAAACCCAGGGGGGCAACCACCAAAATGCCGTTGGCAAAAGTAAGGATGAAAAAATGCTAAAAAAAGAATTTTGGTACGACCTTCCCAAGGCGCAAATTGCGCAGGAACCCGCCAACCCGCGGGATTCTGCCCGGCTGATGGTGCTGAACCGCAAGAATAACGATATTGGCCATGCGGTTTTCCACGACCTACCCGCCTACCTTGAGCCGGGGGATTTATTGGTCGTCAACAACTCCAAAGTACTGCCCGCCCGCCTGCTGGGCACCAAGCTGCCCACCGGCGCCGTGTGCGAGCTGCTGTTGCTTCGCCAGGCGCATGGTGATACCTGGGAGTGCCTGGCCCGTCCCGGCAAGCGGCTGCAGCCCGGCACCAAGATTACCTTTGGGGATGGCACCCTGACGGCCACCATCGACGAAACCCTGCCCGACGGCAACAAATATGCCACCTTCACCTACGATACCGAAACCCTGTACGAAAAGCTGGACGAATTTGGCAAAATGCCGCTGCCCCCCTACATCACCAAGCAGCTGGAGGATCAAAGCCAGTACCAAACCGTGTATGCCAAGGAGCTGGGCAGCGCGGCTGCCCCCACGGCCGGGCTGCATTTCACCCCGGAGCTGCTGGATATTATCCGCGCCAAGGGGGTGCGGGTGGCGGAGGTTACCCTGCATGTTGGGCTTGGTACCTTCCGCCCGGTGAGCGAGGAGGATATACAGGACCATGAAATGCACAGCGAATGGTACTGTGTGGACGAAGCGACCGCGGCCTTAATCAACGAAACACGCGCCGCGGGGCACCGGGTAATTGCGGTGGGTACCACCAGCTGCCGCACCCTGGAAGCCGTGTGGGCCAAGTATGGCAAAATCGTGCCCTGCAGCGGCAACACCAGCATCTTTTTGTACCCCGGCGTGGAGCTGCACGCCATTGACGGGCTGATTACCAATTTCCATCTGCCCGAAAGCACCCTAATTATGTTGATTGCAGCCTTTTATGGCTACGATAAAACCATGGCTGCCTATCAGGTGGCGGTGGACAAGCGGTATCGCTTTTTTAGTTTTGGCGATGCTATGATTATTTTGTGACCGTAACCCTGCAATGCTACACTATGCAAAATAAAGGAGCGTACTATGCCTTACCAACTGATTCGCAACGAAAAAACCGCCCGGCGCGGTGCCTTTAAAACTGTACACGGCACCGTACAAACCCCCGCGTTTATGAACGTGGCCACGGCCGCCGCCATCAAGGGCGGGCTTTCAGCCTTTGACCTCAAGGACATTCGCACCCAGGTCATGCTTTGCAACACCTACCACCTCCACCTGCGCCCCGGCGATGATGTGGTGGCCGATATGGGCGGGCTGCACAAGTTTACCCGTTGGGATGGCCCTATCTTGACCGATAGCGGCGGATTCCAGGTGTTCAGCCTGGCAAAGCTCCGCCTAATCAGCGAGGAGGGGGTAACCTTTAACTCCCACCTGGACGGGCACCGGATTTTTATGAGCCCCGAGGAGAGTATGCGGATTCAGGCCAATTTGGGTTCCACCATCGCCATGGCCTTTGATGAGTGCGTTGAAAACCCGGCCGAGCACGACTATGCCGAGGCAAGCTGCGGGCGTACCACCCGCTGGCTGCTGCGCTGCAAGGCCGAATTGGCGCGCCTAAAGGCGGAAGGAAAGGCCGTGAACCCTGACCAATTGCTGTTTGGCATCAACCAGGGCTGCACCTTTGCCGACCTGCGGGTGGAACACATGAAGCAGATTGCCGCCTACGACTTAGATGGCTATGCCATTGGCGGGCTGGCGGTGGGCGAACCGGCCGAGAAAATGTACGAGATCATCTCGGCGGTGGAGCCATTTATGCCCAAGGATAAAATCCGCTATTTGATGGGCGTAGGTACCCCCGGCAACATTATTGAGGGCGTTTACCGCGGGGTGGATTTGTTTGACTGTGTCATGCCCAGCCGCAACGCCCGCCACGGGCACCTGTTTACCTGGGATGGCATCATCAACATCAAAAACCTAAAGTACGAGCGGGACGACCGCCCCATTGACGCCACCTGCGATTGCCCGGCTTGCCGCAATTTCTCCCGCGCCTACATCCGCCACCTGCAAAAGGCGGACGAAATGCTGGGGATGCGGTTGGCTGTGATGCATAACCTCTATTTTTATAATACGTTGATGGAGCGCATCCGCCAAGCGCTGGACGAGGGCACCTTCCAGGCCTTCCACGATACCTATGTAAAACGCCTGGATACCCGCATTTAACGGGCGGATTTGAATTTCCGGCAAATATCCCTTGCACAATCCGCCGCTATTTTGTATAATAAGAGAAATTGCATGATTAAGGAGTTTATCAACTATGCTTCAATTTTTAGCAGCCACCGATGCGGCCACATCGACCGCCAGCCTACTCTCCCTGTTTGTACCCATGATCCTGATCGTGGTGTTCATGTATTTGATTATCTACCTGCCCCAGAAAAAGCAGGATAAAAAAGATGGCCAGATGCGTAATTCCATTGAGATTGGCGACGAAGTTACCACCATTGGCGGTATCATTGGCCGTGTATCTGCCATCAAGGAAGATACCTTTGTGCTGGAAACCGGCAGCGACCGCGTGAAAATCCGCTTCCGCCGCAGTGCGATTTCCGCTGTTGAAAAGCTGGATATGGGCACTGCCGCCGAGAAGGACAAGGACAAGAAAGAAATCTCTGCCAAAAAGTAAGCTTGCTTTGCTTTTTTCAAAGCGGCCCTTTGAAATTTACAGACATAGAAAAACGCTCCCTCGCATAGTTTTTACTGTGCAAAGGGGGCGTTTTTTTATGGCAAGTATCCGTCAAACATCGGTATCTAAGCCGGGGCGCAAAGCACCCGCCCGGGCGCGGGCGGGCAGTGGCAAGTTGAGCCTGCCGCTGGCACTTCTTTATACCTTTGGCTGTGGCGTGGGCAGTGGCTTGCTGCTGCTGGCATTTTTTGCGTTTCTGTTTGAAAAAACATCGCTTTCGCTCACCCTGGTGCAGCCCTTTGCCTGCGTGGCAGCGGCGCTATGTTCGGGCGTATCGGGTATGGTGCTGGCCTCCCTGCAAAAGGAAAAGCGGCTGCTTTATGGCCTTTGCTGCGGTGTGTTTTATGCGTTGTGCGCCCTGGTTGCCACCCTGCTAACCGGCCCGTTGGCGCTGGAGGGCAGCAACCTGACCCTGCTGGGGGCACTGCTGGCGGGCGGCATGGCGGGTGGGGCGTTTAGCGCCCTGCACGGCAGCGCGGCGGTGCGCTGATGCGGGCCGCAAGCCAAGCCGCGCCGCCCCTGCGGCGCGGTGGGGAGGGGATAGGCGGGAACCACTTTTTGCCGCAGCCGCTTCGCCTGCGGTTGCCAAGGTGCCTGCCACAACCCCTGCTTTGGTTCACGCTACTGTTTTTTGCCGGGTATATGGGCGGGCTGGCTGCCGGACGGGTGGCTCTGCCCGGCCTTTGCGCCGGCTTTGCGGAATATTACCTGGACAAGCAAAGTTTTTCCGGTGTGGGCATTGTTTTTGCAGGGCTGTTTTTGGCGGCGTTTGTGCAGCTTTCTTTTGTGCTGCTGGCCGGTTACTGCGCGGTGGGAATGGGGCTGTTTGTAGCATTTTTTGGGGTTAAAGGTGTGTTTTTGGGGCTGTGTACGGCATCCCTCTACCAAGTGGGGGGCGCAAAAGGGCTGGTGGTTTACTGGCTGCTGACCTGGCTGCCCGAAATTTCGCTGCTGGTGCTTACCCTGTTGCTGGCAGGCAGCGCTGCCAGGGTGTGCGGGCCGCTGTTCTCGCTGACATTGGGCAGCGCCGCGCCCCATGCCGGTGGGTTGGCCGCGCCCGCCCGCCGCTGCCTAAAGCAGTACTTGCTCACCTTATTTTTTGCGGTATTTCTTTGTGGGTTTGGCGCTTGCGCCGCCGTCTTTTTTGCCAGTGTCCTGCTGTGAGGGGGTATTTTGCGCGGCAGGCGCATGGTAGCGCACCTTGGCAAGCGGGGAGGAATCTACCGCAGCCTGAAGCTGGCGCTGGTTGATGTGGGTGTAAATTTGGGTGGTGGAAACATTTTCGTGCCCCAAAATTTCTTTTAAGGCCAGCATATCCACGTTGCCGTATTGATACATTAGGGTGGCCGCTGTGTGGCGCAGCTTATGGGGCGAATAGCCCATGCCGCCCAGCCCTGCGGATTGCAGGCACCGCGCCACAATCTGCTCAACCCGGCGCGCAGAAAGCCGCTTGCCGGTTTTTTTGGAAACGAGCAGCGCCTTGCTATCGGCCAGGTTGGGCAGGGCAGCCCGCACCGGCAGGTAATGCGATAGGGCATCTTTGCAGGCAGCATTCAGGTAAACAAGGCGTTCCTTGCTGCCTTTGCCGATAATACGGATGGTATCATCCCGAAAATCTCCCAAATTGATGGAAATTAACTCGGTCAAGCGCATCCCACAGTTAAGTAGCAGGGTTAAAAGGCAAAAATCTCGCTCGTAAAAGTCACTTTGTATATTTTTTAACAAGTCAATACTCTCGTCCCGGGTCAAATATTTTGGCAAGGTTTTGCGGGCCGCACCCAGGCTGATATCCTGGGTGGGGTCTTTTTTTAGTTTTTCGGCCTGGGTGGACATATATTTGAAAAAGCCGCGCAAGGCCGATAGCTTGCGGGCACGGGCCTTGGGGCCGTTGCCATCGCCGCGCACAGCATCCAGGTAATTGAAAATATCTCGCTTGGAGATCAAGGCAATTTGGCTGGTGGTGATGCAGGCAAGGTCAAGCTTTTCCACCGGGGTTCCGGCCAGGCCCGGCTGCCACACCGGCAGCATAAACCGAAAAAAACCACGCAAATCCAGATAATAGCCATTGATTGTTCTGGCAGAGCGCTGCTTAACAAAATCCAGGTAGTGGAGATAATCTACCACATCATCCGGGATATCTAGGTACGGCGCGTGCCGTTCCGGGTGCAAAGCATCCACATAGCTGCTCATAAAAGCTCCTTTGTTTTAAGGGTAGAATAACCGGGAACCGGGCAAACAGATTTTACTACAAAGCCAGCCCGCCCTAAAACGATTATAGCAAAAATAAAGCGGCCCGCCAAATAGAAAACAAACAACCGATAGAACGTGTAGCCGGGCCTGTGCTGAAAAGCAGAAGCGCCCCAGATAATCTACTAATCTACATGCTGCATGGTGCGCGCGACCCAAAGGCTTCAATCTGTTCATACGGTGGCTTTGCGGCAGGCTTATGATAGCAGAAAGCTTGTAAAAGTGCCTATAGAGTACCTACAAAACGCCACCTGGAAAATGCATGAAAAACGCCTATAAAATGCCTGGAGAATCAAAACCCCGGCATATCTGGCATTTCCACTCCCCTGTATTTCGCTAAACTCATCTTTAGCGAAATTGCATTACCATGTGTTTATCATACAACTGCCCCCTCCCGCTTGTCAAGCCCTTTCGCTGGCCCCTGCCGGGCGCCAGAAATACAACAGAAATACAGTAGGCATATAGCGCTACGTGTGGGCCTTGGCATCAAAAATTTTGCAAGCCTGCCGGAACAAGCTTTCTGCTACCGGTACAGCCCATCCAAGCAAAGGCCCGCCAAACGCCGGCGGCTGCTTCATTTTGAATAGGAGCCTGCTTTCACACCACCACCCCACCACCGCGCAAAAAAGCAGCCCCAGCCTGGAATCCGCCATGCGGTTCCAAACTGGGGGCTGCTTTCTATAATCGAAATAATTAGAATCTGTAATAAGCTTGTGTGGTGTGCAAGGGCGGATGAGCGGACGAAACGTTCGATTATTCGTCCTCATCCCGTATCCGGCCCAAAGCCTTGGTGTAGAACGGGTCTGTCCCCTTCAGCGCCTGTTGGCCAAGCGGCGAGGCGGCAATGGTGATATCCATATTCATGGTTTTGTTGGCGGCCATGTAAGGGTGCGCCGCCTTGGCAACGGCGGCAAACAGCGCATCGTCCTGCGGGCAATCCAGCACCATCAGGTAGCTTTTGTCGGTGTCGTTCACAATCATTACCTGGATGTAGGCCGCCTGCACATCGGGGCGGGTTTGCAGGTACTCGCAAATTGGGTCAAGCATACCGTCCGGGTAGACGGTTGGCTCCACCAGCACCACCTTGGAGCCGGGGTCAATTTTATGTGCCGCCTTGGCATGGGCCTGCGCCCTGGCAGCCGCCATTTTCGCCTTGATGAAATCGGCCTTCTGGTTTTTTAAGGAAGCAACCGTGGCTGGGTCAAACCGCAAATTTTCGGTATAGGGGTTGATTACAAAGCCCGCGGCATTTGTGTTTTTTTCCAGCAGCGCGGCATAATCGTCAAAGCGCAGCATCAGGGTTTGCTGGCCGGGGTTCTTGTTCCACTTGCGCAGCTCCTCCCAATCGGTAAAGGCCATAAAAAACTTTTTGCCGTCCTGGGTGTTGATGAGCGTGAAGGAAATTTTGCTGTTCGGCTCAATTTTCACCTTGCCCTGGGCATCCGGCTTGGGCGCATTTTTGCCAAAATCTACAATGGCAGGGGCCAAAAACACCGCGTTCATCATCTGGTTAATCACAATGTTGCGGGTTTCGGGGGTATTATTTTTCCGCATATCGGCCATGGCGTTTTTCAGTGCAGGGTTCTTTACGGGCTGGTTGGGGTCGATCATCTCAAAAACTCCTTCTTTTCTGGCTTTTCTGGCCTGTTCAGGCTTTGATTTTTATGCTGTTGATGGCCTCACGCAGGTAGCTTACCCCGATGAGGTGCATCCCCGCAAAATCGGCAGGGTTAATCATTTTTAGGTTGTGTTTGGGTACGATGGCCGTGTCAAAGCCGATCCGCTGCGCTTCCCGCAGCCGGCTTTCCAGGTGGTTCACGCTTCGTATCTCGCCACCAAGGCCCACCTCCCCAATGGCTATCGTTTTATCCCCTACTGGCAAATCCATCAGGCTGGAGGCCATAGCGAGGCAAACGGTCAAATCGCAGGCAGTTTCTTCCAGGCGCAACCCGCCAATCACATTGACATAGACATCCTGGTTGCCAAAGAAATACCCTGCCCGCTTTTCCAGCACCGCCAGCAGCAGGTACATACGGTTATAGTCAAACCCGCTGGCCGTGCGCCGTGGGGTGGATAAGCTGGATTTGGTTGCCAGGGCCTGCACCTCGCTCAAAATCGGGCGGGAGCCCTCCATCGAGCAGGCTACGCAGGTGCCGCTTATCCCAACCGGCCGCCCCTCCAGCATAATTTGGGAGGGGTTTTCAATCTGGGTCAAGCCGCGGCCTGTCATATCAAACATTCCGATTTCGTTGGTGGAGCCGTAGCGGTTTTTGGCCGCCCGCAGCACCCGGTACGGCAGGGTTTTATCCCCCTCAAAATAGAGGACGGTATCCACAATATGCTCCATCACCTTGGGGCCGGCAATGGCGCCATCCTTATTGACATGGCCCACGATAAAGGTCGGTATCTCGTTTGTTTTTGCTACATTTAAAAAGCGAGAGGCACTTTCCTTCACCTGGGATACCGTGCCTGCCGAGGAGGAAATATCGGCGCAGCGCATGGTTTGGATAGAATCAATCACCACAAGGCCCGGCTTTAGCTGTTCAATCAAGCCGCAAATTTCATCCACATTGCTCTCCGCCGTCAGCAAAATATTATCCTGCGGCACATCCAGGCGCACCGCGCGCAGCTTGATTTGCCGAACAGATTCCTCGCCGGTAATATACAGCACACTTTTGCTGCGCGATACCTCGCCGCAAAGCTGCAATAGGATGGTGGATTTACCGATGCCCGGCTCGCCGCCAATCAGGGTGACGCTGCCCAGCACAATGCCGCCGCCCAGCACCCGGTCTAACTCGCTGATGCCGGTTACAATGCGGCTTTTTTCCTCGGTGGTGGAAACATTGCCCAACTTATAGGCGGTAAGGCTGGTTTGGCCAGGCACCCGTGCCGCCGCGCCGCGTTGCAGCCCCTTGGCGGCGGCAGGCTCGGCCACAACATCCTCCACCATGGTATTCCATGCCCCGCAGGAGGGGCAGCGCCCCAGCCAGCGGGGGCTTGTTTCGCCGCATTGGTTGCAGACGTAGACGGTTTTTAGCTTATCCTTTGGCATTGCGCTTCCCTCTCCCCTTTCCTACCGCTTTGCCATGCAAAACGGGCACAATTTCTTGTACAGGGTATATTATACCCCTTCCGGCCAAAATCAGCAAGCGCGGCGGGTATTTGTACCAAAGGCCGGGCGGCCGCCTGTTTGCGAACGCCCGGCCCCAATTTTTAAAATTAAAGGTTTACTTTGTGGTAAATTTTCTTGCCTTTTTTGATGGTAACGCCCGCTTTAAGCTGCGCTTCGCTCAAGCTGGCGGCCACATCGGTCACCTTCTCGCCATCCAGGGCAATGCCGCCCTGCTGCACAAGCTGCCGTGCTTCCCGCTTGGAGGCGCACAGCCCGGTAGTCACCAGCACATCCAGCACCCCAATGCTACCCTCTTGAAGCAGGGCTGCATCCAGTTGGGTGGCAGGCATATCGGCGTGGCTCTCCCCTGCGCCAAACAGGCTTTTGGCAGCCGCCAGGGCTTTGTCCGCTTCCGCCTGGGAATGTACAAGGCTGGTCATCTCGTAGGCCAGTTTTTCCTTGGCGGCATTGATGGCCGGGCCATCGTGGATATCAATCGCATCAATTTCCTCCAGCGGCACCATCGTCAGCAGGCGTAGGCAGTTTTGCACATCGCCGTCATCAATGTTGCGCCAGTACTGGAAAAACTCGTAGGGGCTGGTTTTTTCGGGGTCAAGCCAAAGGGCGCCCTTCTCGGTTTTGCCCATTTTTTTGCCTTCCTTGGTGGTTAGCAGGGTGAAGGTCATGCCGTAAACGGCGCGTTGGTCGCACCGGCGGTTCAGCTCGATACCGCCAATGATGTTCGACCATTGGTCGTCCCCGCCAAGCTGCATTTTACAATCGTAATTGCGGGCAAGCTGCAAAAAGTCGTAGCTTTGCATGGGCATATAGTTAAATTCCAGCAGGGTGCAGCCCTGCTCCAGCCGAGATTTTACACAATCGGCCGTAAGCATACGGTTGACCGAAAAATGAGGGCCGATATCCCGCAAAAATTCAATGTAATTCAGCTTGCAAAGCCAATCGGCATTGTTGACCATCAGCGCTTTGCCGCCCGAAAAATCAATGAATTTTTCCATCTGCGCTTTAAAACAATCGATGTTGTGCTGAATAGTTTCCACCGTCATCAGCTTGCGCATATCGGTTTTGCCGGTGGGGTCGCCAATCATGCCGGTGCCGCCGCCCAGCAGCGCAATGGGCCGGTGGCCGTACCGCTGCATATGCCGCATTACAATAAGCTGCAAAAAGTGGCCGATGTGCAGGCTATCGGCGGTGGGGTCAAAGCCGATGTAAAAGGTTACCTTTTCTTTGCCAAGCAGCTCCCGCGCGCCCTCCTCGTCGGTGCATTGGGCAAGCAGGCCCCGCGCCTTGAGCAGGTCAAAAACATTTTCGTACTCCATGGTTTTTACCTCCGTTTGTTGCGGCAAAGGGGTTGTAAAACAAAACAAAAAGCCCTCTGCCAAATGTGAATTTGGCAGAGGGCGAAGTTCGCGGTACCACCTCTGTTTACCCCATTTTCGCAAACAGGGCCTCAAGGAGTGCGGGCAAGCAAAAGCTGGCTGACACTCCGGCGCTGTAACGTGCGCACACGTCTTAGCCTACTGCGCCCTGTGGGCGGTTGGGCCTCGCTGCTCGGGGATGTATTCGCTGTTCAGGGCGCGGCCCCTTTCACCAACCGGGGTTTCTCTGTGCTGCCGCTAAAAACAGGTACTGGTTCCCGTCCTTGCATATATTGTAGCTTATTATAGCGTCAATTTTTTCCCTTGTCAACCCCCTGCGTGGGGCTTTGGCACGCAGCCATCAGGTGGATGCCTTGGCAATCATCTCGCGGGCGTTGGCAAGGCTTAGCTCGGTTACCTTATCACCCGATATCATAGCGGCCAGCACCTTTACCCGGCCCTCCAAATCCAAGGGGTGTATCTCGGTATAGGTACGGCCATCCCGCACACTTTTGCGGATTAGTAGCTGGCTATCGGCGGCGGCGGCAATTTGGGCCGTGTGGGTGATGCAAAGCACCTGGTGCCCCACCGAGGTTTGCTTCAGCTTTTCACCGATGCGCCCTGCCGCTAGCCCCGATACCCCGGTATCAATCTCATCGTAGATCACGGTGGGGATGGCATCTTTATCCGCCAATGCACTTTTAAACGCCAGCATAATGCGGGAAAGTTCGCCCCCCGAGGCAATTTTCGCCAGGGGTTTGGGTTCCTCGCCCGGGTTGGTGGAGATTAAAAACTCCACTGAATCTTGCCCTGCGGAGGCAAGCGGCCCCCGCGCATGGCGCAGTGCAAACCGGATGCCCGGCATATTCAAAAATTCCAGTGCCGAGCGCATCTGTTTGTTCATGGCGGTAAACGCTTCCAGGCGAGATTTTGTCAGTGCCTCGGCCGCGTCCTTCGCCTTGCGATACAGCGCTTGCTTTTGGCGGCCCAGTTCCTCAATCCGCTGTGCGCCCGATTGATACCCTTCCAGCTCGGCAGCGGCACGGTCGCGGCGGGCTAAAAGAGCCTCGGCATCGGCGCCAAACCGCTGCTTGATGCGGTATAGCTCGTCCAGCCGCGCTTCCACCTGGTTCAGCTCGTCCGGGTCAAAGCTGTAGGATTCCAACCGGTCGGCAAGGTCTACCGCCAGCTCCCGGGCGGTATAGTAAAGGTCGTTCAGCTTTTCAGATAGCGGGGCCAGGCTCTCGTCCAGCCGGGCGCTGGCCGTAAGGCCGGTGGCGGCGCTGCCCAGCATATCGGCCGCCCCCTGCACCGAGGCATCGTCCGCATCCCCCGCAAGGGCCGCGTGCGCCAGGCTGATTCCCTCCAGGATGCCCTGCGCGTGGGTGATCAGCTGCTTGCGCTCCTGCAAGGCTTCCTCCTCCCCGGGCTTGAGGGCCGCCGCGTCAATGGCGGCAATCTCTTCCGTCAAGGCAGCAATTTGGCGCTCTTTATCCGCCTCGCTGGCGCTCAGGGCATCCATCTGGCGCTTTACCACAATCAGCTCCCGGTAAAGGGTATGGTAGCGCTCGTGCAGGGCTTGGTTTTGGGCATACTCATCCAGCAGTGCCAGGTGGGTGATGGGGTTTGTCAGGCTTTGGCTATCGTGCTGGCCGTGTATGGCAAGCAGCCCCGCGCCAATATCCCGCAGCACAGCGGCGGTGGCGGGCATCCCGTTAATACGGCACCCACCCTTGCCATCTGCCGAAATTTCGCGGTAGAGAAGCAGGTCACTATCTGCCTCGTAGCCGCATTTTTCAAGCTGGGCGCGGGTGGCAGCGGGGATATCGGTAAAGGTGGCCCAGATGCTGGCCTTGGCCGTGCCGCTGCGCACCAGCTCGCGCGAGGCACGGTTACCCAAAATTACATTGATGGAATCAATCAGGATAGATTTACCTGCGCCCGTTTCGCCGGTCAGCACATTAAAGCCCGGGGTAAAATGTACCTGGGCTTTTTCAATCACGGCTACGTTTTCAATTTTCAGGTCTGCCAGCATCCGGCTGCTCTCCCTTCATGCAAGGTTTTTAAAATCTTTTTTAGCGGTGGGGCACAAAACGGCCAAGCTCGCGGCAAATATCCTGTGCGGCCTGCTCGGTGCGCATCAAAATAAAAAAGGTATCATCGCCCGAAAGTGTACCCACCACATCGTTCCAGTGTTTGGAGTCAAACACTTCGCAGGCGGCGTTTGCCATGCCGGAAAAACACTTTACCAGCACCATATGCCCCGCGCTGTCCACCTTGATGACAGACTCCCGGAAAATGGTTTCAAACCGGTTGGGTGAATGGGTGATTTTGCCGGATTCTGCCGCTGACATATAGCGGTAGCCGCCATCCCCCGTGGAGGTTTTTACCAGCCGCAGCTCCCGTATATCGCGGGATACGGTGGCCTGGGTAACATCGTACCCCTCCGCCTTCAGGTGGGCAAGCAGTTCCTCCTGCCGGTCAATGGGGTAGGTTTCAATCAGATGGATGATTGCTTGGTGACGCGCACTTTTCATATCGCTGCTTCATCTCCTCTTTAGCTTATTCTCAATCGCCTCAAACTGGGCGGCTTCCCCAAAGGATACCAGGTGCAGGCTGGTGGTGGCTGTGGTAATTTCCACCCCGCCGCCCGGCTCCAGGGCAAAGGGCGGGTTGCTATCCGCGCACACATACACAAGGTCGCGGTTCTCGGCTTCGGCCACCAGTGTTAAGCGGCGGCTGGCCGAAAATACCAGCGGCGCGGTGTTTACACTGTGGGCGCAGATGGCGTTTACCTCAAACACGGGGGCTACTACATCCAAAATTGGCCCCCCTGCCGAGAGGGAGTAGGCCGTAGAGCCGGTGGGCGTGGCGGCAATTACGCCATCGCTGCGGTAGCGGCAAACAAACGTGCCATCGCAATAAACCGAATAATCCATCGGGTGTAAACGGGATGCGCCGTATAGCAATATATCGTTGACGGCGGTGGCCTGCCACGCCCCCGCGCCCGCCTCGGCCTGTAGCAGCCCACGGCATTCCAGGGTGAAGGCCCCGGTGGCAAGCCGTGCAAGCTTTTGGGGCAGCTCCCCCACCTCACAGGTGGCCAAAAAGCCGGTGCGGCCTAGGTTGATGCCGAGTACCGGCTTGCCTGCCGCTATACACTCGGCGGATGCCCGCAACAGGGTTCCATCCCCGCCGATGGTAACCACCTGGTCGGCCCGGGCAAGGGCCTGGGCCGGGGGCAGAAAACAGATATCCTCCCCCTGCAAAGAAGGTTGGAACGCCTCCCCCATCAGCACGGTGCTGCCGTTCTCCCGCAAAATGGCGGCAGCGCGGCGGGTAACGGCAAAGCCGCTATCCTTTAAGGGGTTGGGATACAATAACACAGCCATGGCTTCGTCATCCTCATTGTCAAACGGCCTAAACGCCACGCATTTGCCAAAGCGGCGGGGCAACCGCGCCGCCTTTGGCGAAGGCGTTTTGGGGCAGTTTTTGGCAGTTTGTTGTGCAGCTTAAGGCAAAATTAGTGCAGATTGGGCAGTTTATCCAGCGCCTGGTGTGCGGCAGTTACCACCGCATCCACCGCGCTTTCGGGCAGGGGTTGTGCGGCCTCGCAGTGGCGGACATACAGCAAAAATTCAATGTTCCCCTCGGGGCCTTTGATGGGCGAAAAATCCAACCCTTCCGCCGAAAAATGGTTTTGCACCGCATAACCCATGGCCGCCAAAATTACTTCCTTGTGGGTATCGGGCTCCCGCACAACGCCCTTTTTGCCCACCTTTTCCCGCCCAGCTTCAAACTGGGGCTTTACAAGGCAAACGCCCGCAGCATCCGCCGCGCAGATGGCATCTGCCACCGGGAAAATATGCTTTAACGAAATAAAGGACACATCCACGCTAAAAAATTCAATAGGTTCCTCCAATTGGTCGGGGGTTACATGGCGGATGTTTGTTCGCTCGCGGTTGATAACGCGGGGGTCGGTGCGCAGGCTCCAGGCAAGCTGGCCATACCCAACATCCACCGCGTATACCTTCACGGCCCCATTTTGGAGCATACAATCGGTAAAGCCGCCGGTGGATGCGCCAATATCCATGCACACCTTGCCTGCCGGGCGCAGGGGGAAAACCTGCATGGCCTTCTCCAACTTGAGCCCACCCCGGCTTACATAGCCGATATCGTGGCCTCGCACCTCCACATTGGCCTCCGGCGGCACCAGTTCGCCCGCCTTATCGGCCTTTTGACCGTTGATATATACAATGCCGGATATAATCAGCGCACGGGCACGCTCCCGGCTTTGCGCCAAATTGTTTTGGAACAGATATTGGTCTAAGCGTATTTTCACTGGGGGTTCTCCTTAACCGTGTATTGCCTCAACAAGGGCGGCGGCATCCAACTTTTGGCTTTTGCGCAAATCCGGCAGGGTGGCGTGCAAAATGCTGGTGTTATCCACCCCATGCAGCAGGTATTTCCCCTGCCAGCCCGCCTGCTGTAGTGCGTAGCAAAGCTGCTGGCCAATGCCCCCTGTCGCAACGCATTCCTCGGTAAATAAGATGGTATCGTAGCCCATCAAATCGGCACAAAGGCCCGTGGGCAGCGGGCTAATCTGCACCAGCTTGCAGCAATCGGCCGGAAGGCCCGCTTGCGCTAGCAGATCCCGGGCGGCCAAAATTTCTTCGCTCTCGGCCCCATAGCTTACAAGGGCCGTTTTTGCGCCCGGCGTATTCTCAATAAAATCGTAGGGGCGGCCGGTGCAGCCCAGGGCCGATAGCGCTTCCTTCTCGTCCCCGCGCGGGTAGCGGATGGCCCGTGGGCCATGCACCTTTTCGATGAGGGCTTGCAGCCAGTATTCCAGCTCGGCATAGTTGCAGGGGGAATAGGTGGCAATGCCAATATGGCTGAAAAATGCCGGGTCGTAGATGCCCTGGTGGGTTTCGCCATCGTTGGGCACAAGCCCCGCGCGGTCCACCGCAAAAAGCACATCCAGCTTCATCAAATTTACATCGTGGATCATTTGGTCGTAGGCACGCTGGAAAAACGTAGAATAAATGGCCACCACCGGCAGCATCTGCTGGCTTGCCAGCCCTGCTGCAAAGGTTACCGCGTGTTGCTCGGCCATGCCCACATCAAAAAAGCGCTCGGTGTGGCGGTGCTTAAAAAATTGCAGCCCGGTGCCATATTTCATGGCTGCCGTGATGGCGCAAAGGTTCTTGTGGGTATCCCCCAGCTCGGCCAGCTTGGTACCAAACCGGTTGGAGAAGGAATTCTTGGGCGAAATTTCGGGGTTTGTCAAGTGGTTCAAATCCACCGCCGAAATACTGTGGAACTCGCCCGGGTTTTCCTCAGCAGGCTTTAGCCCCTTCCCTTTTTGGGTAACTACGTGCAAAAACAGGGGGGCGGTTTGCTCCTGCAAATTGGTGAAAAGCTGGCTCAACATCTGCACATTGTGCCCATCCACCGGGCCAATGTACTGGAAGCCCATCTCCTCAAACATGGTGGAGTGGTAGATGCCACGGCGGATAAACTGCTTGCCGCGCTGCAACAGCTTGACCATGCCATCCCCCAAAACAGGGATGCTTTCCAGCATCATTTCCATATGGGCCTTGGCGTGGAAATATTTTGGGTCGGTGCGCAGGCGGGTCAGGTAGTTGGCCATCTCCCCCACGTTTTTGGAGATGGACATTTCATTGTCGTTGAGGATTACAATCAGGTTGTCTGTTCTCCTATAACTAAATACAAGAGTAAATCGCGTAAGTATAGGGAGGCTTCCCGGGCCAGTTGCTGAGCTTCTTTGCCCTGACTTAGCGCCTTCCCCAGCATATCGATAACGGCGCCGGTAT
>JAQUSS010000044.1 GCA_028710135.1 Gemmiger sp. | reverse complement strand
AACGCACAAGCCCTTACCGCTCCTTAAAGCCTTTTATATCCGTCCGTGGAATGTGGGCACCATTCGGGCACCATTTCACCAAGTTATTTGAGAAAATCCGCTTGAAACGCTGGGCAGATTATAAAGAAAAAAATGGAGAAAAGCCAGTGTTTAAGGCACTTTCAAGCGTTTCAAGTGTCCGTATAATCCACGCTAACGAGTTTTAGGAATGACACGAAAAAATACTATATTTTATAGGTTTACCCCGCCGGGCTATTTAACATCAGGCGTATTTTATAGGTTTGCCCCGCCGGGCCATCATTTAACATCAGGCGTATTTGATAGGTTTGCGTTTACCACCGCTTCACCGGCCCAAAATCCCCCTACTTTTTCTTGCGTTTATCGGGCGGCAGGGGGGCGGGGCGTTGGGTGGAGGTTTTTAGGCGGTAGGTTAGGGCATAGCCCGCATGGCGGGGGTCGCGGTAGAAGGCGGTTTTGATCCGCTCCAGCGGGGTGCCGCCGCCATCCTCCTCCAGCAGGCCGTTCAGCAGCAGCACATACTGGGCCTTGCTGTACCGGGCCGCCACGTCCGAGCGGCGCAGTTGGCTGCGCAGCAGGGTGCCCAGCAGCTCCATGGCATCGGCCTGTTCTTCCGGGTGGGCGCGGTTGCCCACCCCCGCCAGGGTAACCACCGCCAAAAATACCGGCGTGCCGTACCGCTCCTGTATGCGGAAATGCAGCTTGCAAACGGCCTTAAAGGTGGTATAATCGCACAAAAATGCCCCTTCGGTGTCGTCCTCCTCCTCAATGGTTTGGGAGATGGTTTGGATATCGCCCTCCATATTTCGGTCTGCCTTGAGCATACGGCGGTAGGCGGCGCTAAAATCGCGCGAGGGGCCACCGCTCAAATGCAGGTAGCCAAGCTCGCCCGCGTACTGCGCCACCTGTTGGGCCAGGGGGTCGCTGCCAAGCTCCTTCAGGGCCAAAATCAGCTCCATATACAGCTGTTCGTCAAAACGGTCCAGCTGCACCCCCTCGCGGCAGAGGGCCACAACCTCCTGCAGCTCGCCCCGCTTTTTATAAATATCCAAAAGGGCATACAACGCGCTTTTGTATTGGGCGTGCAGCTGCATACTCCGCCGCTCTACCCAGGCCTCCCCGGCCGATGCCGGCAGCAGCCGCCCCTTGTACAGCTTGCGAACCGAGGTAAACAGCGCAATCTGCTCCTCCTCGCCCTGCTCAAAGCGGGCTTGCTCCATCTGCTTTTCCATGGTGTAGATATCAATTTCGCAGTTTAGGGCATTGTTCCACTGGTAGGAGCCACGGTGGGTGATAATGCAAGATTGCAACGCCGCAACCCCCTCGGCATCCGCCATATTGCGGAAGCGATGCAAAATTGCGCGCAGCGCCATATCGGGGTTGGCGGTCGATTCGCCCCCCCAGATAGAATCTGTCAATTCGGTGTGGGTAACGCGGCGCTCCCGCTCCAGCAGCAGGTATTGCAGCAGCAGCGTTGCCTTGCGAGATTGCCCCAGCGCCGCCATAACCGGCTTGCCCCCCACTGAAAGTTGAAAGCCGCCCAGCATGGTGATTTTTAAGGGCAGCTCGTTCATTGTATTGATCATTTGAATCGCTCTTTTCCATCAAATTGAGCCGAAAAAATCAGCCCGCAAAAAAATGCCGACAGTCAAATGGTAATTATTCCTTTTAATTGTAATATCATGTAACACTTTGCTTATTTAGTATAACAATGCAGGGGCGGTTTGTCCAGTACGGCATCTTAAAATTTCTGTTTTGTTCAATTTTTATTCCACAGGGCTGGCCTTATGACGGAACCATGCCGCCCCTGTAGATTACGCGGTTGAAATCCCACGCAAAATCGGTTATACTAATTTGTAATAATTCGGTATACTACCGTTACAAGCTTGCTACATGGGGGGTTCCCCTTTCACAAAAGGAGTAATTTATGGCACATACAGTACTTGTTACCGGCGCGGACGGCTTTATTGGCAGCCACCTGGCCGAGGAGCTGGTGAAAAGCGGCGAAAAAGTGCGGGCCTTCTGCCTTTACAATTCCTTTGGCAGCTGCGGCTGGGTCGATACCCTGCCGCCCGAAATTAAAAACGAGATTGAAATTTTTATGGGCGATGTGCGGGACCCCAACGGTGTGCGCACCGCCATGCGCGGGCAGGAGCGGGTGTTCCACCTTGCGGCGCTGATTGCCATCCCCTTCTCCTACCACAGCCCCGATAGCTATGTGGATACCAACATTAAGGGTACCCTAAATGTGCTGAACGCCGCGCGGGAGCTGGATACCCACCGGGTGCTTGTCACCTCCACCAGCGAGGTATACGGCACGGCCCAATATGTGCCCATTGATGAAAAACACCCCTTCCAGGGGCAAAGCCCCTACTCGGCCACCAAAATTGGGGCCGACCGCCTGGCCGAAAGCTTTTACCGCAGCTTTGGGCTGCCGGTATCCATTGTGCGGCCCTTTAACACCTACGGCCCACGGCAAAGCGGGCGGGCCATCATCCCCACCATTATTACCCAATTGTTGGCGGGCCAAACCGAAATTCGCCTTGGCAACCTGACCCCCACCCGCGATTTTAACTATGTGAAGGATACCGCCCACGGCTTTATGGCCATTGCCGATTGTGCGCAGGCGGTTGGGCAGGAGCTAAACATTGCCACCGGCATTGAGCATTCGATTGGCGAGCTTGCCGCCGAGCTGATTGCCCAAATTAACCCCGCCGCCACCATCCTTTGCGAGGCCGAGCGCCTTCGCCCTGAAAACAGCGAGGTGAACCGCCTGCTGGGCAGCGCCGATAAGCTGCGCGAGATGACCGGTTGGGCACCCGCCTACACCTTTGCGCAGGGCCTTGCCGAAACCATTTCCTTTTTGCGGGCAAACCTGGATTCCTACAAGGTAGGGCAATATATCCTGTAACCCGCAATTGCCAGGACGGAGATTTTGGATGAAACAGCAACCTTTTTTTAAACGCCCCACCGCGCCGCAGCCTGCCGCACGGTGGGTCTTTGCGTGTATCGCCGCCGCCCTGTTGGGGGTTGCGTGGGCCTACTATTGGCGGGTATTTTATTATTTGGATACCCGGCTTTCCCCGCTGCTGATCACCGGGGTATGCGTGGCGGGAGCCGTGGGCGCGGTGCTGGCAGCCCTGTTGGTGCGCCGTGCCATGGGCTTTGCCACCAAGGGCGCGCTGTGCATTGCCCTTTGTGGGGTACTGTTTGTGTTTGCCAACCCGCCCATGCAGGCCCCGGATGAAAGTGTTTATTACCTGCGGGCGTATTCCATCAGCCAGGGGCATTTTGATTTTGATGCCACCCGCACCTACCCCGACGATGTGGCCGCCCTTACCAACGCCCTGCCCGGTGCCTGGGTGAACGCCCATACCTCCCAGGGGCTGCGCACCGACCCCGACACCGGGGAGGTAACCGCCTACTCGAACGCGGGGTACGCCCTCAAGCAATACGGGGAGGATGGCCCCGTGCAGGGCCTTGCCGATAGCTTTGGCGCTTATTTTTCCCGTGCCGATACCACCCCCGTCACCGAGCCTGTCAGCTTTTTAATCCTCCCCTTTTTGCCGCAAGCCTTGGGCATGGTGGTGGCGCGGCTGTTGGGGCTGGGGGCGCTGGGCTGCCTGTACGGCGGGCGGCTGGGCAATTTGGCCGTCTACCTGCTGCTCTGCTGGCTGGCGCTAAAAAAAGCCGAGCGGTACCGCCCGGTGCTTTTGTGCGTGATGCTTTTGCCGTTATCCCTATTTATGGGGGCAAGCTTAAGCTACGATGCCTACCTGCTGGGCTGCTATTACCTGATGCTGGCCTTGCTAACCCGCCGCCGGTGGGATACCCAAACCATGCTACTTTATGCCATTGCCTGCGTGGGGGTAAACATTGCCAAGCCCTACCTGAACCTTTTGTGGGTTTTGCTGCCCCTGTGCCTGCCCAAGGCCCGTTTTTGCGCCAAGGGCCGCCGCTGGGCCTGGGGGCTTGCCATGCTGGCAGGCTGCCTGGCCGCTACCGGCTTGGTAGAGTGGTATGGCACGGTTTTCCGCTACCATTATGATGTGATTGCCCGGATGGGTGGCGAGGATGTAAACCAGCTTGCCCAGCTGCGCTTTGTGCTGGCAAACCCGCTGCGGTATTTGGCCGTGCTGGTGGGCACACTGTATGAGAACGACTTTTTCATCGGCCAGCTTGGCCTGTTTGGCTGGAAGGATATGCCCATAGCCCTGCTAAACACCACCGGCCCGCTGGCTTTGTTGGCGGCGGCGGTGCTGGGTGGCGCGGTTGGCACCGCCCACCCGCGCGAAAATGCCCCCACCCTGGCAGCGCCCGCCAAGCGGCAGGGGCTATGGCTGCTGCTGTTTTGCCTGGTGTACGCGGTGGGTGCCATGACGGCCATGTATATCACCTACACCCCGGTAACCATGGTGCGCATTGTTGGGTTGCAGGCCCGGTATTTCCTGCCGGTGTTCTGCCTGGCGGCCATGGTGCTGGCCGGTGCTTTGGCGCGTAGGCTGGCCCCGGCCCTCTCCCCCCAGCGCGCCGAGCGCTACGCCTTGTTGCTGTTTGCCCCCCATGCGGCGCTGGGTGCGCTTTTGCTTGCCCAGCACTATTGGATTGGCCCCATTTATACCATTTAACCTTGCCAATTTAATATTCCCGATTTTGCATAGCTTTGATATTCCGAATTTTGCATAATTTCGCATTTTTCCTTGGGTGCCGGGCCGTTTTTGGCCATTTTTGCCATTTTTGCCCGTTTTTGGCCCACCCAAAAATCCCAAAAATCCCAAAAATTAAAAATCAAAAATTAAAACTACAGAAAGGTGGTGTCCCCCTATGGCCTTCCTATCCCCCATCGGCGGTTTGCTGGTTTTGGCGCTGGTTTTTGCGTTTTGCGTTTCGGTGGCGGCGGTATCCGGGCTGGATGCCGCCCTTCTGCCCCTGCCCACCCTGGCGGGCTGTGTGCTGGTGCTGCTTTGCGCCGGGTACGCGGGGGTGGTACACCTGGGGCTACTGCTGGTGTACGCCGCGCTGCTGGCCGCCACCGTGTACTGTGGCTTCCGGGCGGGCAAGCGCGCCCTGCTAAACGCCCTGTGCAGCCCGGGCGTGTTGTTTTTTGGGGCGGCGGCCACCTTTTTCTGGGTGCTATTGGGGGTGCTGCAACCCCTGTTTACCCAGTGGGACGAGTTCACCTTTTGGGGCACCGCCGCCAAAATGCTGAAAGAGCAAAATATGCTTTACCCCCTGGCCCCCGGCAACCTGAAGGCCCGCGCCGGGATGCCGGCCATGGCCTTAATCTCCTATTTATTCCAGGGGCTATCGCCCAAGTTCAGCGAGTGGCAATGCCTTGCCGGGTACGATATGTTGTTTATGGCCGCCCTTGCCCCGGTGGCGGTAGTATCCTCCTCCCCCAAAAATTCCAAAAAGCATTGGCCCCATGCCCTGCTTTTGCTGGGTGCCGGGGCGGTGCTGCCCTTCTTTTTTGGGCCGGTGCCGGTGGGCACCGTTAGCACCGTGTACGCCAACGCCATGGCCGATGTGCCCCTGGCGCTGCTGTTTGGGGGCACGCTCTGCCTTTATTTTTGCTGCAAGGGGTGGGCGGGTGTTCTGCTTACGGCCCTGCCCGCCGCCCTGCTTACGGCCACCAAGGATATGGGTTTTGCCTACGCCCTGATTGCCGTGTTTGTGATGTTTGTGGATGCCCTGTTTGCCGCGCCCGCACCCCAATGCCTGCAACAGCGCCCCCGCGCCCTATTTATGGCGCTGTTGCAGGCGCTGGGGCGCGCATTGCCGGTGCTGGCCGTGTTTGTAAGCTGGAGCCGGTACGCCGCCGCCGCCACCGGTGCGGCCGGGGGCACCAGCGTGGGCAGCGCGGGCCTTGGGATGGGCCAGGTATTGGCAGGCGGGCTAACGCAGTTTATTGGCATTGGCCGCACCGAAAAATTCAGCCAATTGATGGCCCTGATGGGCCGCGCCTTTTTTACCACCAAGGTGTGTGTGGTGGGGGGCGGCGCGCTGGCGGTGGCGGCCATCACGGCGGTGGGGGCGGCGGCCTTTTTGCTTGCGGGCAGGGGTGCGCCGCGCCGCCGGGTTGTGCTGGCGTGGGGGGGGCTGGGGCTTTCGTTCGCGGCGTTTTACCTCTTCCACCTGATTTTATACTACTATAATTTTTCGGAGGTGGAGGCCCTTGCCCTGAAGGATTATGCCCGGTACATCGGCCCCTACTATGCGGGGTGGATGCTGGCCATGCTATGCCTATTGGGCCGCGCCGCTGCCGCCGTGGAGGTTCCGGTTGCCGGCCGGGCCGCCGCCGTGGCCGCGCCCCTATTGGTAACGGCGGTTTGCGGCTGTGTGTTGGGCCTAGTTGCCTGGCGCGGGGTGCCGGTGGCGGGGTTTTGGAGCAACGCCGACAGCCGGTATGCGCTGCGCCGGGATATTAAAAACCGCGCCGCCGCCGCCAACGAGGTGCTGAACTGGAACGACCGCGTTTTGGTGATCAGCCAAGGCGACGATGCAACGCGCTGGTATTATTACAATTACGAGTTGACGGCCACGGTGGTGCGTGGGTTTGGCGGGGTATTTTGGGGCGACGATGCCACCAACCGCTGGGATTCCGATTTTATGAACCTGGTGGAGAGCGAAAATTGGACGTTGTACGATTATAAAGCGGTATGCTCCTTGGAGGGGCTGCAAGCCTACCTGCAAGAGAAAAACTGCAATTATCTATTGATTGACCGTTCGGACGATTACCTTGCCCGAGATTTCAGCCGTGGGTTTGTGGGGGGCCTTGCAGCCGATATGCCCGCGACCCTGTACCGGGTGGAGGGTACGGGCAGTGCCGTAACCTTTGTGCCGGTGGCCGAAAGTGGGGTGAGCCAATGACGCAGCGCGAGCAGAGCCCGGCGCGCCTATTGGGGCTTTGTTACCTATTGGCGGGGCTGGGGTGGTTTTTTTATTGCCTGCTGGGGTGTGGTGTGATGCTATACCACAAGGCGAGCGGCGATATGCCCCAGCTTACCCTTTCGGCCCGGGATTTAACCATGGAAAGCTTTGTGAATTATAACGACCTGGAATGGCAAACCGCCCCCGAGCCGGGGGACGACTGGTATCTTTCAACCGATAACGACCCCAAGCTTTATTGGGAGGCCGCGGGCGAGGTGCCGGTGTACCTGGAAACGGTACGCCTAAACGCGCTGCACCGGTTACCGGCAGGCAGCGTAGCGTTATATTACCGGTTGCCGGGCCAAACCGAGTATACCGAAGCGCAAAAGGTGTATGCCGCCTGTACCGGCGAGGGGGAATATACCTTTGATTTGGGCGGGCGGATGGTGGCGGCATTGCGGGTGGACCCGGATAGCGTGGGCGGGGTGCCCACCCGGTTTACCGGCCTGGTGCTAAACCCCACGGGGGCGTGGTTTTTGCGGTTTTGGCCAACCGGCGGGGCATGGCTGCTGCTGCTTGGCCTGCCGGCCCTGGCGGCTGCGCTGCTGGGCGAAGCGCGGGGGATACGCGGCTTTCTTGAAAGAAAGCCTGGCAAAGAACTTTCATAATATTCTATTTTTAGAATAATTTAAACTGCATCCCAATCAACCGCAGCAGCGGCAACCGCATTCTCATCGCCTTATGGCTCGCTGCCCAAACTTTAAAAAATGCCAAGGAGGGCCACGTACCATGCAATTGCTTTCTGTTTTGGCCGCTTTGGCCGCGCTTTTTTTGCTTTGCGCATTCCTTACCCTAAAAGCCCGGCTGCCCAGCGCGCTGGCCCCCCTTACCGCGCTATCTGCCATTGTGCTATGGCTTACCCTATGCAGCGTGGTGGATTTGCTGCTGCCCGGCATCTGCCTGCTCTATGCCGCCTGCTTGGGGCTGGGTATTTGGGCGCTGCTGCCCGCCAAAGCGGGCGCTGCCAAAAAAACGGCAAACGGGTTGGTGGCCGCCGGGTTGCCGGGCAAAACCGGTAGTTTTCGAGCGCTGTTTACCCCGGGGGCTGTGCTGTTTTGGCTGCTTTGCCTGGCGTTTGCCATCTATTTTTACGCCCGCCAGCCCATGGCCACCGGCTTTGATGAACTTAGCCTTTGGGCCACCGCCGCCAAGCTGACCAAGGTGGATAACCGCCTTTATGCCACCGCCACCCTGGGCACCCCCTGGGCCGCCACCCAAAACCCCGGCCTGCCCCTACTCAGCTACTTTTTTATGTTTTTTGGCGAGTATGCCGATTGGAAAATTTACCTTGCCTACGATGCTTTGGCCTTTGCGGTGTTTGCCGCCGTGCTGGGCGGGGTTTGTTGGCGGCAATACCGCCTGGCCGTGCCCCTGGCGGCCATTTTGTGGTGTGTGCCCTACTTTTTTACCACCTACAACCACACCATCTACCTGAACACCACCTACATGACCGCCTACGGCGATATCTCAGCCGGGCTGGTGCTGGGCGGCGCGGTGGCGCTGTGGCTGATGCTGCGCCGCGCCCCCGCCGCCCCGCGCTGGGCCGTGCTGCCGGTGCTGGCCTTAGCCGCCAACATTAAGGCCAACACCTTTGTGCTTGCGCTGGTGGCCGCCGGGTTGGTTGCGGTGGATGGCTGGCTATTTGCGGGCGGCACCCCCTTCCGCAAGGGGCTTGCCCGCCGCACCGGGTTTGCGGCCCTTTGCATGGCAAGCCCTTTGGTAATTTATTATTTGTGGAACGTGCGGTACGTGGGCGCGCTGGTGGCCAAAAACGCCGCCGCCGGCGGCGCGGGCGAAACCAGCCTGCCGTTATCGGGCGTGGTGGTAAATGGCATCACCATGCTGCTGGGCGGCACCGCCGCCCCCGCCTACGAGGAACGCCGCGCCCAGTTCTACCAGGCCATGGCCGATATGGGCGGGCAGTTTTTTACCGCCGCCGGACGGATGAGTATGCTTGGCCAGGGTATTTTGCTGGTTGTGCTGATTTTGGGCGTGTTTGCCCTGGCCGCCCTGCTGGCCCCCAGCGCCCTGCTGCGGGCGCGGGTGCTGGTGCTGGGGGCGCTTTCCCTCGCCTGCTTTGGGGGCTACAACCTGATGCTGGCCCTAAGCTACGGCTTTATTTTTAAGCCGAGCCAGGCCGAAAGCCTGACCGATTATAACCGCTACATTTACAGCTATTATATCGGCTGGTTTTTGGTTGCGTTGGCCTGCCTTTCGCTGGTGTTGCAGGTAGCCGATGCCAACCCCAGCGCCAACTCCGCAAAAAAAATCAGTGCCCTGCGCCCGTTGGCCGGGCAGGGCGCGGTGCTGCTGTTGGCGGTGGGGATGCTGTTCCGCCTAAACCAGCTTGTATTACCCCAGCTTTCGGTGCTTGGGTTTTCGGATGGCGAATTTTCAGACCGTAAGGCCCAGCGCAGCCGCGCCGCCTACGCCTGCGGCTACCTTGGCGCCGAGGACCGTGTATTTTATGTATCCCAGGGGGATACCGGGCAAAACTGGTTTGCCGCCGTGTTTGATTTTTACCCCGTCATCGTCGATTATTCGGGCACGGCGGATGCCGAGAAAAACATCTATGCAGGGGGCGGCGGCACCTTTGGGCTGCCAAACTTAAAGCCCACCGAGGAGGGGGTGCCCCAGCGGTATTACCACCCCTACACGGTGCCGCAATTTGCGGCCCTGGTTGCCGAAAGTGGCTGCGATTATATTTATATTGACCATCTGGATGACATTTTTGTGGAAAGCTACGCGCCCCTGTTTGCCGATGATTTGGCCGCCGCCCTGGCGGGGGAAACCCTGCTGTACCGCACCGGCCCACAGGGCTACACCCCGGTTACGATGGAGGAGATGGCTGCATCATGAAAACGCGCACGGCACTGCTACAAAAAAAGGCCGCCCTGCCCGCCCTTTGCTACCTGGTGGCAGCGGTGGGCTGGCTGGCGGTTTCTACCTGGAATTTTGGCGCCGATATGGCCGCCAAGGCAAACGGCACCCTGCGGGAGCAGCCGCTTGCGGTATCCGATTTTGCGCTGGCGGATTTGGAAGTTACCGGCACCGATAGCGGCGGCGCCACCCTGCTGGAAACTACCTCCAACGACCCACAGATGATTTTGGAGGATGTATCGGCCCAAACGGTGCGCACCGTACAGCTTTATGTGCGCTACACCGGCACCGTGCGGGAAATGTGCCTGTATTACACCACGGCCCCCGGCCAGGATTATAGCCAGGACCGCCGGGTGTTCCCCGCGTTGCAGCCGGATGGCAGCTACCTGTACACCCTGCCCCGCACCCGCCTAGTTGCCCTGCGGCTGGACCCCTGCAGCCCCGAGGAAGGCAAAACCGTGGCCATGGCGGTTGAAACCATTTTGCTGAACCGCCCGGTTGCCCCCGCCGGGTATTTTGTACCAAGCTGGTACCAGCTGTTTTGCCTGGCCCTCTACCCCGGCCTTGCCGCCGCCCTACTCAGCTGGCTGGGCGCCGCCGCCGCCCTCCTGCCCCGAAAGCGGTAATTTTGCGCGGCGGGCGGCGCACTTTGCTGCCGCCCCTTGGTTCCCCAGCGGCAAAACCGGGCGGGGCTGGGGCTATCAAGGGCGGGCGCAGCCCGTTTACCTTGCCCGTTGGCTGCTCCGGCTGGTTGCGCTACTCATTGCAAAATATAACTTACTGCCGTTTGAATGGTAGTGTATTCACGATTAGTGCAACTACGATGCCGATAGTAGTGTCTGCAATTCGGCTCAATCCAAAAATCACTGGATTTTCATCTCCTTTATGCGTAACAGCAATACATAGAAATACCACACACATTAAGAATGTTCCTTTTTCTTGATGTAGCCAAAGAGAAGATTGAATAATTGGAATTAGCATGAGGGACAAAACAGCATAGCGTAAAAATTCCACAGGAATTGCATATACATATCTTTCAAATATTAAAAATCCCATTCCCCATAATCCACCTATGACCGTTGCAATTTCTCTATTTTCAGCTTGTTGAAAACTGTCTTTGGGGTTGCGTTGTATACAAAGGATTGCTGCTATTGCAGCATAAAAAGGAACGCCAGAAGTCCTAATTGTATCAATAAGAAAACACAGAAATACAGCAGTAACTGTTTTTACTATGCGTCCTCCTATTTTTAGGGGATATGGCTTCATATCTTGTTGTAAATACCTTTCAACGTATATTCAGCTAAAATGTACCCATCCATTTTATGATATAGTGCATTAAGCAAAAATCCATTGCTTAAATCAAGTTGCTTACTTAATGCAAAAATATGAAGTTCATAGGTATGGGCTTTATCGGGTGGCATCATTCCACCATAAAAGCAGGAAAGTTCTTCGCTCTGTTGATTACCCTGCATACTTGTCCAACTATTACAACCTTGAACAAAGTCGGTTGCCTTCTGGCTTTCATTTTCCTGTAACGCATAACGTGTAATATTGGCTGCTAACCAATGTACCCATACAAATCCGCCAGTAACAGGATAAGCGTCTTTATCTTCTAACACAAGAGCAAAAGACTGTGTGTTTTCAGGCGCATTTTCAATTTTTATCGGTAAAGAATAAGTCGGTATTCCATTCTCATTAAATTGTGTTCCACGTCCACCAAACTGGTCTTGAATAATGCCATTAACAATTCCTGTACTTGTAACAATCATAATAAATACCTCCGTGTGGTTTGTTTTCAGTCACATCATAACCACATGGAGGCAAAAAGTAAATTACCCACTTTTTTGTTGGTATTATTCTGGCACAACGCCCTTTTCATCTAATACGTTTTCCATGCCCTGTGCTTTAAGATATTCTATTCCAATATGTTGCATTATTTTCAATGCTTCCAGCAATTCTTGTCCCTGTCCGTCCGTTAAAGAATACTCCACATGAAGCGGATAACCCTCGAAAGATTTCTTTGCTACAAATCCGTAATCAACTAACTCATTCAGGTGTTCCAGCAACATTTTTTGTGTTATGCCGTCAATATCTTTTTCTAATTTTGATAATGAAGTTGGTGCTAACCGAAGCCTCCATAAAATAATCGGTTTCCACTTGCCCTTAATCATATCGTGAACAAGTTCCAACGGACAAGTAAATTCCTCTCTCAATTTCATATTCATCACTTCCTTTGGCACTATCATAACGCAATTTTTTTCCTAACTCAATCATTTGGAATAGTCGGCTGCTGTTCCTGCTGGTTTTATTGCTTCTTTACCAAACTTGAGCATTGTTACCCAGCTTCTCTCCATGGGCAGCTTATCCATATTCGGGTTTATCAAAGGGGTTCCGCCGCTTGCCGGCCTACTTTCGGCCCTCCTCGCGGTAGGTATGGCCATACCGCCGGATAAAACGTTAAACGCCCTGCACCGGCAGGCCGCCCCAGCCGCCACAAGCAGCCGGTACCCCTGTATTGCAAAAACCAGAGCCGATGAACGTTGCCGGGTGGCGGTGTTCATCGGCTCTTATTTCTTGTTCTATTTCTTGTGATGTTGCTTGCTATAAAATGATAAAATTTCCGGCGCAAATTACCCCGTGGGGGTGGCGGTTTCGGGGGTTTCGGGGGTTTTGGGGGGTTCGGGTTTTGGCTTTTTGGGAAGATCGGGGGTTCCGGGGTCAGAGGTTCCGGGTTCCGGGGTTCCAGGTTCAGGCATTCCGCTTTCCGGCGTGGCGGTTTCGGGGGTGGCCGGGTCGGGTTCTGGGGGTAGGGGCGGGGCATCCAGCGGGGCAAGCTGGCCGCCCGCCAGGCCGGTGGCCGCCAAGGGCAGGCCCGCCGTTACCGGGGCCGGGCCATCCTGGGTGGTGGCCCGGGCGGTAAGGGTGGCGGCATCGCCCCGCCACGCCACCAGCCCGCTTGCCCCCGCGCCGCCCTGCACGGCCCCGCCGGGGCCATTGCGGCAATTTTCGAGGGTTAGGGTGCCCGCCGGCCCCACAGCCCCCACCAGCCCGCCGGCCAGGTTGGCGGCGCGCAAATCCCCCAAAATGCTGCCTGCGTTTTGGCTGTACCGCACGGCCAGGCCCTGCCCCGGCCCGGCCCCCAGCATACCCAACACCCCGCCACAGGCCCCGGCCCCCTGTAGCGAGAGCGCGCCGCCATTGTAGCAATCTTGAAGCTCCGGCATTTCTTGTATTTCTGGCGTTTCTTGTATTCCCGGCACTTCTTGTATTTCTGGCGTTTTGCCGCCCGGCTGCTCCACATAACCGGCAATGCCGCCCAGCCAGCCGCCGCCACCCGCCACGCTGCCGCAGTTTACCGCGCCGGAAAGCCGCGTGGCCCCAACCCCGGCCCCCAGCACGCCGCCCACGCGGGGCGCAAAGGCCACGCCCACCAGGCTGCTATACCCGGTGGCGCACCGCACCGCCGCGCAGTTGATGAGCCGCGCGTTCCCCACGGTGCCGTAATCTACCCCCAACACCCCGCCCACCGCGCTTGGCTCGGTTTGGGTTAGGGGGGCGGCTGGGGTGCCTTCGGGCGGGAAAGCCGCCTCCACAAACCATGCCCCGGTGGCACAATCGGCAAGCTGGCCGCTGGGGGCATTGCCGCCCGCCACACCGCCCAGCCAGCCGCTGCCAACTAGGCTTAGGGTTACCTCGTTTGTTGCCTGTGGGGTTTCCACTTCGTCCACCCCGCACGGCCCCGCAAAGCTGGATGCTTCTAGCGCCGCCACCAACGCCGCCCGCCCGGCATCCCCCGCCGCCAGCAAGGCCACAAGCTGTTGGGGCAATTCTAGCGCGGCCTCGCTGCCACAGTGGGTGATGCCCCCGGCGTTCCAGCCTGCCACACCGCCCACAAAACCGCCGGTTGCCGCTACCTTTGTCACAATTGTTTCGCCGCCTTTTTCGGGCACTGCACCACCCAAAACGCAGTTTTCAAGGGTGGCATTTTCGGCATTCTCCCCCACAATGCCGCCCACAGCCCCGCCCGTTTGGCCCGCATTTTGGGCGCACAGCACCCCGGCGTAGCGGCAACCGGCCACCACCCCACGGTTGCGCCCCGCCACCCCGCCCAGAGCGGTGCAGGCCCCCGCGGGGCTAGCATCAACATCCAGCAGGGCGGTAACGGCATCCAGCCTGCCGCTTGGCCCGTTTTCGCCCACCGCGCCGCCCAAAACCGCCTTTTCAGCCGCCGCAGTTTCCACCGGCAACAGTGTGCCGGTAAATTGGCTATCCACAATTTCGCCCGCGTTCCAACCGGCCAGGCCGCCGGTATACGTGGCCCCGGTAACCTGGGCCGCACAGCGCACCCCCTGCACCAGGCCATTGCTGCCGCCCGCCAGGCCGCCGACAAAACAACGCCCCAACACGGGATTTTCTGCTTGGCAGCCAGCATCCAGCACACCGCCGCCGCCCAAATACCCGGCAATGCCACCCACAAAATCTGCCCCATCGGCTTCCACCGCGCCCTGGGCCACCGCCCCGCAAAGCGTTGCCTGGCGCAAGCAGCCCACCACGCCCCCAAAAAATTGCCCGGCATACCGGCTTTGCGCGGGCAGATAGCCACAAACCGCCCGGGTAACCCCGCTGGCCGCCAGCCCCACCACCGTAACCGCTGGGGTTGCCGTGGTCGGCTCACTTGTTGGGGCTGCTAGGCTTGCCGGGGTCGACCCGCTTGCGGAGGTTGACGCAGTTGCCGGGGCATCCGGCCCGGCCAGGCAGCCCGCCACGCCGCCCACCAACAGGTTGCCCGCCACATCCGCACCGCTTTGCAGGTTGGCCACGGTGGCATCGGCGGGGCATTCCAAATACCCCACCACCCCGCCAATGCCCGCCGCCGGGTACTGCGCCGCCGCAGCCGCGCCGGTGCGCGCATCGGGCAAAAGGGCCGCGCCGGTGGCCGGGGTGGGTTGGGGTTCCACCAGCCAGCCCGCCACCGCCCCGGTTACCGATAATTCGGCCACCGCGTAACCATCCGCGCTTTCCGCCGGGGTTGCGGCCCGCGCAACCCCCACCAGCCCGCCAATGCCCCGCAGGGCACTGGCCGTGGCCGCCGTGCTTTCCTTCGCGCTTTGATTTTCGCTGTCATTTGCGCTTTCGGGTGCATTTTCGCCCGCGTTTTCGGGGTTTTTTTCGGTTTTCTCGGGCAGTAGCACCGCCGCCGCAAACTGCCCGCTTTCGGACGCTTCCTGCGCTAGCGTCACCCGCTCCACGGCCCCTATATTCAGCCCGCAAAGCGCGCCCACGCCCTGTAGGCTTGGCAAAAGCTGCGTTTCATCGCAGTTTCCGTCCGCATCCACCCCCACGGCAACCGATACATCCCGCAGGGTGATGCCCGCAATGCTGCCGCAGTTTTCGCCAACCAGGCCCAGGTAGGCGGCCCCCGCCCCCAGCGAGGCCGCCCCCAATTGCAGGTGGCGGATGGCTACCGTAGCCTCGGTTGCCCCGGGCGTTGCCCCGGGCGCGGTTGCCCCGGCCTCGGTCACCCCTGCGGTTTTTGCCGCCGTTTCCCCGGGCATTTCTGCTGCGGTTTCCCCCGCGCTTTCCCCCGCCGTTTCTTCCCCGGTTTCCCTTCCATTTTCTGCCGCCGGGCCAAGGCGCTGGCCCGCGCAAAGCCGTGGCAGGGTAGGCCAGCAAACCGGGTTTTCGGCGGTGGGGGTGGCAGGCTGGGGCAGGCGGCCCGCCAGGGTAAGCCCCTCGGCCTGGGGCCAGCCGTAAACCGTAACGCCGCCGCCCGTCCAATCCCACCCGCCGGGCAGCAGGGTGCAATCGGCTGCCGCCGTGCCCAAAAAGCGCAGGTTGTACAGGTGCCGGAAGCCCCCCAGCCGCGCGGTATACCCGCCCGCCGCCCCCGGCGCGCCGCTCTCAAACAGAGTGTTGGCCGCGCCGGTATCCACCGGGGCGGCGGGCAGGCAGCAGTTGCCCGGCATGGCGTTGGGGGCCGCCGCAATGCTGGCGTACAGGGTAACCGGCTCGGCCACCAGCCGGGTGATGCTAAAAAAAGCCGCGCGCACCAGCTCGGCCTGCTGCCCTGCGCCACCCGCGCTAGCCGTGCCACCCGTGGCATCCGTGCCGCCTGCGTTGCCCGTGCCGCCTGCGTTGCCCGTGCCGCCCAGGCAATCGTCTAAAAGCTGGGCGCTCAACATGGCATCCAGCGTTAGGGTAAAGCGGCCATTTTGGTAATGGAGCGGGAACCAATCCTCCTCGCTGGTTGCCACCTCCTGGGTGTACCGGGTTACCGGCAGCAGCGCCACGGCCCCGCCCTCCGCCGTGCCAAAGCCGCTGGGCCCGCTTGCCAGGGCATACAAATCCACCGTGACCGAAAATAGGGGTGCTTCTTTCTCCACATCGCCCGCCGGGTAAAAGGTGGCGGTGTAGCGCACATCCAAATCTTGGTGCGCGGCGTTCCCGCTCCAGCAAAGGTCCAACGTTTCGCCGTTATACAGCGCCGCCGATTGTACGCGGAGCTGCGTTTGGGCGGCCGGGGCCGGCTGGGCCAGGGCATCGGCCCCATAGTACCCCACCGCCGCCTTGGCCAGCGCCGCAGCGCTGCGGTCGGCCAGGCTAAAAAGGCTGCCGCCCGCGCCGCCCGTGCCACCGGGTTGGGGGGCGGCGGCAAAGGTCAAACCATCTGCCTTGGTGGTGTAAAAAACGCTGTACACCTCCCCGGTGGCGGTGTCAATCTCCAGGCAAATTGCGGCGTTCATCAGGCTTTCATCGTAAAGGTAAGGGCGCAGCAAAGCGGCGGCAAGCTGACCGTCCCCGTTCAGCTCGCCGCCGCCAAATTCACCTTTATTCAAAAATAGTGCGTACACACGCTCGTTTTTCTCTGCCGTGGCAGGGTTCTCCGCCGGGCCAAAGGGGTTGCCATGCTCGGTGCCCGCCGCCGTGGGGATGGCTGCCAAAAAACCGGCCAAGCGGCCCTCGGCCCGCAGCCCCGCCACACCTGCCTGGGCGGCCATGTACACCGTTGCGGCATTGGCGTTGTTGGCAGCCAGCGCCGCGCGGCGGCTGTAGGCCAAAAGGTTAGGCACGGCCACCGCCGCCAGCACCCCCAAAATTGCCAGGCAAGCCATCAGCTCCACCAGGGTAAACCCATGGCGGCGACCCGTGCTTCCCATAGCAAAGCCCCCTTTATAAAAATTCAGCCCGGCCCGGCAAGCAGCGCCGCTTTATAGCAAGTTTATCATGCAGCCCTGGCATTTTCAAGCCATTTCCAAGGCATTTTGGGGCCAATTTCAAGCCATTTTGCACTTGAAATTTCCCGCCGCCCGTGCTATAGTATTAGGGCAGCCTAAAAAGGGCAGTGTGGTTACCTCTTTCCCGGATGTTCGGATACGGGATTTTCGGTTGCTCGGTTATCGGGTTACCGGCCCACTGTGTTTTGCCTGCCCCCATAAAATTGCGCTTGATTGCCGCATTTTATCATTATGCGATCGTAGCTCAGCTGGATAGAGTATCAGACTCCGACTCTGAGGGCCAGAGGTTCGAATCCTCCCGGTCGCACCAAATCCCCCATTGGAACACGCGTTTCAATGGGGGATATTTTGTATCAAGATTCCCCCAAAGACGCGGCACCTTGGGTAAAATGTAACCGAAGCAGATACTTGAATGATTCAAGCAATCCTTGAGCTTTTCCAAAACAGGGCGTATACTTTAGTTAATACCCCCTTCTATTTATAGGCAACAAGGGACGATTTCATGGCCACGTGCTACGGCAAGCTTTGGAAACTGTTGATTGACAGGAAACTGAACAAAACGCAGCTTTGTAAGCAAGCAAAGGCCACAACCAACGCTATGGCAATGCTTGGAAGAAACGAAGATGTTCGTGTTGAAGTGCTGGTAAAGATTTGCTCTGTTTTAGAATGCTCAATGGATGATATCATGGATATTGTGTAAGCGTGAATTTTTAAGGGTTTGCTGAAACCTTTTGTTTTTATATCAAGTATGTTCTTATAGTTCAATATTATCGGAACATAAAATAAAGCATAAGGAGGGCCACTGCTATGCTACCGGAAGAGTTGGCAAGAATAAAAATAGATAAGCAGCTTAATCACGCCGGCTGGGAAATTGTTTCTCGCAATGAATATGTACCCAATACTTCTTCTGCTGTTAAAGAAGCACTTATGCAGGGAAATACAGAAAGCGACTTTCTTCTGTTTGTGGACGACAAAGCAATCGCTGTTGTTGAAGCCAAGAAAGAATCAAATCGTTTGGACAAAATTGTTGCACAACAGGCTGAAAATTACTCTGTACACCCAAAAAACTGGTACGGATTATGGTTTGCACATCAGATACCGTTGGTCTATCTTGCAAACGGTAATAAAATCTATTTTAAAAATATGCTTGAACCAGATCCTAATTATGCCGAAATAAGTGAAATGCACTCTCCGAAGAAAATGCTGCAACTAATCAAAAAAGATTCGGCGTATGGCGCTTTACCGAGAATTGAAAAAGCAGGCTTGCGTGACTGCCAATATGATGCTGAAATCAATCTTGAAGCTTCCCTTAAAGCAGGCAAGAAAAAAGCGCTCTCAATCCTTGCAACCGGTTCAGGCAAAACATACCTTGCCTGCCTCGCATCATACAGATTATTGAATTACACCCATACAAACCGAGTACTATTTTTAGTTGATAGAAATAATCTTGCAAAACAGACGGAAACAGAATTCACACAGTTTAAAAGGACCGAAAACGGAAAAGCACTCAATGCGCTGTACAGAATCAACCGTCTGAAACGCAAAGAGGATATCAACGGTGATGTTGTAATTTCTACAATTCAAAAGCTATTCGCAATACTGATAGGTGATACCCTTCCCGATGAAAGCGATGATGACAAAGAAGATGAACTTTTATCTTCCATGGAAGATAATGAGTACGCAACGCCGATAGATTTAGGCAAAAATTTGAAGTTGTCGCCGGATTACTTTCAATTCATAG
>JAQUSS010000043.1:974-18887 GCA_028710135.1 Gemmiger sp. | reverse complement strand
GCGTCCGCGTGGACGACCGCCAAATTGCCAAGCGGTTGCGCGGCATTTTGGATTTGCAGATGCGGGATACCGTAAATGCCCGGGTGATGCAGCCCGATGGCAGCTATGTAAAGGTGAAGCCCGAGCCGGGTGTGGCCCCGGTGGATAGCCAGATGGCCATGTATGGCTACTTCCAGCGCGGGTGGGAGAATGTGCAGCCCCCGGCTGCCACACCGCCGGTAAAGCCGGTGCCCCGGCAAAAGCCCGCCGCGCCTGCTGCGCCCAAGCCGCCAAAGCCCCCCATCCCGCCCAAGCCCCCCATCCCCACCCGGCAAACGGTATACCGGGCACAGTTTCGGGGGTTATTTCATAAATTGTTTGGTAATGGAAAATAATTGCCCAAAAAAGGAGCGTGTAAAATGATGAAAACCTGCGTTGCCACCGCTACCTTCAGCTGCGACCCGAACAAGGTCTGGCTGTACATGGTAAACCCTGTGATGAACCACTGGCGCAAGGATGTGGCCGAGCTGGAACCCACCGGCGATGAGATGCGCCTGATTGAAAAAAACACCGATGGAACCACCACAAAGGTAGTATTTTCCCGCAAGGAAAAGCCCCGCCACATTACGTGCACCTTTGAAAAGGGCAAAATTAAGGGCAGCTTTACGGCGGTGCTGCTGGGCGGGGGCGATTCCACCAGCGTGGAATGCACCCTGGAGGCCGACGGGCTGAGCATTTTTACAAAATCCAAAAAGCTATTGGATGGTTACCTGGGGATGCTGCGGCAGGCCCTGGGCGAATAACCACCGGGTACCCGATAAAAACTGTGCGCTGCCCCCTGGCAAAATGGCCATGGGCAGCGCACTTTTTGTGGCTTTTGCATCTTTTTTACCCCCGGCGAATATCTTTAAAGGGTAGAGGAAAGGGGGCGGGCCAATGTGGGAGAATGTAAGCCAGCCGCAGGGTATGGGCTGGCAGCCGGAAGATAAAAGCGGCATCCACGCTCCCACGCCGCCCTATGGGCAGGGCTACCCGGGGCAGCTGCCACGCCAAACCCCGCCACCCCAAACCCCGCCTGCACCCCAAAAGGCGGATAGCAACCTGCTGCTGTGGGCACAACTGCTGATTTGTGGGCTGGCAGTGGCGGCCGTGCTGGTGCTGCGCACGGTGCAGCCCGCCACCTATGCCACCCTGCGGGAGGCCTTTACCCAGGCGCTGCGCCCCGAAAGCAGCAATTTTTTGACCGAACAGCGCCAGTTTGTAAAATTCGCCATGGGCGGCTGGGATGCGGTTTACCAGGCCGCGCAGGAGGTGTTTGCCCAGCTAACCACCGCCCCCGGCGCCGCGCAGCAGGCGCCACAACCGGGGCCTGGCAGCGTGGCCACCGCCGAAAGCGCGCCTGAACGCACCCGCCACGGGCATACCGCCAGCCCGCCCGGTGGCAGTAGCAACGAGGCATACCAGCCCCGCTTTGCGCTGGCAGCCCCCTTGCAGGGGAACCTTTGCCTAACGTCCTGCTACGGCTGGCGAGCGGACCCTTTGCAGCGCAAGGCGGAGGATTTCCACACCGGGGCGGATTTGGCCGCTGCCGAGGGCACGCCGGTGCTGGCGGCGGCGGGCGGGGTGGTGCGCCAGGCCCGGTACAGCACCAGCTACGGCAACTATCTGCGGGTATTGCATCCGGGCGGGGACGAAACCCTTTACGCCCACCTGCAATACCTTTTTGTTCGCCCCGGGCAGGCTGTAAAGGTGGGGGAGTGCCTGGGCACCGTGGGCCAAACCGGGGATGCCACCGGCCCCCACCTGCATTTTGAACTTTTGCATGAGGGGGTGCGCTATGACCCACAACCGGCGCTGGGCCTGCCCTAAATTGGTTACCCTGCGGGTAAAAGACCCGGCGCTGACCCTGCTGGTTTACGCGGTGCTGCTGTTGGGGGATGGGCTGGGCCTGGCGCGGATGGGCCTTGCCTGCGCCCTGCTGCACGAGGGGGGCCATGTGGCGGCCTATTGGCTGCTGCTGCGCTGCCCACCACGGCTGGAGCTTTCGGCCTTTGGCATCTGTATGCGGATGGGCGGGGTGGCCCTGCCGCCGGGGCAGGAGCTGCTGCTGGCGCTGGCCGGCCCCCTGGCAAACGCCCTGCTGTGCCTGGGGGCGCTTGCGGGGATGCAAAGGGTGTGGGGCTACAGCTATGGGGGATACTGGTTTGCCGCGGTCAACTGCCTGGTGGGGGGCTGCAACCTGCTGCCGGTGCCGGGGCTGGATGGGCCCCGGGCCATTGCCGCTTTGCGGGCGTTATGGCAATTGCAATTGTCAAAAAAATAGGGTACAATAAGAAAACCGTAAGCTGGAGGGGGCGCATTTTGCGCAACGCTGCCGGCAATGCCGCACAATTCAAATTTGGAGGATGTATCATGTCCGATTTCTCTGCGCAGTTCAAGCAGGCCCTAAGCCTGGTGCAAAAGCCGGGCCGCTACACGGGCGGCGAACCGGGCTGCATCTTTAAGGATAAAAGCAAGGTGGATATCCGCTTTGCCTTCTGCTTCCCCGATACCTACGAGATTGGAATGTCCTTTTTGGGCGAAAAAATATTGTATGAACTGCTGAACCAGCACGAAAACTGGTGGTGCGAGCGGGCATTTATGCCCTGGGTGGACATGAAGGCGGAGATGGAACGCCTTTCGATACCCCTCTATTGCCTCGAAAGCAAAGACCCTCTGCGGGACTTTGATATCATCGGCTTTACCCTGGAATATGAGCTTTGCTATACCAACATCCTGGCCATGCTGGAGCTTTCGGGCATTCCGCTGCGCGCGGCGGACCGTGGGGAGGATTGGCCGCTGATTATTGCGGGCGGCCCCTGCGTTTGCAATGCCGAGCCGATGGCTGATTTTTTTGATGTGATGCAGCTTGGCGAGGGTGAGCAGATGCTGCAAGATATCTGCGCCGAGGTGGAAAAGGCCAAAAAAACCGGCCTTACGCGGCTGGAGCTATTACAAAACCTGGCGCAGATTCCCGGTGTGTATGTGCCTGCTTTTTACGACGTACACTACCTGCCGGATGGGCGGATTGAAGCCATCACCCCCAACCGCCCCGGGGTGCCCGCCACCGTTACCAAGGCAATTGTTAAGGATTTGGATGCGTTTGCCCCGCCCAAAAGCTTTGTGGTGCCCATGGTGGGGGCCATCCACGACCGTGCCAGTGTGGAGGTGCTACGGGGCTGTGTGCGTGGCTGCCGGTTTTGCCAGGCAGGGCAGCTTTACCGCCCCTTCCGTGAGCGCTCGCCCGAGCTGATTAGCGAGGCCGCCCGCGCCCTTTGCCACAATACCGGCTACGATGAGCTTAGCTTGACCAGCCTTTCCACCTCTGACCATTCTCAGCTTGAATCTATTTTGGATAAGCTGAACGCCTGGGCCACCTGCGACCATGTCAGCCTTTCGCTACCCTCCCTGCGGGTGGATAATTTTTCGGAATCGCTGCTACAAAAAACAACGCAGGTGCGCAAAAGCGGGTTGACCTTTGCGGCCGAGGCCGGCACCCAGCGGCTGCGGGATGTCATCAACAAAAACGTGAGTTGGGAGCAGATTGAGCGCACCTGTACCATCGCCTTCCGCGAGGGGTACACCGCCGTCAAGCTGTATTTTATGATGGGCTTACCCACCGAAACCATGGAGGATATCAAGGGCATTGCCGATACCGCCCAGCAGGTGGTAGACCTTTTTTACAGCAACCCCGACCGCCCCAAGGGCAAGGGCGTGCAGGTGACGGCCAGTGTGGCCTGCTTTGTGCCAAAGCCGGATACCCCCTTCCAGTTCTGCCCGCAGGATAGGCGGGAGGCTTTAAAAGAAAAACAGCGCTACCTGTTAAGCTGTGTGCGCTCTCGCAAAATACGAATCAACTACCACGATAGCGCCACCAGCGTGTTGGAGGGGGTGTTTGCCAAGGGCGACCGCCGTCTGGGCAACGTGATTGAAAAAGCCTACCACAACGGCGCATTTTTTGATACCTGGGAAGAATTTTTTAATTACGACCGCTGGATGGAGGCTTTTGCCGCCTGTGGCATTGACCCGGATTTCTACAATTACCGGGAGATTGCGCTGAATGAAATTACCCCATGGTCCCACCTGGATGTGGGGGTAAGCCATGCGCATCTGGTGCGGGAATACCAGAAGGCGCTGAAGGCCGAAGTATCGCCGCCCTGCAACCGCCAGTGCAGCGGCTGCGGTGCCAACAAATTGCTAGGAGGGCCATGCTTTGACTACGGTAAGGATTTGGTTTGAAAAACGCGGAGAGGCCGCCTATATCTCGCTGCTTGATTTGCAGCGGGTGATGCACCGCGCCCTTAAGCGCAGCGGCCTGCCGGTGTGGTACACCCTGGGCTTTAACCCCCATATTTACCTGACCTTTGCCTGCCCACTCTCCTTGGGGCAGGAGAGCCTGTGCGAGAGCTGTGACGTAAAAACCGAGGCCGAACCGCTGGATTTATCCGGCTGGCAGGATGCACTTTCGGCCTGCCTGCCGCGCGGCCTGGTGGTGAAAAGGGTGGCCCCTGTGGGGGATAAGGCCGCCGCCATTGCCTACAGCAGCTATGCCGTAACCATGCCCGCCACCGCCGCCCCGCTGCTGGAAGCCTACAACGCAGCCGAGAGCGCCCCGGTTACCAAAAAGACAAAAAGCGGCCCCAAAACCTTGGATTTGAAGGCGCATCTGCCCAAAATTGAGTACCGGCAGGAGGAGGATACCCTCTACCTGCTGCTCTGCCTGCCGGCAGGCGATGGGCTGAATTTGAACCCCGCCCTGCTGTTAGAACACCTAAAAACCTATGGCGAGCTGCCCATATGGCAGTGTTCTATCCTGCGCACCGGGCTGTACAAGGCCGATAAAACCGAATTTTGTTGATTTTGGGGCGGCCATGGCTCGGCAAGGCCAAAAAAAGAGAGATTTGTAAAAATTTCCTTGCAAAATAGATGCTGTTGTGCTATGATATTTAGGCGTTAATGTCACCGGGCCACCGGTGGATAATGACGATTATCATTAAACAGGCGGTCCTCTGCCGAAGCTTCGGGAATGAACGTCGAGAAAAAATGGAGGAATTTACCCATGGACGCAATGCAAAAAATCACAGAGGGCATGATCAAAGAGAATAAGCCGAGCGTTGAGGTCGGTGATACCGTGCGTGTCGCCGTTCGCATCAAGGAAGGCGAGAAGGAACGTATCCAGGCTTTTGAGGGTACCGTTATTGCTAAAAAGCATGGCGGCATCGCAGAAACTTTCACCGTTCGTCGTACTTCCTACGGTGTCGGCGTGGAGCGTGTTTTCCCCGTCAACAGCCCGTTTGTAGACTCCGTAACGGTGATTCGCCACGGTAAGGTTGCTCGCGCAAAGTTGTTCTACCTGCGTGGCCGTACCGGCAAGGCTGCCAAGGTCAAGGAGCGTATTTGATCATAACCAAAGGGGAGGACGCAAGTTCTCCCTTTTTTCATATCCCGCCATAAATTGGCGGCAAAGGGGGGCGGCTGCTACGCAAGCACAGTACAACAAAAACAAAAACTTTTTAGAATGGCTGGATTCTATCGTCCTGTCCCTACTGGCAATCTTGCTGCTGTTTACCTTTGTGGCGCGCATCTGCCTGGTGGATGGTGCCTCCATGAACCCCGGCCTGCAAGACCAAGACCGTGTTATCATCACCAGCCAGCCCTACCGGCCGGCCTATGGGGATGTGGTGGTGGTGGATAGTTACACCCCCCACGGCAAGCCCCTGGTTAAGCGGGTAATTGGTATGGCGGGGGATACCATCGACATTGATTTTACCGCCGGGGTGGTTTACCGCAACGGCCAAGCCCTGGAGGAACCCTACACCGCCGAGCCCACCTACCTTAAAGAGGACCGCGATTTTCCCCTCACCGTGCCCGAAGGCACTCTGTTTGTGATGGGGGATAACCGCAACCACTCTCTGGATAGCCGCTCGCAGGAGGTAGGCTGTATCGACCCGCGGGACGTGTTGGGCAAGGTGCTGTTCCGCATTTTCCCCTTCACCAGACAGGAGCAATAACATGAACGAGAATGAAGGGATCAACCGCCGGGTTATCCAGTGGTTCCCCGGCCATATGACCAAAACTCTCCGCTTGATGGAGGTTGAGATTAAAAATGTGGATTGCGTGCTGCAAATTTTGGATGCGCGGATTCCACTTTCCAGCCTCAACCCCGAGCTTGAGCGGATTACGGCAAGCAAACCCCACCTGTATCTTTTGAATAAGGCCGACCTTGCCGACCCCGCCATCACCAAACAGTGGCTCCACTATTTCCAAAGCGCGGGGGCGGGTTGCCTGGCGATGGATTCCAAGCAGCGCGGTGGCGCAGGGGCGGTAAAAGCCCCCATCGAGCGGGAGCTTTCGGCCTTGCTTGCCCGCCGCCGTAACCGTGGCATGGTGGGCGCGCGCATCCATGTGATGGTGGTGGGCATCCCCAACGTGGGCAAATCCACCTTCATCAACAATTTGGCGGGGTCTGCCCGCGCCAAGGCGGCCAACCGCCCCGGTGTGACCCGGGGCAAGCAGTGGATTACCGTGGACGAGTTCGATTTGATGGATATGCCCGGGGTACTGTGGAAAAAGTTCGACAGCCTGGAGGTTGCCACCCACCTGGCCTTTATCGGCTCCATCAAGGATGATATTTTGGATATTGAGGAGCTTGCCTGCGGGCTGCTCAGCAGCGTGCGCTCCATTTACCCCACCCAACTGCTTGAACGGTATAAATTGGGCGAGGATGCCCTTGCCCTGCCCCCTTACGACCTATTGCAGGCCATTGCCCGCAAGCGCGGGATGCTGGTGTCGGGTGGCGAGGCCGATACCGAGCGGGCCGCCACCATGCTGGTGGGGGAGTTTAGGGCCAGCAAATGGGGGCGCATCTCCCTGGAGCGCCCGCCCCAGCGCCAGCCCGAGGCGGATTTTGACGGCGAGGAGGGCGAAGATGTTGCCCAAGATGACGACTGACCCCCGCTTGTACGCGTATGATGCCGAGCAGCGCCTTGCCCATGGCATCCTTTGCGGGGTGGACGAGGCAGGGCGGGGGCCACTGTGCGGGCCGGTGTGCTGCGCGGCGGTTATCCTCAACCCGGACGACCCCATTGAAGGGGTGAACGACTCCAAAAAGCTGACCGAAAAAAAGCGGGAAATTCTGTTTGACCAAATTATCGCCCGCGCCCTTGCTTACAAGGTTGTATTTATCTCCCCGCAGGAGATTGACGAGCGGAACATTTTGTGGGCAACCATGGATGGTATGGCCCAGGCGGTGGCGGGGCTATCCCTCCCGCCCGATTATGTGCTGGTGGATGGCAACCGCTGCCCACCGGGCCTGGCACAGCCCTGCCAGGCGGTTATCAAGGGGGATGCCACCAGCGCCAGCATCGGCGCGGCCTCGGTGCTGGCCAAGGTCAGCCGTGACCGTTATATGCTGGCGCTGGATAAAGAGTTCCCCCAGTACCAGCTTGCCAAGCACAAGGGCTACCCCACAGCGCTGCACTACCAACTGATTGCAGAATATGGCATCCAGCCCTTTTACCGGCGCAGCTTTTTAAAAAAGCAGGGCTACTGGCATGGATAAAGCCGAAACGGCAGCCCTTGGCCAAAAAGGGGAGGCCGTGGCGGCCAAATACTATATCCGCAAGGGGTACCTGCTCCTCAACCACAACTACCGCACCCGGCTGGGGGAGCTGGATTTGATTTTATACAAAGCCGATGTGCTGGTTTTTGCCGAGGTGAAAACCCGCACCGATGCCGGGGGGCTTGCGCCGGCGCTGGCGGTGGATTATTATAAGCAAAGGCGGCTGATTGCCGCGGCACAGCTTTACCTGCAAAAAAGCCCCTATGCCGATACCACCATCCGTTTTGATGTGGTGGAGGTTTGGCCGGGGCCAACGGGTTGGCAGGTGCATTGCATCAAGGATGCGTTTACGTGTTGATGGAATTGATGGAAAACCAAACAAAGAGGTGTACGCTTATGCAGTATCAAAGCACAAGGAATACTTCCCCCGTTACAACATCTTCCTCGGAGGCAATTGCACGGGGCATCAGCCCGGATGGCGGGCTGTTTGTACCCCAAAGCTTTCCTAAGGCTGACCTTGCAGGCTGGCAGGGGTTAAGCTACCCGGCCCTGGCCGAAAAGGTGTTGGCCGGCTACCTGACCGATTACCCCGCCGAATTTTTGAAAGCCGCCACAGAGGCCACCTACGGTGCGGCCTTTGGCGGCAAGGCGGGCCACCTGCAACCGGTGCGGGCGGGGCTGTATGCGCTGGAGCTGTGGCACGGCCCCACCTGCGCATTTAAAGATTATGCCCTGCAACTGATGCCCAAGCTGCTGGTGCAGGCCAAAAAGAACCTGGGCCGAACCGAAACCACCCGCATTTTGGTGGCAACCTCGGGCGATACCGGCAAGGCGGCTTTGGCAGGTTATGCGGGGCTGGCCGGGGTGGAGATTGCGGTATTTTACCCCAACGCCGGCACCAGCGAGATTCAGCGCCTGCAAATGGTGACCCAACCCGGGGAGAATGTGGCCGTCTATGCCGTGAACGGCAATTTTGACGATGCCCAAACCGGCGTAAAGCGGGTCTTTGGGGATGCCGCTGTGGCCGAGGAGCTGAAAGGGCGGGGCTACTGCCTTTCCAGCGCCAATTCCATCAACTGGGGCCGCCTTGCCCCCCAAATTGTCTACTACTTTTACGCCTATTATCGCTTGGTGGAAAGTGGCGTGCTGGCCCTGGGCGAGCCGGTGGATTTCTGCGTGCCAACCGGCAATTTTGGGGATATTTTGGCGGGGTATTATGCCAAGCAGATGGGCCTGCCGGTGGGCAAATTGCTCTGCGCAAGCAACAAAAATAACGTCCTGACGGATTTTATTAAAACCGGTACCTACGATGCCCGGCGCGAATTTTATAAGACGGAATCCCCCTCGATGGATATTTTGATTTCCAGCAACCTCGAGCGCCTTCTATTCCACCTCAGCGGCAGCGCCGAGGCGGTGGCCGGTTGGATGAAGGAGCTGGCCACCACCGGCCGCTATACCGTGGATGCCACTACCCTGGCCAAATTGCAGGAAAGCTTTGGCTGCGGCTGTGCCGATGATGCGGCGGGCAGCGCCGAGATTCGCGCCCGGTTTGAGCAGGACCACTACCTTTGCGATACCCACACGGCGGTGGCTTTCCGCGTAGCGGAAGATGCCCGCAGGGCGGGTGTGCCGATGGTTGTGCTATCAACGGCCAGCCCCTTCAAGTTCCCGCGCGCCGTGTTGGCCGCGCTGGGCGGCCCGGTGCCCGAAAGCGATTTTGCCGCCATGGCCGCGCTGTGCGAAAAAACAGGGGAGAAGGCCCCCGCCTCCCTCAAGATTCTGGATACCCTGCCGGTGCGCTTTACCAAGGTGATTGCGCCGGAGGACATCCGCGCGGTGGCCCTGGGGGCGGATATTTAGGCCCCGATTTTTGAGCAAATTCGAGAAAATTCAAGCAAATAAAAAGCAGAAAAAGCGCGCCCACGCTTTTTCTGCCCTGCCGCGATGCGGAAGTTACAACTCGGAGAAGGTTTCACACATGGTTTCTTCCGGCTCGGTGGTACGGGTTTTTACGTGAACCTCGTCCGCCGTGCAGCAGCAGGAGCCATTGTTGTAAATGCAGTTTTCTACATCACAGCAGATGCCGGGAATCACGTTGTTTTCGGTGCTTTCGTTCATAAAAGGCCGCCTCCTTTCTTTGCGCATGGTTTGCGCGAAGTTCTTGGGCTGCCTCTAGTATGGCCGTGCGGGCAAAGCGCTATACGGAGGAAATATGGCAATTTTTGCAATTGGAGATTTGCACCTTTCCCTGGGTACCGATAAGCCGATGGATATTTTTGAGGGGTGGGACGGTTACCTGCCCAAGCTGGAGCAAAACTGGCGGCGGCTGATTACCCCCGAGGATACCGTGGTGCTGGCGGGGGATACCAGTTGGGCCATGAAGCTGGAAACCGCCACCGCCGATTTTGCCTTTTTGCAAAGCCTGCCGGGGCAAAAGTGGCTGCTGAAGGGCAACCACGATTATTGGTGGACAACCCAGCGCAAGATGGAAAACTACCTTGCCCAGCAGGGGTTCGATACCCTGCACATTCTGCACAACAACTGCTGTGTGGTGGATGGCGTGGCCCTGTGCGGCACCCGCGGCTGGATGTTTGATGATAGCGAGCCCCAGGATGCCAAGGTGATGGCGCGGGAGGTTGGGCGGCTAAAATTATCGCTGGCGGCGGCGGGCGCCCTGCCAAAGCTGGTGTTTTTGCATTACCCGCCCATCTACCGTGGGGGCGAGGCAGACGATATTTTGGCGGTGCTGCGCGATTATGGCATCACCCAATGCTGGTATGGCCACCTGCATGGCAAGGCCATTCGGTTTGCGGTGCAGGGGGCGCAAGGTGGGGTGGTTTATAAGCTGATTTCGGCCGATGGGCTGGGGTTTTGCCCCTGGAAGATACGGGCATAAGCAAAAAGTGGCCCTAATGCGCACGAAAATTTAAAATAGGTCTGGTAATCCCGTTTGACCCATGGTATAATAATTTGTACTTCTATGTTTGGAGGATTATTAAATGAAACTAATTTCTTGTGAAAAGCTCGAAAAGAGCATGGCAGAACTGCAGTTCTCTGTGGATGCCGAAGCCTTTAAGGCCGCTGTCAGCGCCGCATTTAAGCGCGAGGGCAAAAAATACAACGTTCCCGGTTTCCGCAAGGGCAAAGCGCCCCGTGCGATGATCGAGAAAATGTATGGCGCGGATATTTTCCATTACGACGCGGTGAACGACCTGTTCCCCGAAAACTACGAGGCTGCCGTTAAGGAAGCCGGGATTGAGCCGGTTGGCCGCCCGGACCCTGAGGTGGTTTCGATGTCCGAGGCCGAGGGCGCTGTGCTGAAGGTCAAGGTTGCCGTCAAGCCCGAAGTCGCGGTGGGCGAGTACACCGGTTTAAAGGCCACCAAAAAGGTCAAGACTGTGGAAGCAGAGGCCATTGAGGCCGAAGTTAAGCGTATGCAAGACCGTAACAGCCGCCTGTTGACCCGCGAGGGCAAGGCGGAGGACGGCGATACCGTTGACCTCGATTTTGAGGGCTTTGTGGATGGCACCGCCTTTGAGGGCGGCAAGGCCGAGCATTATTCCTTGGTGTTGGGCAGCAACTCCTTCATCCCGGGCTTTGAGGCCCAGGTTGTTGGCCACGCCGCCGGCGAGGAGTTTGATGTGAACGTCAAGTTCCCCGAGGAATACCAGGCTGCGGAGCTTGCCGGTAAGGACGCAACCTTTAAAATCAAGCTGCACGAGGTTAAGTACAAGGAGCTGCCCCCCCTGGACGATGATTTTGCCAAGGACGTGAGCGAGTACGATACCCTGGACGAGCTGAAGGATTCCATCCGCAAGGGCATGGAGGCCAACAACGAGAAGCAGGCTGACCAACAGGTTGAGAGCGATTTGATTGACCTTATCATCTCGGAGCTCAAGGGCGAAATTCCGCAGGCTATGTTCGATTCCCGCGTGGACGAGCTGGTGCAGGATTTCGAGTATCGCCTTTCCCAGCAGGGCCTCAAGCTGGATATGTATTTGCAGTATATGAACATGACCATGGAGCAGATGCGCGCCCAGTTTGCCGAGCAGGCCGAAAAGCAGGTTAAGACCCGCCTTGCCATGGAAGCAATCGTCGCCAAGGAGGCCATCCAGGCCACCGAGGAGGAGTTTGATGCCGAGGTAAAGCGGATTGCCGAAGCCTACAAAATGGAAGAAGAAAAGGTTCGCGGGATTGTGAACGCCGATGCGGTTAAGCTGGATTTGGCGGTCAACAAGGCCATCGACCTTGTAAAAGAGAAGGCCGAGATCGCCGTTGAGCAGATCAAGGCCGAGGAAGAGAAAAAAGACTAATTCCAAAAATCGGATGTAAAAACACTGACCGATACGGCCGCAGGGCACCGTATCGGTCAGTTTCTCAAACCGGCAAATTTTAACAAATTATGAAATTGGAGGGAACCTGCATGAGTTTGGTACCTTACGTTGTAGAGCAGACCGCCCGTGGAGAGCGCAGCTACGATATTTTCTCCCGCTTGTTGAACGACCGCATTATTGTTTTGAGCGAGGATGTAAACCCCAATTCCGCCAGCGTGGTGGTGGCGCAGCTTTTGTACCTGGAGGGGCAGGACCCCGAGAAGGACATTAGCTTTTATATCAACAGCCCAGGCGGTTCCATCACCGATGGCATGGCCATCCACGATACTATGCAGTACATCAAGTGTGATGTATCCACCATCTGCGTGGGGATGGCGGCTTCCATGGGGGCCTTTTTGCTGGCCAGCGGCACCAAGGGCAAGCGTTTTGCCCTGCCCAACTCCGAAATTTTGATTCACCAGCCCCTAATTTCGGGCGGTGGTATTTCGGGCCAGGCATCGGATATTCACATCCATGCAGAGCATATTATCCATATCAAAAACAGGATGAACGAAATGTTGAGCGGGTACACCGGCCAGCCGCTGGAAACCATCCAGCAGGATACCGACCGTGACAACTATATGACGGCAGCGCAGGCGAAAGACTACGGCTTGATTGATGCTATCATTTCCAAACACTAAAACACGGGGGCAATAAATGGCGAATACAATTTCCGGCAAGGACGGTAAAGAGCGGGAACTGGTTTGCAATTTTTGTGGGCGCACCCAAAGCCAGGTCGAACAGTTGATTATCGGCCCGGGGGTGAACATCTGCAAAGATTGCATTGATATGTGCTACAGCGCAATGAACAAAGAAGAACGCCCCGCACCGCCCCGCGCCACCGCGCAACGCCGCGCGGCACAGCCGCGCACCGGCGTAGACCCTTTGGAGGGCATCCGCATCTTGACCCCGGCTGAAATTAAAGCGGGGCTGGATCAGTATGTTATCGGCCAGGAGGATGCCAAAAAGGTGCTGGCGGTATCGGTTTACAACCACTATAAGCGAATTTTATCGGGCAAAAACAGCGCGGTGGAGCTGCAAAAATCCAACGTGCTGATGCTTGGCCCTTCCGGCACCGGCAAAACCCTGCTGGCCCAAACCCTTGCCAAAATGTTGGGCGTTCCCTTTGCAATTGCGGATGCCACCACCTTGACGGAGGCCGGCTATGTGGGCGAGGATGTTGAAAACATCCTTCTCAAGCTGATTCAGGCGGCCGATTTTGATATCCCCAAGGCGGAGGTCGGCATTATCTATATCGATGAGATCGATAAAGTTACCCGCAAAAGCGAAAACCCCTCCATCACCCGCGATGTGGGCGGCGAGGGGGTACAGCAGGCCCTTCTTAAAATTTTGGAAGGTACCGTCAGCAACGTGCCGCCCCAGGGCGGGCGGAAGCACCCCCAGCAGGAATTTATCCAGATCAATACCAAAAACATCCTGTTTATCTGCGGCGGTGCGTTCGATGGGCTGGATAAGCTGATTCAAAAGCGCACCGACAATTCCTCCCTGGGCTTTGGCAGCCAGCTGAAAACCAACCTGGATGCCGATGAAACCAAGCAGAAGCTGCTGCGCCGGGTAGAGCCGGACGACCTTGTTCGGTTTGGGCTTATCCCCGAGCTGATTGGCCGTTTGCCGGTGGTTACGGTGCTTGACCCGCTGGACGAGGCATCCCTGGTACGGGTGTTGACCGAGCCGAAAAACAGCATTGTGCGCCAGTACAAGGAGCTGTTTGATTTGGACGATGCCACCCTGGATTTCACCGATGCCGCCCTGCACACCATTGCCTGCAAAACCATTGAGCGCAAAAGTGGCGCCCGTGGCCTGCGCAGCGTGGTGGAGGAGGCACTGATCCCCATTATGTACGAAATACCCTCCGACCCCACCATCACCAAAGTGGTGATTGATGCTGATACCATTGAGGGGGGCAAGCCCCAGCTTGAATATGGTGCGGTGCGCAAGCGGTACAAAAACCAGCAGCTACCGCGCTAAAACCGAATACACTTCTAAGCGGCAGCCCTGCCTTTTGCGCGGGCTGCCGCTTTTTGGCAACAGCCGCAAACCGTGCGGTGCCCTTTGCCAAAACAGGTGCGCTGGCATTTTGCAGCCGGGTTTGCTGGCCGCCACAATAAAACACCTAAAAAACAAGGCTTTTTCAGATAAAAAAGTGCAAAAAAATAGGCGGTGCTAGGATAATTTTTTAAGTTCACAAAAAATTTATACTTTAGCCCCTTGATTTTTTGCACGCAACTGACTACAATAAGTCTAGCACTCAAAGATATGGAGTGCTAAAACAACGTTTACAAAATATTTTATTTATAGGAGGATGCTTCACTATGAAAATCAAACCTCTTGCAGACCGCGTCGTTATCAAGCTGGTCGAGGAAGAAGAAACCACCAAGGGCGGCCTGATTCTATCCGGCACCGCCAAAGAGAAACCCCAGGTAGCCGAGGTTTTGGCCGTTGGCCCGGGTGGCAATGTGGATGGCAAAGATGTTGAGATGATTGTTAAGGTTGGCGATAAGGTGCTTACCAGCAAATACTCCGGCACCGAGGTTAAGGTAGATGGTGAAGAGTGCACCATCGTCCGCCAGAGCGACATTTTGGCAGTGGTAGAATAAACACCCCACAAACCACATCACAAGTATGTTGGATAGAACGTAAAGGAGAGAATAGATTATGGCAAAGCAGATTAAACAGGGCGTTGAAGCCCGCAACGCCCTTTGTGCAGGTATTGACCAGTTGGCCGATACCGTTAAAATTACCCTTGGCCCCAAGGGCCGCAACGTGGTGCTGGGCAAAAAGTTTGGCAGCCCGGTTATCACCAACGATGGTGTTACCATCGCCAAGGAAATTGAGCTGAAGGACCCGTTTGAAAACATGGGCGCACAGCTTGTGCGCGAGGTTGCCACCAAAACCAACGACGCTGCGGGCGATGGCACCACCACCGCCACCGTACTGGCCCAGGCGTTTGTGAACGAGGGCATGAAGAACGTTGCCGCCGGTGCAAACCCCATGGATATCAAGCGCGGCGTGCAGAAGGCCGTTACCGCTGCGGTTGCCGCTGTTAAAGCCAACAGCGAAAAAATTAAGGGCAGCAAAGATATTGCCCGGGTAGGCACGGTTTCTGCAGGCGATGCAGAGATTGGCCAGCTGATTGCCGACGCGATGGAAAAGGTTACCTCCGATGGCGTTATCACCATTGAGGAGAACAAAACCACCGCCGAAACCTACACCGAAGTGGTGGAAGGTATGCAGTTTGACCGCGGCTATGTCACCCCCTATATGGTTACCGATACCGAGAAGATGGAAGCCGTTTTTGACGATGCCAGTGTGCTGATTACCGATAAAAAGATCAGCGTATTCCAGGATGTTGTGCCCCTGCTGGAGCAGATTGTTCAGTCTGGCCGCAAGCTGCTGATTGTGGCCGAGGATGTGGATGGCGATGCGCTTTCCAACCTCATCATCAACCGCCTGCGCGGTGGCTTGAACGTGGTTGCCGTCAAGGCCCCCGGCTTTGGTGACCGCCGCAAGGAGATGCTGCAAGACCTTGCCATCCTGACGGGCGCTACCGTTATCAGCAGCGACCTTGGCTATGAGCTGAAGGATGCCACCATGGATCTTTTGGGCACGGCCCGTCAGGTCAAGGTTTCCAAGGATAACACCACCATCGTGGGCGGCACCGGCGATAAGCAAGCCATTGCCGACCGTGTTGCCCAGATTCGCACCCAGATTGCCGCTTCCACCTCCGATTTCGACAAAGAGAAATTGCAGGAGCGGTTGGCCAAGATGGCTGGCGGCGTTGCCGTTATCAAGGTTGGCGCAGCCACCGAAGTGGAGATGAAAGACAAAAAGCTCCGCATTGAGGATGCTCTCAACGCCACCAAGGCAGCCGTTGAGGAAGGCATTGTGGCTGGCGGCGGTGTCGCCACCCTGAACGCCATCCCCGCTTTGGATAAGTTGATTGACGAGCTGGAGGGTGACGAGCGCACCGGCGCAAAGATTGTGCGCAAGGCGCTGGAATCCCCGCTGCGCCAGATTACCGCCAACGCCGGGCTGGAAGGCAGCGTTGTGATCGACAACATCCTCAAGGCAAACAAGCCCAACTACGGCTTCGATGCCCAGAAGGAAGAGTATGTTGAGAACATGATTGAGGCGGGCATTGTTGACCCGACCAAGGTTACCCGTTCCGCGCTGGAGAACGCCGCCAGTGTTGCCGCGATGGTGCTTACCACCGAGAGCCTGGTTGTCGATTTGCCGGAGCCGCCGGCCCCCATGGCCCCCGCAGCCCCCGATATGGGCGGGATGTACTAAGCAAACCGCGTAAATTGCGCAAATAGCAACAAGAACCGGCAAAGGCCGGGGCCAAAACAGGCCCCGGCCTTTGCTTTTTGCCAAAAAACGATTATAATAAATAAAAATACAGGATTTTAAAAAAGGTGGCGATTGTTCGGATGTGGATGTGGTTATTGGCGGTGCTGGCACTGCTGGTGGTGGTTTTGTTGGTGGCGGGGTGGTTGCTCTCGGATATTATTATGAACCCAAAATCTTACGAGCCGCCCGCGCAGATGCACGCCGAGGAGATGAAAAAATATAACATCAACCCCGCAGACTGGGAAACCGGCTGGCAGCGGCAGGATTTTACCCTGCAAAGCCGGTATGGGTATCCACTTTCCTGCACCTACATACCCCGCAGGGCGGATATCCCGTTGCCGGATGGTAAAGAGCGGGTGGTTGTGGTGGTACATGGCTTTGGTGTGGACCGGTTTTGTAGCCTGAAATATGCGGCCATGTTCCGAGATTTGGGCTTTCAGGTGGTGCTGTACGACCATCGCAACCATGGTACTTCGGCCAAAAAGCCCACCACCATGGGCTATTGCGAAGCGCGGGATCTGGCCACCGTATGCGATTGGGCGCGGGCGCGTTTTGGGCAGGATTGCCTGCTGGGCACCCACGGGGAATCCATGGGCGGCGCAACCGTTATGCTGCACAGCGCGCTGGACCACCAGCTTGCGTTTGTGGTGGAGGATTGCGGCTATTGCAGCGTCCGGCAGGAGCTTACCCACGTGATGCGGCAGGATTACAGCTACCTGCCCGAAAAGCTGCTGATGCCCATTGCCCTGCTGATTGCGCGGCTGCGGTGCGGGGTGTGGATGCAGCAGGTGGAGCCGGCCGCCGCGGTGGCCGAAAGTGGGGATACCCCCATGCTGTTTATCCATGGGGAGGAAGATACCTTTGTGCCCTTTGCCATGCTTGCAAAGAACGCGGCGGCCAAAACCACCGGCATCAAGGTGGTAAAAACCTTCCCCGGGGCGGCCCATGCCCGCAGCTACGCGGCCGACCCCGCCGCCTACCGCAAAACGGTAGAAGATTTTTTGAAGCAAAGCCATGTTTTGCCCGCCTGAGTGGGGCATATAAAAGAAAGGGGGTAGGGGATGAAGGGCAAAAGCAAATGGTTGCTGCTGGCTTGCACGGTGGCAATTATGGGGGTTATCTTTTGCCTTTCGGCCCAGCCGGGGGCGCAATCTTCGGTTTTAAGCCAAAAAGTTACGGCAAAGCTGCAAACCAGCACCTGGGGGCGCAACCTGAGCCCGGGGTGGTTTAGTGTTTCAAACCTTAACGCCAATGTGCGCAAGTGGGCGCACGTATACATCTACTGCGCGCTGGGTTTTAGCATGGCGCTTACGGTCAACGCTTTTTGGGGCACTCCCTTTTTGCCGGGGGCAAAAAAGTGGCCCCTACCCACACGCCACCGCAATGCCGCCGGTATTTTTTGGGCGGCGCTGCTCTGCACCGGGTATGCCGCCACCGATGAGCTGCATCAGGTGTTTGTGCCGGGCCGGGCCGGGATGTGGCAGGATGTAGCCATTGATGCCCTGGGCTTTTTGCCCTGCATCCTGCTGGGGTATGCCGCTATTTGTTTTGTAAAGTGGGCAAGGCAGGCCGGGCAGGCCCACCGCCAAA
>JAQUSS010000043.1:0-964 GCA_028710135.1 Gemmiger sp. | reverse complement strand
CCTTTGGGCAGGAGGGATGCCCTGTGACCAACCGCCGCCTGCTTGCGCTCTGCTTTACCCTGGTTGCACTATTTTGCCTGATGCTATGCCGCGTTTTTTGGGTTAGCACCGATACCGAATATGCCGCAAGTGCTGTGGCGCAAACGGCCAGCGCCGTGGCGCTACCCCGCACGCGCGGCAATTTTTTTGACCGCCAGGGCCGCCGGTTAACGGGCTACACCCAAACCCGGTATGCGCTGTGCATCCCGGGGGATGCCAGCTACAGCAGGCTCTTCCCCTATGTGCCCTATGCCCAACAAACCCTGCTGTACCAGCGCCGCAACGCCGCCGCCCCCTTTTTAATTGAGGTGGAAAGCAGCTTTGCGATTGAGGGCGTTTACACCTACGATAGCGCGGCACGGTACCTGCCCCTGCCCATTGCCACCCACCTGCTGGGCTATTTGGATGGCGAGGCACATGGGGTGTGCGGGCTGGAGCTTGCCTACGACGACCTACTGTACCACCAGCAGCAGGATGTGGTGGAATGTGCAACCACCGCCCAGGGAAGCCTGCTGGCAGGCACACAGCCCGCCTATACGGCCGCCACCGCCGCCGGGTGCGCGGGGGTACGCCTGACCCTGGATGCCGATATCCAGCGCGCCTGTGAGGGGATAGCCCAGGCCGAGATGCCGCGCGGCTGCATTCTTGTGATGGAAACCGATACCGGCAAGCTGCTGGCATCCGCCTCTACCCCCGAATACGACCCGCGCGATGTGGGCAAAAGCATCCGGGCCAACGATACCTCCCTCATCAACCGGGCACTGGCCACCTTTAGCGCGGGGTCGGTGTTCAAGGTGGTGCTGGCCGCTGCCGCCTACGATGCGGGCTTAAGCTGGTATACCTGGGATTGTACCGGCAGCACCGAGGTGTTGGGCCAAAGCTACCGCTGCGCGCAGGGGCGGGCACACGGCACCCTCAACCTGCG
>JAQUSS010000182.1 GCA_028710135.1 Gemmiger sp. | reverse complement strand
ATTTTTGCACTGAGCCAAAACCACAACCCCGGCACCGATAGCGCCGCCAACACCCTGCTAAACGGCGCCACCCGCAGCGGGGATTTTGTGCTAACCGGCACGGCGGGCAACGTTAGCGCCACGGCAGACCCCGCGCTTGACCCCACCGCCTACACCTTAACCGAAAGCGGCACCAGCCTTACCCTGCCCGAGGCCCCCCTTACCACTCTGCCCCTAAACACCGTATGCACGGTGGATGTATATTTTTACATTGAAGGCTGCGACCCCGATTGTACCAACGCCATACGCACCACCGAGATGAGCATTCAGCTACCCTTTTACGGCGTGCTGAACGAAGGGGGTGCCACCCAGTGAGCCACCAACGCACCACCCCCACTGCCGCCCCCGCCGCACTCGCCACCGGCCAAAATGCCACCCCGCCACCCGGCGCGCCGGTTAAGCTAGAACAAACGCCCCGCCAAAAGCTGCGCCAAACCGTGCTTTTGGTGCTGCTGGCCCTGGTTAGCATATCAGCGGCCAGCTACGCGTGGTTTAGCCTGGCAACCAGCACCCGGGTGCGCAGCATGAACCTGGATATTACCAGCGGGGTTAGCCTGCGGTTTGATACCGCCCCCCACGCTGTTTTTGAGGAATATGTAAAAACCCTAAACTTTGCCCAAATTGCAGCCCAAATTACCGCCGCCTTTGGGTTTGACCCCCAAGAGGCCCCGTTGGAGCCGGTTACCACCGGCGATGGCACCACCTTTGCCGATGAGCAAGGCGCTGCCGTGGACGGCCAAAAAGGTGAATTTTTGGAGTTTACCCTCCACTTTATGGCCACCCAGGATATGACCGTACACCTTACCAGCGAGAACGGCCCCGATGGCGAGGATGGCACCCTGGTGCAGGCCGGGCAAAACGCCGCAAACCCCGCCATTGTGCAGGCGCTGCGCATCAGTTTTACCGCCGGGGATGTTACAAAAATCTACCAGCCACAGGGCAGCGGCGGCAACACCTTTACCCTTGCCACTGCCGCAGATATGCAGTATAATGATACCAATGCACTGTTTGCCCTTGCGGCCAACACCAACCAGCCGGTAACCGTGCGCGTTTGGCTGGAGGGTACCGATGCCGCCTGCACCGATGATTTGCGCGGAAGCGATTATCAAATACGCCTACGCTTTGCCGGCACCGATGCCGATGGCACCCCGCTGGCCTAATAAAACGGCCCCGCCCCCGGCCAACACCCGCCACCCGGGGCCATCCAAAATACACCCACAAAAATCCGCTTGCGGAAAGGATTTATTGAACGATGAAAACAGCCAAAAAAGTATTCACCATAGGGGTTAGCATCCTGCTTTGGGCCATTATTCTGCTTGCGGCACTTTTTGCCTTTACCACCCTGGCCACCCAAGATAGCACCAAGGTTGCCAGCCTGGCCGGCTACACCCCCATGACGGTAAAAACCGATTCCATGTTGCCCACCTTTGCCACCGGGGATTTGATTTTTATCAAAAAAACCGATACCGCCAAGCTGGCCGTGGGGGATGTTGTGTGCTTCCACACCATTATTGAAAACCAATACGCCCTGAACACCCACCGTATCTCCGATATCACCGAGGAAAACGGCGTGCGCAGCTACACCACCAAGGGCGATAACAACGAAATATCCGACCAACACATTATTGCCGATGGCGATATTGTGGGCAAATATGTGGGCAAGGTGAGCGGCCTTGGCCGTGTGATGGACTTTTTATCCAGCAGCATGGGCTTTTTGGTTGTGATTGTGCTGCCAATGCTGCTGTTTTTCATCTACCAGCTTTACCATTTGATTATGGTGGTGGTGGAAATGAAAAAGGCCACCGCTGCCGAGGCTGCCGTGGCCGCCGCCCAGGCTGCCGCCGCCGTTACGGCGGGTGGCAATGCCGAGGCCGCCACGGCCAACGCCAAGGCTGCCCAGGCCCAGGCTGAGGCCGAAGCCGCCCTTGCCGAAGCCCAGCGCCTGAAAGCCGAGGCCGAAGCCACCCTGGCCGCCGCCAAAGCCACCGCCCACAAGGGCGAGTAAGCTTTTGGTTTGCCCGGCGGGAGCCGTTGGTTTTACGCCCGGAACAGGCGATTGAAACGTATAAATTCCGCAAAAAATTGCGCTTTTGCATTTTGCAACGCTGAAAGGACCATCTACCCATGAGCGAATTTTTCAAGCTGGCATACGAACTAATCTCCCAGATTATCTATTATCTGGTGGAGTGGGTTACCAATATCGTCATGGGGTTTGTGAAGCTGTTCATCACCGGGTGGGCGGCCTATATTGCGATATTTTCCTCTTATTTCGAGCATTTCAGCCTACCCTTGCGCATTTTTGCGGTGCTGCTGGCCCTGCTGCTGGTGGCCATCCCAGTTACGCTTTTGGTAATTTTGGTAAAACGTACCATCAACCACATCCGCCTCAAGATGGACCACCAGGATGATACCGTGCTGTTAAAAGAAATTGGCCGCCTGAACCGCCAGGTTTTGGGGCTGATGGACGAAAAAAACAAGATTCTTGCCATGAAGGTAAACGCCATGGGCGGCGTGGGGCACATCCCGTACGTGGGGGCCTCGGCCCTGCTGGACGATACCCTGCCCACCGTTGAAAATGTGGTGGGCGCGCCCGCCATGGCCGGTGCGGCGGCAGGCGGCGGGGTGGATACCCTGGCGCCCCCCCTGCCCGGCGGCGCTGCGCCCGCCGTTGCCACCGGCTTTGCAGGCGATGCCACCGCCCCGGTTGCCGCGGGTTTTGCGGGTGATGCCGCTGCCCCGGCCGGCGTTGCCAGCAATGTGAGCGGCAACGTGAACATTAATGCCTCGGCCAACATTGGGGACGATACCATCACCAATGCGGCTGCCGCCGCCGTAACCGCCGCCGCCCAAGCCCAGGTACAGGCCGAGGAACAGGTGCGCATTACCTCCAACCGGTTTGCCAAGTTGAGCCTGGTGGATGCCAAATATGCCGATTACGAGGAACCCCATTTCGATAACGACATTACCCTGCAACAATTTACCGAAAACTACCGCCTGTTTGCGGCCAGCAACCTGCACCTGTACTACACGCCCGAAATTGTGCGCCGCTTTGTGGCGGGCATGGCGGCCAGCAAGCTGCTGATTTTGGAGGGTATTTCCGGTACTGGTAAAACCAGCCTGCCCTACTCGTTCAGCCGGTATTTGGCAAACCCCTGCACCATGGTTTCGGTGCAGCCCTCCTTCCGCGACCGTACCGAGCTGCTGGGCTATTTTAACGAATTTTCCAAGCGGTTTAACGAAACCGAGTTCCTGCGCGCCGTCTACGAAGCCGGCTGCCGCAAGGACCCCAGCTTTATTGTGCTGGACGAGATGAACCTGGCCCGCATCGAATATTATTTTGCCGAGATGCTCTCGGTGCTAGAGATGCCCAGCAAGGATGAATGGGTGCTTGACCTTGTGCCCACCGCCTGGCCGGGCGACCCTGCCCGCCTGGATGGCGGCAAAATACACGTGCCGGGCAGCCTTTGGTTTGTGGGCACCGCCAACAACGATGACTCTACCTTTACCATCACCGATAAAGTGTACGACCGTGCCATACCCATTGAGCTAAACCAGCGCGCCGCCCCGTTTGAGTGCCCCACCCAGCCGGTTTGCAACGTTACCTGCGAGCATTTGGAGCAGATGTTTGCCACCGCCAAGCTGGAGCACCCCATCAGCGAGGCCACCCGCCAAAAGCTGGAAAAACTGGATACCTACCTGCAAACCCGCTTTAAGCTGGCGTTTGGCAACCGTATTATCAAGCAGATGAACGATTTTGTGCCCGTTTACATGGCCTGCGGTGGCACCGAGCTTGGCGCAATGGATTATATTATTGCCCGCAAGGTGCTGAAAAAGTTCGAGAGTATGAACGTCAGCTTTGTTCGGGATGAAATTAAAGACCTGATTGTTTATATTGAGCGTACATTTGGCCGCGCTGCTTTAACCGATAGCAAGCAATACCTA
>JAQUSS010000042.1 GCA_028710135.1 Gemmiger sp. | reverse complement strand
CATAAGCTGGGTTAGGCCCAGTATCCCGTTTAAGGGGGTGCGCATATCGTGGCTGATGCGGGATAAAAAGTCCGATTTTTCGCGGTTTGCGGCGTTTGCCGCTTGCAGGGCACGCTCCAATTCCTGCGATTTTACAATCAGCCGGTTTTTGTTTCGGTATTCCAGCAGGCAAAGGGTTAGCAGGCGGGAGGTATAAATCAAGGTGTCAATGGCATCGGCATCGCTTTCCCACTGCTGGGGCTGGGCGGTGCAATTGTCAAAGCCGATATACCCCTTGAACTGCCCCCGCTCCAAAATGGCACATTGCAGCATGGCGCGTATCCCTTGTGGCTCCAACAGGCGGCGCTGGGGCGTGGGCAAATCGTTCACATCAGGGCACAAAAACAGGCCATCGCTGTTAAAATTGCTTTGGTAGGTGCCATCCAAATCTTCTTTGTAGCGCACCCCTTGCAGGGAGTCCATCTCGGGCGTAATGCCGGTGTTGCACCACTCAAAGGTATTGTTGCAGCAAAGGTCATCCTCCGAGTTTTCAAATACATAGGCGCGGCTTACCTTAAAATGTTGCCCCACCATGGCAATGGCATCCCGCACGGCCTGTTCGGTATCGTTGGCGTTGTACAGCCTAAGAAGCAGCAGGTTCTTCAGCTGTTCGGTGGTCATCTCGTGTTTCATGGTTTTCTCCCACTTTTTGCCTGGCCACGTAGAGGGGCGGCCAGATAGTTGCAGCACCCTTGCTGCGGTTTGGGTATCTGTGAATGCCAGGGGGTTCGCTAGGTATATCAGCCGGCGCTTCGGCCAATTAAAAAGCAAATAGGCTACAGCCGGTGTAGCTGTAAGCTACGCAGCAGCGGCGCGCACCCGCCTTGCTACAAAAAAATCTCACGGCGATTCGCCATTTTCGTGTAAGCTAAAGATAGCGCCTGACCCGTTTCATGTATTGGCGGTATTCCTCTCCAAATTTCTCGATGCACCATCTTTCTTCCGAAAGAATAATCCAATGTGCCGCTATTTGAAAAATCAATACGAACGCAAGCAAAACCGGCGATTGTGTCAGTAAAACGCACCCCATAAAAAACACAAAATACGCCACATACATGGGGTTTCGGGATAGGGCATAAAGCCCTTTTTGATTGATGCCGTTTTCGGCAGGCGCAGCAAAATGGATTACGGACACAATTAGAAGCAGTATCCCCACCACATATACGGCAGCGCCCAGATAGAATAACCATCGCAAATCCATTTTTATGGGTAGGAAAAAAAGGCAAGCAACAATCGCCACATTGGAAATTTGGTAGAACCAGTATGCCATGTTTTCATGGCCTATCCGTGGCGCAAAATAGGCGGCGCGTTTGACGGCCTCCTGATTTAACTGGGATAAAAGCCCGAACCGTACAAGGAAAAAAGGAACCAACAATAAAAAGCCCAGGTAGCCCACCCCCCTCGTTCGGTTCTAGCTCGTCATTCTCGTTCACGGCGCACCAAATCCCGCCGGTTACTCCGCCCGCGCCAGCAAAACAATGCTCTCCACGTGTTTTGTTCTTGGGAAAAGGTCAACAGGTTGTATTTTTTGCGGTTGGTAGCCGTTTTGAGCCAGGTATTTTACATCCCGGGCGGCGGTGGCGGCGTTGCAGCTTACCATCACCACGGTGCGGGGCGCCATGGCAAGAACGGCATCCAAGGTGGCAAGGTCGCAGCCCTTGCGGGGTGGGTCCAGCACAATCACATCCGGCTTTTCGCCCGCCTCGGCAAAGTGGGCGGCGGCCTGCCCGGCATCAATGCAATAGAAGGTGGCGCGCTCGGGCGCAAGGCCCAGGCGGGCGGCGGTGGCCTTTGCCTCCTCCACCGCCTGGGGCACCAGCTCTACCCCCACAAGGCGGGCACAATCTGCCTGCATCGAAAGCCCGATGGTACCCATGCCACAGTAGAGATCCAGCAGGAAATCTGTGGGGCGCAGGGCCGCAAATTCCCGAATTTTGGCGTACAAAACCTCGGCGGCGGGGGTGTTCACCTGGTAAAACTCGTGTACCCCCATTTTTAAGGGCACCCCGGCCAGCACATCCTCCACCACGCCGGGCCCAAACAGGGTGCGGGTTTCGCTGCCCAAAATGACGTTGGTTCGCCCGCCGTTTTGGTTCAGCAGCACGGTTGTCAGCGCAAACTCCTGTTGCAGGGTGGCGGCAATCTCCTGCGCATGGGGGAAATCGCGCCCGTTCACCACAAAGCAAAGCAGCCGCTGCCCGCTCTGCCAGCCCTGGCGGATGTATAGGTGGCGGATATGCCCGGTAAGGCGTTCCTCATCGTAGGAGGTAACCCCATATTTGGCAAACAGCGCACAGGTGCGGGTCGCCAGCTCGTTCATCCATTCGGGTTGCAGCTTACAATCCGGGCAGGGGATGATGCGGTGGCTGCGCCCGGCAAAAAAGCCGGTTTGGGGCAGGCCATCCTCCCCCGCGCCAACCGGGAGCTGCACCTTGTTGCGGTAACGGTCGGCCAGGGGGGAGGGTAAAATCGGCTCCACCGCCAGCGTCAGCCCGCCCAAGCGGGTGAAGGCATCCTGCACAAAGGTGGTTTTGGCGGCACACTCGGCCTCGTAGCTCAGGTGGCGCAGGCTGCACCCCCCGCAGGGCACACACACCTTGCAATCGGGCGGCACCCGCCCCGGGCCGGGGGTAAGCAACCGCTCCAACCGGCCAAAGGCGTAGCTTTTCATCGGCTTGATGATGCGGATGGCGGCTACATCGCCGGGGGCGGCACCGGGCACAAAAACGGCCTGCCCGTCGCAGTGGGCAACGCCGCTGCCATCGCTGGACAGGCTCTCGATGGAAAGTGTAACAAGTTGGTTTTTGGTAAGTGGCATAAAAGCTCCTTTAAAAGTTTACAGCTGTGGGTTTTTCTCCAACGCGGCCAGGTATTTGCTGGGAGGCACACCCTTGATCTTTTTGAATACCCGCGAAAAATAAAACTGGTCAAAAAAGCCAACCGATACCGCAATTTCCGCAATGGAAAGGTTGGAATTTTTAAGCAGATAGCACGCCTCGCTGATGCGGTAGCCGGTTAGATAATCGATGGGGCTTTGGCCCACGTTGCCCATGAACACGCGGTACAGGTGGCTTCGGCTGACGCCCACTGCCTTGGCGATATCATCAATGGAAATATCGTGAGAATAGTTGAACTGGATATATTTGATGGCCGATAGCACGTACTGGCTGCTGGAGCTGCCCAAGCTGGGGGCCATGGCCTGGGCTTCCTTCATCAAATCGGCCATAAAAAGGTAGAGGTACCCGGTCATCAGGGCCTCGCTTTGCGGCTCCGGCCCGCGGGAAAGATAGATGTTGTAGATGGCCTCCTGCGCGGCCTTGGCATCTTGGCAATGGTGAACCGGGCAGTTATCTTTAAAGGGGGCCTGCTGCACCAGGCGGTTGGCGCAGGCACCGTTAAAGCCCACCCAATAGTATTCCCACGGGTCGGTTTCATCCGCCGCGTAGGTGATTAGCTGGCTGGGCTTTGCCAAAAACAAATCGCCCTCCTGCACGGCAAACGAAACCCCGCCCACCTGGTAGGTGCCCCTGCCGGCCACCACCAGGTGGATAAGGTAATAGTCCCGAATGCCGGGGCCCCAGGTGTGCCCGGGCTGGCAATACTCGTGCCCGCAATTGAAAATAGAAAGCTCAACATTATCGGTGTAGTTCTGTTTATACGATTGCTTGGAGATATTTTCCATACTGATTCTTCCCCCCGCCGTGGCGGCTACCGCCCGGCTTTCCCCGGTTTTTATTGCTCTATGGGTATTATACCAAGCTATTCATCAAAAGTCCATTTTTACGTGGAAAAAATAGGTGTACATCCGTAGAAAATTTGTTATACTGGTATCAGAAAATACACGGTTCCCGGCAATTCCGCGTGCTGCTGCCGAAAATGCGGCAGCATTTTTGTGCATAATTCCAAAAGCGAAAAGGAGAAAATAGTATGGCAACGACCACGGAACTGAAACAGCAACTGGCGGCGGGCAGCTACGATGCGGCCCTTGCAAAATTGTACGCAAATACCCCTGCGGCCGTGGCCGCCCAGCGGGCGCGGTATCTCCATGCGGTGGAACGGTTTGAACATTACTTTGGCGCGGGGCGCAGCGTGCGCATCTACTCGGCACCGGGGCGCACGGAGATTGGCGGCAACCATACCGACCATAACAATGGCGTGGTGATGGCAGCGGCGGTGAACTTGGATATTATCTCGGTGGTAAGCCCCACCGAGGGTAACACCGTGCGGATAAAATCGCACGGGTTTGACCGGGTAAATACCATTGACCTTTCGGTACTAACCCCCCAGCCGGAGGAAGCCGAGCATTCGGCCTCGCTGGTGCGGGGCGTGGCAGCCGGCATTGTGGCCAAGGGTGGCAAAATTGGCGGGTTCGATTGCTACTCCACCAGCGAGGTACTGCGTGGGTCGGGCCTTTCCAGCTCGGCATCCTTTGAGGTGTGCATGGCGGCCATTTTCCGTGGCGAGTACAACGGCAACAGCCAGGAAATTTTGAGCCAGGTGGAAATTGCCAAAATAAGCCAGTATGCCGAGAATGAATTTTTCGGCAAGCCCTCGGGCTTGATGGACCAAACCGCCAGCGCGGTGGGCAGCGCCATCACGATTGATTTTAAGGACCCCGCCGCCCCCCTTGTGCGCAAGGTGGCGTTTGATTTGGCCGCCCAAGGGTACGCCCTTTGCATCAGCGATACCAAGGGCAGCCATGCGGATTTGACCGAGGATTACACCGCCATCCGCCGCGAGATGGAGAGCGTGGCCGCCTTCTTTGGCAAAAAAGTGCTGCGGGAGGTGGACGAGGATGCCTTTATTGCGGCCATCCCGGCGGTGCGCAAGGTAACGGGGGACCGTGCCGTGGTGCGTGCCATCCATTTTTATGACGATTGCCACCGCGCCCAAGCCCTTTGCGATGCGGTGGAAGCGGGTGAGTTTGGCCGCTTTTTGGCCCTTATCCGGGAGGGTGGGCACTCCAGCTTTGAGTTTAACCAGAACGCCTACAGCATCAAAAACCCAGCCGAGCAGGGGGTGCCGCTGGGCCTGGCCATCAGCCAGCGGGTGCTAAAAGAGCAGGGCGCGTGGCGGTTGCAGGGCGGTGGCTTTGCAGGCACCATCCAGGCATTTGTGCCGCTGGCCATGCTGGATGCCTACAAGGCGGCCATTGATGCGGTGTTTGGCGCGGGCAGCTGCCATGTGCTATCGGTGCGCGGGTACGGCGCGGTGGAGGTTACCCCCACCATGTGATGCCTGGCCCGGCGCACCGCCGGGCCGTGCAAGGCAGGCGGTACCGGCAGGTTTGTTTTTGCGGTGGGGCACAGGGTACGTGGGTATCCTGTGCCTTTTGCCGTTTTGTGCGCGGGTGTTTTTGCGCAAAAAAGCAAAAATGCGGGCCAAAGGGCCAGCCGTACCACAAAGTTGTTGTATTTTGTGGTATTTTATTGAAAAGGGCGCGCTGCAAGCAAAAGGATAGGGATTGCATGAAACGAATTTTATTGCTGGAAGACGATGTGATGATTGCCTCGGGGCTGCTGTACGCCCTGGAGCAGGAGGGGTACGAGGCCGTACACTGTGCCGATGTGCGCGCCGCGCATAGCGCCTTGCAGGCCGGGCATTTTGATTTGGCGATACTGGATAGGCAATTGCCGGATGGCACCGGCGCAAGCATCGGGGCGGAAATCAAGAAGATGGGCGCCGCCACAGCCGTTATTTTCCTCACGGTGGTGGACGAGGAAGGCGAGATTGTACGCGCCTTTGAGGATGGCGCGGCAGATTATGTCACAAAGCCTTTCCGCCTGCGGGAGCTGTTGGCCCGCATCAAACGGACATTAAACGCCGCCGCTGGGGCCGAGGGACCACAATTTTTAACAATCGGCAAGGCGCGTGTTGACCCCGCCGCGGGCAAGGTGCTTGTGGAGGGGGAACCGGTAGATTTGACCGCGCTGGAATACCGCCTGCTGCTAATTTTTGCAAATAACCCCTCCAAGCTGTTGACCCGCACCCAAATCCTTGAAAGCATTTGGGATTGTGGCGGCAATTTTGTGGAGGATAACACGCTGACGGTGTACATCAAGCGCCTGCGGGAAAAACTGGGCGATGCCGTGCAAATTGAAACAGTCAGGGGGATGGGCTACCGTGCTGGTTAAAAAAAGTGAAATTTTGGCTTTATCGGATAATGTACGCAAGGCCATCGACGGGCAAACGGTGGATTTCCGGGATAACCGCGAAACCCCGCTGAGTATTTTAAAAAACGATATCCACACCCTGGTAAGCTTGAAAAACGAGGAACGAGATTCCGCCGCGGCGGAGCAGCAGCTGCTGGTGGAATGCCTTTCCAACATTTCGCACCAGCTGAAAACGCCCATCACCTCCATGCGCATCATGGCAGATTTGCTCGAGGATGCACCGCCCGAAAAGCAGCAGGAATTTATCTCGAACATCAAAATCGGCTTGAGCCGGATGGAGTGGTTGACCGCGGCACTGCTGAAAATGGCGCGGCTGGATTCGGGGGCAATCACATTTACAGTAACGACGGTAGCCGTTGATGGCTTATTAAAAACAGCGCTGGAACCGCTGGAAATTTTGCTGGATGTAAAAAACCAAACCGTAGAACTTTTGCACGGGATGGCGCTTCCCTGCGATGCCCACTGGACGGCGGAAGCGCTGACGAATCTGATTAAAAATGCCTCTGAATATTCGCCCGAGGGCAGTGTTATCCGGGTGGATTGTGGCGAAAACCCCATTTACCGCTGGGTTTCGGTTACCGATGCTGGCAAGGGCATCCCCCGCGCGGATATGGCAAGGCTGTGGGGGCGCTTTACCGGTTCGCGCAGCAAAACCGGGTATGGGGTTGGGCTGCCTTTGGCACTTTCCATCGTGCGTGGCCAAAATGGGGATATTGATGTGGATGGCGGCGGCAACGGCACCGGCGCAACCTTTACCATCAAACTGTTTAAGTGAACAAACCGTCACTTTCAAACGGGGAACAGTCACGGAGCAGTCACTTTATTCTGCTACACTGGGTTTGTTCGCGAAAGAGCTAGCATACAGGAGGCAGGATAGATGGCGATACTAACGGTGGAAGGACTAAGTAAAATATACGGCGAGGGCACCACGGCGGTGGCGGCCCTAAAGGGCGTGAGCTTTGCGGTAAATAAGGGGGAATTTGTAGCAATCATTGGGGCATCCGGCTCGGGCAAATCTACGCTGATGAACCTGATTGGCGGCATTGACCGGCCAACCGCGGGCAGAGTTACGATTGATGGCAACGATATATATAAATTAAGCGAAAGCGAGCGGGCAATTTTTCGGCGCAGAAATGTGGGGATGGTTTACCAGTTTTACAACCTGATTGCCACCCTGACGGCGGAGGAAAATATCACCCTGCCCCGCCTATTGGATAACCGCAAGCCCGATGCCGCCAAGCTGGCGCACATCCTTGCCATGACCGGCTTAACCGAGCGCGCCACACACCTGCCTAGCGAATTATCGGGCGGGCAACAGCAGCGGGTATCCATTGGCCGCGCCCTCATCAACGACCCGGCGTTTATACTGGCCGATGAGCCCACCGGCAATTTGGATAGCAAGTCCAGCCATGAGATTATGGATTTGCTCAAGCTTGCCAACAAGCGCTCGCATCAAACCCTGCTGGTTATCACCCACGACGAAAAAATTGCCTTGCAGGCAGACCGTATCATCACCATTGGGGATGGCACCATCCTATCGGACGAGGTGGTGAAGGGATGAAGATAACCGCAAAGCTGGCCTACAGCCAGCTAAAAATCAACCGCCTGCGCACGGCGGGGGCACTGGCCGCCATTGCGCTATCCACCGCGCTGATGACGGTCGTGTGCAGCTTTGTTGCCAGCGGCAACGCCATGGCGGTGCAACTTTTGGGGGCAGATTATGGCAATTACGGTAATGCCTACAAAGGGCTGCTGCTTTTGCCGGCCATTTTTTTCGGGCTGATGATTGTTATCATGTCCGTTGTGGTAATTTCCAATGTGTTTCGCGTTAGCGCCGAGGAACGGATGGCGCAATTTGGCATTTTGAAATGTGTTGGTGCCACCGGGGCGCAAATTTCCAGCGTGGTTTTATACGAAAGTGTGTTTCTTTCGGCGGTTGGCATCCCGGTGGGGCTGGTGTTGGGGCTGGGCCTTGCGTTTGTTGGCATCCGGGTTACCAATGGCTTTTTGGGCGAACTGAACGCCCTTGCCGATATGATGGTGAACAAAATAAACCTATCGGTCAGTTTTGTGGTTTCATGGCAGGCGCTACTGGTTGCCGCACTGATTTGCTTTTTTACGGTGCTGTTTTCGGCGTGGCGGCCTGGGCGCAAGGCGGCAAAAGCCTCGGCGGTGGATAGTGTGCGCGGTGCCGGCACCATTACAATACGCAAAACGAAGCCGGGTAAACGGGAGCGGGGGATAGGGCAGCTAACCCAAAAGCTGTTTGGCTGCGAGGGAGTGCTGGCCAGCAAAACGATACAGCGCAACCGGCGCAGCTTCCGTGCCACGGTGGTGGCACTGGCTACGGGGGTGGTGCTGTTTGTCGCGCTGGGCAGCCTTAGCCAGCAGGCAAATGCGCTGGAATGCTATATGCAGCCCACGGTGGAGGAAACGGTGATTGCCGATTATAGCTCTGCCCGCATAACCCGAACGAACGAAAAAACCGGCCGGGTGGAGAGCGTGTATCGTTGCCCCCTGGATAGCGATGTGGGGAACACGGTGGCGGAAAAACTAAGCGCCTATGACGGGAAAAGCGTTTATGGCCTGGGCCTTGATTTGGAAACCTACTACACAGTGCTGCCGGCGGAGGTGATTACGGGCGAAATGCAGGGGGTGCTGGCCGATACCCCACAAGCCAACTACGAGATCCCGGTGGAGATTATCCCCGTGGATGCCTACCACTACAAGGCCCTGTGCGAGAAGGCGGGCGTTGCGGTTGGCAGCACAATTTTGCTCAACCACTACCGCTATAACGATAACGGCAGCGAGGTGGATGTAACCCCCTACCTGCCTACCTTACGGTCCGTCACGCTGAAAAAAGCGGATGGCAGCGAGAAAACATGGACGATTGATGGCGTGCTGACGCAAGCGGAGATGCCGCAGGAGCTTTTTTATTTCAACACAAACCCAATTCGGCTGGTGGTGCAGCAGGCGGAGGTTCGCGGTTACTCGTGGTATGCCACCCCCGACGATGAGGCGGCGTTTATCGCGTATGCCAATACCGTGCTGGCAGAGGCATTTTCGGCGGATGCAACCACCAGCTACCAGGAGGATGGGTTTAGCACCCGCGCCTACAAAACGAACGACTATGCAAAGGTGATGAACATTGCCAATGTACTGGTTTTGGTTTTTATGTATAGCTTTGTGGTGCTTTTGATGCTGATTGGCTTTACCAATGTGGTAAGCACCATGTTCACCAACGTGGTTATGCGGGCAAGGGAATTTGCCGTTTTGCAAAGCGTAGGCATGACGCAGGAGGGGCTAAGGCGAATGCTGGCGCTGGAAAGTATTTTGTGTTCCCTCAAAGCGCTTGCGGTGGGGTTGCCGGTGGGGGTTGCCATCACCTATCTTATCAACCTGCCCATACGGCAAATGTTCCCCGTTCCGTATGCCTTCCCTTGGTTGTGGGTGCTGCTGTGCACGGTGGGGGTGCTTGGCATCACCTGGGGCACAACGCGGTGCGCCACCCACACCCTGCGCAACCAAAATATTATTGAAACCATCCGCACACAAAGCGGAAGATGACCCGCCCTTAAAGCCCAATGCCCCCGGCACTTTTACGGTGCCGGGGGCATTTTTGCCCTGTGAGATTTTGATGCCTGCCTTGCGTTTGCTTGAAACGGGCTTGGAATTTGCTTAAAACTTGCTTGGCGTTGCTTGATTTTTCTTGCTTTTTAAGGTATGCGTGGTATAATAAGTTATACAAATCATACTTTTGCAACATTTGAACGGGTCAACCCAATAGAATAGGAGGCACTGGCCATGAGAGTATCCAACCCACCCAAGGGGAAATATGCCGCCACTGTGAAGGTGGGGGAGAAGGGGCAGATTGTTATCCCCAAGGAACTGCGGGATATGTTTGATATCCGCCCCGGCGATTCGCTAATTATTTTGGGGGACGAGAAGCGGGGGATTGCCCTGCCCCCCAAAGATACCTTTCAGCGGTTGTTCCACACGGTTTTTGAGGACGAATAAAGGGAATCTGCACACGTATCACGATAACGCGCAATCAAGCGCGCCAATATACAATGTGGGAGGCATTTTTATGTACAAAATCGCATTTTTTTGCATCCCTGCCTATGGGCACACCAACCCCACCCTGCCGGTTGTGCGGGAGCTGGTAGCCCGTGGCCACCAGGTACAGTATTACTCGTTTGAAGCATTCCGCGAAAAAATTGAGGGGGCCGGGGCGGAATTTATCCCCTGCGATGCCTACAACCCGGAAATGGCGCTAAACCAGGCAGATGCCGCAAAGGTTGGCACGGATATGGGGTTTTCCATCCAATTGTTGGTGGAAACCACCCTGGCGCTCGACCCTATGGTGATGCAAGCAATGCGCCCCGCCCCGCCGGATTGTATTGTTGCCGATTCTATGGCGGCCTGGGGCAAAGCGGCGGCCCGCAAGCTGGGGGTGCCGTTCATGTCCTCCACCACCACCTTTGCGTTCAACCGCTACGCGGCAAAAATTATCAAGCAAAACCCGGCGCAGCTTTGGAATATGCTATGCTCCATCCCCAAAATGAACCGCGAGGTAGCGCGCCTGCGCGGTAGCGGCTACCCGGTGCGCAATGCGCTGGAGCTTATTTCCAACGATGATAAAACAAATACCATCGTCTATACCTCGCCTGCGTTCCAACCCTGTGCCGAAACCTTCCCGCCCTGCTACCATTTTGTGGGGCCTTCTATCGCGCACAGGGCGGTGGCGGCAGCGCAGGGGGGGAAGCCGCAAATTTATATCTCGCTGGGTACCGTGGTAAATAACCAGCCGGAATTTTATAAAAATTGCATCCGCGCTTTTGAGGATGCCCCCTACCACATCACCATGTCGGTGGGGGCGCAGCTTGCCAAGGCAGGGCTTGGCCCACTGCCCGCCAATGTTACCGTGGCGGCCAGTGTAGACCAAATTGCCGTGCTGCAACAAACCGATGTGTTTTTATCGCACGGCGGCATGAACAGTGTGAGCGAAAGCCTATATTACGGTGTGCCGCTGGTGCTGTACCCCTGCACGGCAGAGCAGGGCGGCGTGGCCCGCCGCGTGGAACAACTGGGCGCGGGCCTTGTGCTGAAAACCAACACCCCGGCGGCCATACGGCAGGCGGTGGAGGCCGTGCTGGCAAACCCCAATTACCGGCGCGGCGCGGGCGAAATTTCGGCGGGGTTCCGCCAATGTGGCGGCCCGGCTGCGGCGGCAGATGCCATTTTGGCGCTGGCGGCGGGCAACCCCGGCGGGCAAAACGCCCCAGCGCACCGCCAAGGCGCGCCAATTTAAAAAGCTTGCCGCCTGCAATTTGCAGGCGGCAAGCTTTTTTGGTTGGCTGGTGAAAATATTTGCCCGCCTTTTTTGGGGGCAATTTATACGCTGGGCTGGTTTTTTTGGTAAAGGATCGCTAGGCCTTTAAACAGCAAATTGGCATCGTACTGTATTTTGCGCTTGCAGCAGGGGGTAATGTAGGGGGCAAGGCCGCCGGTGGCCACCACGGTAAGGGGGGCACCAAGCTCGGCCTCCACCCGGTCGGCCAGGCCATCCAGCATGGCGGCGGTGCCGTACATGGCCCCGTTATTTAGGGCCTGCACCGTGTTGCGGCCAATCAGGGTGGCGGGCGTTTCGGGCGCAATGGGGGGGAGCTGGGCGGTGCCGGCGCTGATGGCCCGCAGGCTGGTTTGCACCCCCGGCACAATAAAGCCGCCCAGCAACCGGCGGTTGGCGTCTATTACGTTGTAGGTGGTGGCGGTGCCAAGGTCCACCGTCATGCAGGGCAGGGGGTAAAGCGCCACGGCGGCCGCGGCATCGGCCAGGCGGTCGTGCCCAAGGCGGGTGGGTTCCTCCACCGCCAGGCTTAGGCCCAAATCCAGCGCGGGGCCAACCACTACGGGCGCCCGCCCCGTTAAACGGCGGGCGGCTGCCCCCAACACGCGGGTAAGCCCCGGCACCACACTGCAAAGCACAACCCCCGTAAACGCGGTGGGGGTTACGGGGGTTGGCAACCGGCCAAGCAAAAATTTAAGCTCGGCGGTATATTCATCCTCGGTGCAGCGCGGGCGGGTTACCATGCGGGTGGTAAAGCAAACGGTTTGCCCCGTTAGCCCCCCAATGCAAATGTTGGAATTTCCGATATCAATCGCCAGTATCATAGTGGGCGCTCCTTGCTCCTGAAATAGCTCGAAATATCTCGGCTTGGGGTGTCAATTGTTTATCGAAAGCTGCCCCCTTTGCCGCTATGCGGCAACCGTGGCGGCTATTTTTTACCAGTATAGCATATGGGGGCGGTTTTGCAAGGCGGGCGCTTTACTTTACCCCGGGCCTGCGCTATACTAAACAAAGCCCACACCTGCGGCGGTTGCCGCCTGGGGGCTTTGCACAGGTGCAATACAAAAATTGATAGAATATAAGAACGCCAAACAAGAAAGGGTGCCGCTCATGCCGGAAAATTTGCAGGGGAAAACCGTGGTTTTGGGAATCACCGGGGGAATTGCCGCTTACAAAATGCCGAATGTGGCCCACGCGCTGGCCAAGGCGGGGGCAAACGTCCATGTGCTGATGACCAAAAATGCCACCGAATTTATCACCCCGCTGGTGTTTGAAACACTGACAGGCCACCGCTGCATTGTGGATACCTTTGACCGCAACTTCCAGTATGATGTAGCCCATGTTTCGCTGGCAAACGCAGCCGATTTGCTGCTGATTGCCCCGGCCACCGCCAACGTGCTTGCCAAGCTAGCCCACGGCCTGGCCGATGATATGCTTACCACCGTAACCCTGGCCGCCACCTGCCCCAAGCTGGTGGCACCCGCCATGAACACCCATATGCTGGAAAACCCGGCAACCCAGGCAAACCTTAAAACGCTGGCCGGGTACGGGTTTACCGTCATCCCCTCGGGCAGTGGGGTGCTGGCCTGTGGCGATGTGGGCAGCGGCCGCCTGCCGGAGGAAACGCTGCTGGTAGATTACGTTTGCAAAGCGCTTGCCTGCCCCCAAACCCTGGCGGGCAAAAAAATTGTGGTGACAGCGGGGGCCACCCAGGAACCGATGGACCCGGTGCGGTATATCACCAACCATTCCACCGGCAAAATGGGGTATGCGGTGGCAAGGGCCTGTATGCTGCGCGGGGCCGATGTCACCCTGCTGGCGGGGCCAACTGCCCTGCCCCCGGTTCCTTTTGTGAAAACCATCCCCTTTACCACCGCGGCAAGCCTGTTTGAGGCGGTAAAGGCGAACGCCATGGATGCAAACGCCCTGGTGATGGCCGCCGCGGTGGCCGATTACTGCCCGGTTACGGTGGCGGGCGATAAAATAAAAAAGCAGGACGATGAAATGCTGCTGCCCCTTGCGCGCACCCAGGATATTTTGGCGTGGGTGGGGGCCAACAAACCCGCAGGGCTATTTTTGTGCGGTTTTTCGATGGAAACGAAGGATTTAATTGAAAATTCGACCGCCAAACTGCAAAAGAAAAAGCTGGATATGATTGTTGCCAATAACCTAAAGGTGGCCGGCGCCGGGTTTGGGGTGGATACCAATGTGGTTACCGTCATCACCCCGGCAGGGGCCGAGGAACTGCCCCTGCAAACCAAGGACGAAGTAGCTGCCACCCTGGCCGACAAGCTGGCGGCCGCCCTGGCGTAAACAAAAAACTGCCCCACATATTGAATCCTACGAATAAGAGAAACAAGGGTGTTCATACCTTACAGTAGCCCACAAAACCGTGCAAAGGGTTTGGCTTGCCGCCGTTATCCTTGCCGTTAGGGGCGCACAGGGGTGTGGGCATCTTTGTTTTTTGAAGGGGGCATAGGTATGTGTGGTATTGCCGGGCAGGTGGGGGCAGATGCTTCCACCATTGAAAAACAGCATACGGTCTACTGCGCCATGCAACAGAGCATGGGGCGGCGTGGGCCTGACCAAAGCGGTATGTACATTTGCGGCAACGCGGCGCTGCTCCATGCGCGGCTGTGTGTGGTGGATGTGGAAAATGGCCGCCAGCCCATGCAGTTGAGCCAGGGCAAACGCGGGTATGTGCTGGTTTATAACGGGGAGCTGTACAACACGGGCGAGCTGCGGGAGGAACTGCGGGGGGCGGGGCATCGGTTTACCGGCCATTCGGATACCGAGGTGCTGCTGCACGCCTATGCCCAGTGGGGGGAGGCGTGCGTTGAAAAGCTGAACGGCATCTTCGCCTTTGCCGTTTGGGAAAAGCATACCAAGCGGCTATTTTTGGCAAGGGACCGCATGGGGGTAAAACCGCTTTTTTATGCGCGCCGGGGGCAAAATTTGATTTTTGCATCCGAGCTGAAAACCCTGCTTTGCCACCCTGCAATCCGCCCCCAGCTTGACGCGGGGGGCCGGGCCGAGGTGCTGCTGCTAGGCCCGGGGCGCACGCCGGGGTGTGGGGTGTTCCGGGGTGTGCAGGAGCTGCTGCCGGGGCATTGCGGCTACTACACCCTAGGCACTGCCGCCCTGGCCACCCGCTGCTACTGGCGCTTGCAAGACCATGAGCATCCCGATAGCTTCCCCCGCACGGTGGCACGGGTGCGGGAGCTGGTGGCCGATGCCATCACCCGGCAGCTTGTTTCGGATGTGCCGGTGTGTACCTTTTTAACGGGTGGGCTGGATTCCAGCATTATTTCTGCCGTGGCGGACGGGCAGTTCCATGCGGCGGGCAAAGCCCTGAAAACCATGTCGGTGGGCTACCGGGGCAATAAAGAATTTTTTAAAGCCAGCAAGTTCCAGCCGAACGCCGATGCCCCCTATATCCGCACCATGAACGCCGCCCTACACGCCGAGCATAGCTGGATTACCTTAGATACCCCCCAGCTTGTGCAGGCCCTGTATGCGGCGGTGGATGCGCGGGATTTGCCGGGGATGGCGGATGTGGATTCCTCCCTGCTGCTGTTTTGTAAAGCCGTCAAGCCGATGGCAACGGTAGCGCTATCGGGGGAGTGCGCCGACGAAATTTTTGGCGGCTACCCCTGGTATCGGGATAAAACCATACGGGAAAAATACGGCTTCCCCTGGGCACAATCCACCGCTTACAGGGTAAGCTTTTTGCGGGCGGAGGCACTGCAGGGGATTGACCCCGAAGCCTACCTTGATGAGCGCTACCGCGATACCCTGGGCAAAACCTCCATCCTGCCGGGGCGGGATGCCACCGAAACGCGGATGCGCCAGATGATGAACCTGAACCTGCGGTGGTTTATGCAAACCCTGCTTGACCGCAAGGACCGGATGAGTATGTATAGCGGGTTGGAGGTGCGGGTGCCCTTCTGCGATTACCGCATTGCCGAGTATCTGTATGCCACCCCCTGGGATTATAAAGATTATGGCGGGCGGGAAAAGGGCCTGCTGCGGGAGGCTATGCGCGGCCTGCTGCCGGAGGAGGTACTGTGGCGGAAAAAAAGCCCCTACCCCAAAACCTGGAACCCCGCTTACCTGGCGGCGGTAGCTTCGGCACTGCAGCAGGTGATTGCCGACCCGGCGGCCCCGCTTTTGCAGCTTGTAAAAAAGGACGCGCTGGAAACCCTGCTGGCGGCCGGGGCCGAGAACCCCACCCCCTGGTATGGCCAACTGATGACGACCCCCCAAACCATCGCCTACTTTTTACAGCTAAACTACTGGCTGGAAAAATACCGGGTGGAGCTGGTGTAAAACCGCTTTTTCAAACCCCTGCCGGGCGCAAGCCCGGCGTTTTTGTTGTGGGGCGCAGGGGTTTTGTAATGGTTTGTAAACGTATTTTCACAGTTCTTCACACCTCTCTCCCTACAATTTTCACAAACGTGCCCTATAATGGCCCGTAGACTAAGGTTTGGCTAGGGTATGTTACCCTGGCCGGCCCCAGAAAAAGGAGAGTGCGAGCTTTGATCGAAGTGAATCACCTGACAAAGCGTTATGGCAACCACTGTGCGGTGGAGGATATCAGCTTTACCGTGGCGGATGGCTGCATCTACGGCCTGCTTGGCCCCAACGGCGCGGGAAAATCCACCACCATGAATGTGTTGACCGGCTACATTTCCGCCACCGAGGGAACGGTTAAAATTGATGGCCACGATATTTTGGAGGAACCGAAGCAGGCAAAATCCTGCATCGGCTACCTGCCGGAGCAACCGCCCCTGTACACCGATATGACGGTGCGGGAATACCTGCTGTTTGTGGCGGAACTGAAAGGGGTGCGCAAAAAGGCGGCCCGCAAGGAGAATGTGGAGCAGGCCATGGCCCGCACGGCCCTTACCGATATGGCCGACCGGCTGATTCGCAACCTATCCAAGGGGTACCGCCAGCGGGTGGGCATTGCCGGGGCGCTATTGGGCGACCCAAAGCTGATTATTTTGGATGAACCCACCGTTGGGTTGGACCCCGCCCAGATGATTGAGATACGCTCCCTCATCCACGATTTGGGCAAGACCCACACCGTAATCCTCTCCAGCCATATTTTGAGCGAGGTGCAGGCCGTTTGTGACCAAGTGCTGATTATTGCCCACGGTAAGCTGGTGGCGCAGGGCACCCCCGAGGAGCTGGCGGGCAAGCTGGCCGCCCAAGGGGCAATTTCCGCCACGGCCATGGGCAGCCGCGAGGCGGTGCTTGCCGCCGCCGGCAGCGTGCCGGGGCTGGCAAATGTTCAGCTTACCGGCGAAAAAGGCAACGAGGTCAGCTTTACGGCGGCCAGTGCCGCCGGCGCCGATTTGCGGGGCGCACTTTCGGAGGCGCTGGCGGCTGCGGGCTGCCCGGTGCTATCGCTCAGCAACCAAAGCATTAGCCTGGAGGATGTTTTCCTGCAATTGACCGAAGCGGCCCCTGAGGCAGCGCAGGCCACCGAAACCCAGGAAACGATGGATACCCTGGAAGCGGCCGAAGCCCAAACGGCCCCGGAAACGGTGGAACCCGCAACAAGCGGCGAAGCACCGGAAACACCCGCGGCCCCGGCAAGCGAAGCCGAAAATAAGGAGGGGGAATAACCCATGTGCGCAATTTTTAAACGAGAAACCAAAGGCTATTTCACCAGCATGATTGGGTACGTGCTGGTGGGGGCTATGCTGGGCTTTATCGGGCTGTATTTTGCGGCCAACAACTTAATCTATGGCTCCCCGGATTTTGCAACCACCCTCAACAGCACGGTGATTGTGCTGCTGTTTGTGCTGCCTGCCCTTACCATGCGCAGCTTTGCGGATGAGCGCCGCAACAAAACCGACCAACTTTTGCTCACCAGCCCAGTATCCATACCCGGCATTGTGCTGGGCAAATATTTTGCACAGCTGGTGGTGTTTTGCGTGCCGGTGGCGGTTGCCTGCCTGATGCCCCTGCTGCTAAACAGCTTTGGCAATGTTTCGCTGGTAAGCGCCTACTCGGCCATTTTGGCCTACCTGCTGCTGGGCGGGGCCTGCATTGCGGTGGGCACCTATATTTCCGCCCTGACCGAAAACCAGATTCTTGCCTATTTGGGCACCTTTGGGCTGCTGCTGGTATCCTTTTTGATGCAGGGCATCAAAAGCCTGTTTACCACCGGCAACACCCTGGCGCTGATTGTGTTTGGCATCCTGCTGGCGGTGGTGGCCGTTATTGTGGGGCTGGCCTGCAAAAGCCTTACGGTTGGCTGTGGCGTATTTTGCGGCGGCGCGGTGGTGCTGGTGCTGGTGTTCCAGCTCCGCGCGGCCTGGCTGCTTACCGCCTTCAACGCCATTTTGGGCGGGTTATCCCTGTTTGTGCCGTTCCAAAACTTTATCGGCGGTATGTTTGATGTAACCGGTATTTTGTATTATCTTTCCGTCATTGCACTGTTTCTGTTCCTGACGGGCCAGGCGCTGGAAAAGCGCCGTTGGAATTGAGAAGGGGGCGGATAGAGAATGAAATTTTCTTTGAATAAACAGGATAAGGCGCAAACGGAAAAGGCGCTACCCACCGAAGCGCAGCGGGCGGCGGGCCGCCGCACCCTAAAAAATGGTGCCTATGCCACCGCGTTGGCGGCGCTGGTACTGGTGGCGGTGCTGCTGGTAAATTTGGTGGCGGCGGCCATCCCCACCAAGTACACCCAGTTTGATATTTCCACCTCCAAGCTGTTTACCTTAAGCGATACCACCAAAACCATGCTGGCATCCTTAGATAAGGATGTTACCGCCTACTACCTGGCCGAAACCGGGAGCGAGGATGCCAACATCACCCGTATGTTGGACCGCTATGCGGGCGAGAGCAGCCACTTTAGCTGGCAGCAGCGCGACCCTGCCATTTACCCCACCTTTGCCAGCAAGTACGATGCCGCAGACGCTACCTCGGGCAGTGTGATTTTGGTTAGCGGTGAAAACCACACCCTGGTGGATTATTACGATATGTACCAGGCCGATTACTCAGATTATTACACCACCGGCTCCTACACCATGAGCTTTGATGCCGAGAGCCAGCTGACGAGCGGTATCGCCAAGGTTCTTAGCGAGAATGCCTATGTGCTTTACCAGTTGACCGGCCACGGCGAGGCCGCGTTGGAAACCACCTTTACCGATACCTTGGCAAACGCCAACGTCAGCGTGAGCGAGCTGAACCTGCTTACGGCGGGTGAGATCCCGGCGGATTGTGCAGCGCTTATCCTGGGTACCCCCCAGGTGGATTACACCGCCGAAAATATTGCAGCGCTGAAAGCCTACCTGGATGGCGGCGGCAAAATGCTGGTGACCACCAGCATGGAGTACGATACCCCCAACCTTGATGCGCTGCTGGCGGAATATGGCATGAGCCGGCAAAGCGGGCTGTTGATTGAAACCGATGCCGACCATTACGCCTACCGCTACCCCCAAACCTACCTGCTGCCCACCCTGGCCTCCAACGATATCACCAGCGGGATGACAAGCGGTATGTATGTGTTTACCCCGGTGGCACAGGGGATTGTGA
>JAQUSS010000181.1 GCA_028710135.1 Gemmiger sp. | reverse complement strand
CTGATTATCCTGATGTGCTGGCAGCAAATTGGCTATATGATGATTATTTATGTTGCCGGGCTGCAAAATGTGCCGGGAGATTTGATTGAGGCCGCCGAGATTGATGGTGCCACCCCGGTTCAAACCCTGTTCAAAATCAAGATCCCTATGGTGATGCCCAGCATTACCATCTGCACCTTCTTAACCTTAACCAACGCCTTCAAGTTGTTTGACCAAAACCTTTCGCTTACCGGCGGCGAACCCGCCAAAAGCTCCCAGATGTTGGCGCTGAACATTTACGATACCTTCTATGCCCGCAGTGGCCCACAGTGGAAGGGCATTGGCCAGGCAAAGGCCGTGGTATTTTTCCTGTTCGTTATCGTCATCTCGCTGGTACAGCTTCGCCTTACCCGCTCTAAGGAGGTGCAGCAATAATGGCCAACTTTAAAAACAAGCGCGCTTTAAACACCGTACTTTCGGTTGTGCTGGGGCTGCTTTGCGTGGTATACATCTACCCCATTTTCATGATTCTTACCAACTCTTTAAAGGATGAGCTTGCCATCTCCACCACCCGCGCCTTTGAGCTGCCCACCGCCGAAACCTTTGTTGGGCTGCAAAACTATGTGTACGGCGTGCAGGAGATGAACTTTATGGCCTCCTTTGGCTATAGCCTCATCATCACCGTAAGCTCAGTGGCGCTAATTTTGCTCTGCTGCTCCATGTGTGCCTGGTATATCACCCGCGTAACGGGCAAGCTCTCCAAGGCGATGTATTACCTCTGCGTTTTTTCAATGGTTGTCCCCTTCCAGATGGTAATGTTCACCCTTGCCAAAACGGCCGATACCCTCAAGCTGAACAACCCCTTCAACATCTGCATCATCTACCTTGGCTTTGGCGCGGGGCTGGCTGTTTTTATGTTCACCGGCTTTGTAAAATCGATGCCGCTTGAAATTGAGGAAGCCGCCATGATTGATGGCTGCAACCCGCTCCAAATTTTCTTCCGGGTGGTCATTCCCCTCTTAAAGCCCGCCATGATCTCAACCGCCATCCTGGAAACCATGTGGGTCTGGAACGATTATCTGCTGCCCACCCTTGTGCTGGATATCAAAAAATACCGCACCATCCCCATGGCCATCCAATATTTCCGTGGTAGCTATGGCAGTGTGCAGATGGCCCCCATGATGGCTTGCATCATCCTCACCATTCTGCCCGTCATCATCCTGTATATTGCCTGCCAAAAGTATATTATCGAGGGTGTGATTGCAGGTGCTGTAAAAGGCTGATATACTATATTTAATGTAATACGGTAACAAAGGAGCGAACGGGTATGACCATCAAGGATATTGCACGGGAGGCCGGGTATGCTGTGGGAACCGTGTCCCGCGTGCTGAACAACAACCCCAATGTCAGCCCGGCTGCCCGCGCAAAAATATTGGAGGTTGTGAAGCGGCACAATTTCCAGCCCAACGCCAACGCCAAGCACCTCAAACTACAGGCCAGCAGCGGCATTGCCTTGGTGGTAAAGGGTACCCAAAATATGCTGTTTGCCGCTCTGATTGAAAAAATGCAAGCACTCATTGAAAACCGCGGCTACGTCAGCATGATCTATTACATCGACGAGGAAGACAGCGAGGTGACGCAGGCCACCCTGATTTGCCAGGAGCGCAAGCCCCACGGCATTGTGTTTTTGGGCTCGAACCTCGATTATTTTGATGCTTCCCTGCTTGAGCTGGGGGTGCCCTGTGTGCTGGTAACCAACAGTGCCGCCGCCCTAGATATCCAAAACCTTTCGAGCGTTAGCGTGGACGACACCGCCGCCGCCGCACGGATGATTGATTACCTTGTTGGCCACGGCCACCAAAAAATTGGGGTCATTGGGGGCAGGCCCGAGGTTTCGCGCCCCAGCCTTTCCCGCTTAACGGGCTGCCAGCAGGCCTTTTTGCGCCACGGCCTTCCGTTTGACCCCGCACAGCAGTATGGCTACGCCCGGTTCTCGATGGAGAGCGGCTATCAGGCCATGAACTGGCTGCTTGCCCACTACCCGGGCATGACCGCCGTGTTTGCCATGAGTGATTTGATGGCCATGGGTGCCATGCGCGCCCTGCAAGACCATGGGTTGCGGGTGCCGCAGGATATTTCCCTGGCCGGGTACGATGGCATCTCTTTGGCAAGCTACTGTGTGCCCCGCCTAACCACCATCCGCCAGAATGTAGAGCGGCTGGCAACCCGTGGCGTAGAAATTTTATTGCACGGCATTGAGGAAGGTACCTCCGCCGTGCACGAGATTGTACCCTTTGAACTGCTGGAGGGCGAGAGTGTGCAAGCGCCTGCCCCGGCCCCCGGCAACAATTAGTTTTTTGAAAGGCGGCGTTTTGCCCATGAGAGCAAGCGGTATCTTGCTGCACCTATCCAGCCTGCCATCCCCGCACGGCATTGGCACCATGGGGGCAGCCGCACGCGAATTTGTAGATTTTTTGGCTGCCGCCGGCCAAACCCACTGGCAAATTTTGCCGGTATGCCCCACCAGCTATGGCGATTCCCCCTACCAGTCCTTCTCAACCTTTGCGGGCAACCCCTATCTGATTGATTTGGATGCACTGGCCGAACGTGGCCTGCTTTTACCCGGGGAATACCAGGGGGCTGACTGGGAAGCCCCGCCCGACCGGGTAAACTACGGTGTGCTTTACCAAAAGCGCTACCCCATTTTGCGCAAGGCTACCGACCGTTTGTTGGCAGCCCCCCCCGCAGATTACCCCGATTTTTGCGCCAAAAACGCCTTTTGGCTGCCCGATTACGCCCTGTTTATGGCCCTAAAAGGCCAGCATGGCGGTGCCCCCTGGGCCGATTGGGAGGAACCCTTGCGCCGCCGCAACCCTGCCGCCCTTGAAAAGGCCCGGCAGGATTACCAGGCAGACATTGCCTTTTGGCAGGCGGTGCAGTACCTTTTCACCCAGCAGTGGCAGGCCCTAAAGGGCTATGCCGGCAGCCATGGCATCTCGATTATTGGCGATTTGCCCATCTACGTGGCGGCAGATAGTGTGGATGTGTGGGCCAACCCGCAGGAATTTCAGCTTGACGAAGCGCTCTGCCCCACCGAGGTAGCAGGCTGCCCGCCGGACGGTTTTTCGGCCACGGGGCAGCTTTGGGGCAACCCCCTGTTTGATTGGGACGCGATGGAGGCCGATGGGTTCCGCTGGTGGATACGGCGCATCGAATACCTTTGCAACCTTTACGATACCTTGCGCATTGACCATTTCCGCGGGTTTGCGGGCTACTATGCCATCCCCTACGGCGCGGCGGATGCCTGTAGCGGGCGGTGGCGCACCGGGCCGGGGATGCGGCTGTTTGATGCCGTAACCAAGGCCCTTGGCCCCAAAAACATTATTGCCGAGGATTTGGGCTTTTTATCCGATGATGTGCGCAAGCTGCTACGCGATAGCGGTTACCCCGGCATGAAGGTGCTGGAGTTTGCGTTTGACAGCCGGGATAGTGGAGATTACCTGCCCCACAGCTACCCCCGCAAGTGCATTGTGTACACCGGCACCCACGATAACGAGCCGGTGCAGGGTTGGCTGGATACCGCCCGCCCCGAGGATATTGCCTATGCCATGGACTATTTAAAGCTGACCCCGCAGGAGGGGTATGTGCAGGGAATGTTGCGGGCCGCCTATGCCAGCGTGGCCGACCTTGCCATTGTGCAAGCACAGGATATTTTGGGCCTGGGCCACGCCGCGCGGATGAACACCCCCGCAACCCTGGGTGGCAACTGGTGCTGGCGGGCACTGCCGGGCGCTTTCACCCCCGATTTGGCCGCCTGGCTACGCCACCAAATGCAGCTATACGGCCGCTTGGGCAGCCAGGCGTAACGCTGCCTTGCCCTTGCCCTTGAAATTTTAATTTCAATCTCAATTGCCCCGCATACGCATTTCCCCCGCCCCGTTCCCCTTTTTATAAGGGCTGCGGGGCTTTTTTGTGGCCTGCAAATATTTTTTGCCCGCCCCCAAAGGCCAGTGCCAACGCAAGGTACACCCCGCAAACC
>JAQUSS010000041.1 GCA_028710135.1 Gemmiger sp. | reverse complement strand
AATTATAATCAAGTTAGCCGACCGACTGCACAATATGCGTACTATCGAATTTATGCCGCCGCAAAAGCAGCGTGACAAGGCGCTCGAAAATATGGAGGTTTACGCCCCCATTGCCCACCGGCTTGGCATCTCGAACATCAAGGAGGAGCTGGAGGACCGTAGCCTGCATTACCTGGACCCAGTCGGCTACGAAACCATCAGCGAGCTGGTGAACACCCATGGCGACCATTTCCTGCACGATGTTTCCACCACCATTGCCGACCATTTAACCGAGAACGGCATTGCCACGGCCACCATCCGCCACCGCATCAAAAGCGTTTACGGCATCTACCGCAAAATGTATATCCAGAACAAGGTGTTTGATGAAATTTACGATATTTACGCCGTGCGCATCATCTTAAACAGCGTGGCCGAATGCTATACCGCGCTGGGCTTAATCCACGATATGTACCACCCGCTGCCCAACCGCTTTAAAGATTATATTTCCACCCCCAAGCCCAACGGCTACCAAAGCCTGCACACCACCGTCATCGGGCACGAATCCCTTCCGTTTGAGGTGCAGATACGCACCTGGGAGATGGACCGTATGGCCGAGTACGGCATTGCCGCCCACTGGAAGTATAAGGCGGGCATCACCAGCGGGGGCGATAAGCTGGATGAGCGGCTGGCATGGGTGCGCCAGCTGCTGGAAAGCCAGCGCTCCAGCGCGGATGCCACCGACCTTTTAAGCGATATCAAGAGCGACCTTTTGCCCGAGGAGGTATTCGCCTTCACCCCGCGCGGTGATGTCATCAACCTGCCGGCGGGCGCCACCGCCATCGATTTTGCCTACGCCATCCACTCGGCGGTGGGCAACCGCATGGTGGGTGCCAAGGTGAACAACCGCATTGTGCCCATTGACCATCAGGTGGTTACGGGCGAAATTATCGAGATTATTACCGGGCCCGAGAACCGCGGCCCCAGCCGGGATTGGCTTAAGATTGTAAAAACCAGCGAAGCGAAAAATAAAATCCGCAACTGGTTTAAAAAGGAGCGCCGGGAAGAAAATATTGCCGAGGGGAAGGATGCCTTTGAGCGGGAGCTCCGCCGCAATATGATGACGATACCCGAGGAAGATTACGCCGAGTTTATGGGCAACCTTGCCCGGCGCAACCGCTGCAATACCGTGGAGGAGCTGTACGCCGCCATCGGGTATGGTGGGTTGCAGCTTTCCCGTATGCTTACCAAAATTAAGGATGAATACGCCAAGCTGCGGGCAGGGGAGCCAAAACCCGTCACGGTGGACATCAAGCGGATGCACTCCTCGGACGGTGTGGTGGTGGAGGGGATTGATAACTGCCCCGTAAAGTTTGCCAAATGCTGCACTCCCCTGCCGGGCGATGCCATTATCGGCTTTGTTACCCGTGGGTTCGGGGTATCCATCCACAAAAAAGACTGTGCCAACGTCCGCGAAAGTATGCGCCACCCCGAAAATGTTGAGCGCTGGGTGCCCGCCTATTGGTCGGACGATGCCAAAGAAAACTATAAGGCGACCCTTGAGCTGGTTTGTATGGACCGTGTGAACCTGGTATCGGATATCGCACTGGTGCTGGGGGATATGCGCCTGCCCATCTACTCGCTCACAGCCCGCGCTGCCGACCAAGGCCGCGCCCGGATGAGCATGACCATCGGCATCACCAACACCGAACACCTGGATAATGTGGTGGTGCGGCTGCAAAAGGTCAAGGATGTAATCAGCGTAACGCGAAACTGAGCGCTGCGCACTACACGGAGGGGAGAATGGTTTTGCCGCTTATTTTGCCGCAGCATGGGGCCAAAAACAACTGCATATCGCGTAAAAAACTGTCCGCCTTTCTGATGGGCCTGGCGGCGGGGGCGGCGGTGTTTTTGCTGCTGTATGGCACCACCACCCTGCATACCGGCTACGATGGCTGGATACTCAACGGCTACGATGAAACCGATATCCAGCAGCACTATGCAGGGTGGCTGCTTTTCCGCAACAGCCACTGGGCCTTCCCGCTGGGGCTGTGCGATACCCTGGCCGTGCCGGATGGCACCCTGATCAGCTATACCGATAGCGTGCCCTGGGTCAGCATTTTTTTTAAGTTGCTGCGCGGGGTGCTGCCCGCAACCTTCCAGTGGTTTGGCTGGTACACCCTGCTTTGCTTTATGCTGGGTGGGGCGGCGGGGGCGCTGCTGGCAGGGCGGGCCTGCCGCTGGCACAGTGTGCCCTTTGCGGCGCTGGGGGGGCTGCTGTTCAGCTGTAGCCCGGTATTGTGGGAGCGGGCCTTCCGCCATCTGGCGCTTGGCTCGCACTACCTTTACCTTTTTGCACTGTATTTTTACCTGGAATACCGCGCCGCGCTCCTGGCCCCGGCACCCGCCCCAAAGCCCCGCTACCCCTGGCAGTTTGCGCTGCTGGGCTTTGCGGCGGTGGGCATCCACCCCTATTTCCTGCCCCCGGTGCTGCTTTGCGCCCTGCTGGCGGCCATCGATGGCGGGCGGTTTGGCGCAAAATGGCAAAGCGGGCTGCTGGGCCTTGGCGGGGCATTGGCCGCAACCTTGGCGGGCGGGCTGCTTTGCGGGGCCATTGGCGGTGGGGTATCGGCCAGCCGCACCGGCTATGGCGATTTTTCAATGAACCTTAACGCGCCCTTCAACCCCAGCTCCCGCGGGGGGTACACATGGTCCCGCGCGCTGGGGGTATTGCCCCAGCAGCCCGGCCAGTACGATGGCTTCAATTACCTGGGCCTGGGGGTGCTGGTGCTGGTGGGGGCCGCACTGGCGTGGGCGGCCCTGCGCTGCTGCCGCCCGGCGGGCCGCAAGGCGGCAGCGGGCTGGTGGCGGCGCAATGCCCCACTGATGGCGGGCTGCCTTTTCCTCACGGCCTTTGCGGTTACCAACCAAATCTATTGGGGCAGTGCGGGGGTGCAGCTGCCCTTGCCAGAATTTTTGCTCTCGCTGTGCGGCATTTTCCGCTCCAGCGGGCGGATGTTTTACCTGGTGGGGGCCTGTGCCACCCTGTTTGGGCTGCACACCCTTTGGGCGGTGGGCGGCAGTGTGGCCAAGGGCAGAAAAGCCCGGGTGCTGGCCTGCCTGCTGCTGGGCGGGGTGCTGGCCCTGCAAGGGTGGGATTTATCGGCCGTGGCGGCCCAAAAGCGGGCGGTTTTTGTCCAGCCGGTAAACGCCACTGTGGTAAACGATGCGCAAACCCAAACGTTAGGCGCGGGCCACACCAAGCTGCTGGCAGCGGCTACCCTGCGGGAAGACCGGCTGCGCCTATTGGCCCTGCTGGCGGGCAAGCAGGGGCTTGCCACCAATATTTCCATTGCGGTTTCGGGGCAATACCCGGGGGCGGCGGCATCGGCCACCCAGGCAGCCGCAGCGCTGGCGGCGGGCCGCTACGATGCCGATACCGTGTATGTTACCAACGATGAGGGGCAATATAACGCCTGGCAGCAAACCTTTGCCGGGGAGGAGAACATCCACTTTTTTGTGGCAAGCTCCTGCTACTTTTTGGTGCCGCAGGGGTAAAGCCCGCCCCGCAAGGCAAAAATAAAACGAAACACAACCGTACCATAATAATCGTTAAAATGGGGGATACAACCATGCAGCTACAACATATCCTGGGGCCTTCGCCCCTATACACCAACACCTTTTTGCTGGTTACGGCGGCGGGGCATGGCATTGCCATTGACCCCAGCGCCCCGCCCGCCCGCTATACCGATGCCCTGGCCGAGGCAAAGGCCACCCTTACCCACATTCTTTTGACCCATGGCCATTACGACCATGTGGGCGCGGTGGAAGCACTGAAGCAGGCAGCCCCGGGTGCCGTTACGGTCTACCTTGACCCAGCCGATTGCAAGGGCGATGCCCTTTACCCCTTAAAAACAGCCGATGCCGGCTATACCGATGGCGGGCATATCCGGGTGGACGAGCTGGATTTTACCACCTGGCACACCCCCGGCCACACCCAGGGGAGCTGGTGCTTTTACTGCGAAGGCAACCTGTTTACCGGCGATACTCTTTTTGCGGGGAGCTGTGGCCGGGTGGATATGCCGGGCGGTAGCGCACCGCAAATGATGCAGAGCCTTGCGCGGTTGGCGGGCCTGCCGCTGGGCGATGCCACCCGGGTGCTGCCCGGGCATGAAGGCTTTTCTACCCTGGGGGAGGAACGCCGCCACAACCCCTACCTACAGGGCGCGGGCTGCTAAACGCCCGCTAGCAAAAAAATAGCCAAGCCTTCGCCATAAAACGGCGCAGGCGGTTTGCCGCCACCCGCCCCGCACCGGCCAAACGCCGGGCGGATGGCGGCGAATACTAGAAAACACAAAAAAACACAAAAATATGGATGGAAAAGGGGGTGCGCGTATGCAAATTTTTTTAAAGGGCCAGGATGCAGGCTACGAGGCCGAGCATACAGCCCGCATATTTTACCCGGCCGCCACCCGGGCCGATACCTTCCCCCCCGAGGGGGATGTGACGGTGGCGCTTGCCAGCGCCCATGCATTGATGGCACTGGTGCGGGTAGGCGGCAAGGTGTATTGGAAAACAAAACCCGCCCTGCCCGGCCAAAACCGGGAGTATACCCTGTGTAGCCTGTTGTACCGGCTGCTTTGCCGGGTTACGGGCCAGCGCCCCCCTTGGGGGATGATGACCGGGGTGCGCCCGGTGCGGATTGTGCATGATTTGCGGGCGGCTGGGCAGAGCGAGGAAGAAATCCGCCAGCGTTTTTGCGGCCATTTTGATTGCACCCCGGCGCGGTACGCCCGTGCGGTTGAAATTGCCGATTTGCAGCGCCCGGTTTTGGCCGCTGCCAAGCCGATGGATTACAGCCTGTACGCGGGCATTCCGTTTTGCCCCACCCTGTGCAGCTATTGCAGCTTTGTTTCCCGTACGGTGGGGGACAAAGCCTCCCGCGCATTGGTGCAGCCCTATGTTGACCATCTCTGCCAGGAACTTATCTCAATTAAAGAGGTGGCGCAGACCTGTGGGCTGAATTTAAAAACCCTCTATATCGGTGGGGGCACCCCCACCAGCCTGACGGCCCCCCAGCTGCGCCAGCTTATGGGGTGCCTGGCCGATACCTTTACGCTTTCCGCCCTGCAAGAATACACGGTGGAGGCCGGCCGGCCCGATTGTACCGATGCCGAAAAATTGCAGGTTCTCAAGGAATACGGGGCAACCCGCATCTCCATCAACCCCCAAACCTTTTCGGATACCGTACTAAAAAACATTGGCCGCCGCCATACGGCGGAGGATATCCGCCGCTGCTACCGGGAGGCCCGGGCCGCCGGGCACCAAAACATTAATATGGATTTGATTGCCGGCCTGCCGGGGGATACAGTGGCGGGCTTTGCCCGCAGCTTGCAGGAGGCCATTGCGCTGGAACCCGAAAACATCACCGTACACACCCTTACCCTCAAGCGCGCCTCCAACCTGGTGGTGGAACACCGCGAAAGCGCATATGATGATGTGGCAGCCATGCTGGCAGAATGCGAGGCATTGGCAAAAGCGGGGTACCGCCCCTACTACCTTTACCGCCAAAAGGGCACCCTGCAAAACCTTGAAAATATTGGGTGGTCCAAGCCTGGTTTTGAGGGACTTTATAATATTTATATTATGGAGGAGGTGCACACCATCCTCTCCGCCGGGGCGGGTGGCTCCACCAAGCTGGTGCAGCCAGGGGTGCGCCATGCCCGCATCGAGCGGATTTTCAACTACAAATATCCCACCGAGTACCTGAACGGTTTTCAAACCGTTTTGGAACGCAAAAAAGGAGTGCAGGAGTTTTATGCCCGTTATCAACATCCCGAAACGGCTGGTAAGCTGTGATTTGATCGATTTTGCCGCCGCCACCCCCGACGAGTTCATCTCCCTGTGCGAACGGCAGTATGCCGCCCGTATTGAGCGGGCGGTGGATGCCATACTTGCCACGCCCGCCAAGGTGGTGATGTTAACCGGCCCCTCCAGCGTGGGCAAAACCACCACGGCCAACCGGCTTGCCCAGGCCATTACCCGGCGGGGCAAACGGTCGGAGGTTATCAGTTTGGACGACTTTTTCCTCGGTGCCGGGCTATACCCCCAGCGGGCCGAGGGGGGCGATGATTACGAATGCCCCGAAGCCTTGGATTTGCCCTACCTGCGGGAATGCCTGCAAAGCCTTTGCACCACCGGCCAGTGTGAGGTACCCCAGTTCGACTTTTTGCTTGAGCATCCTTCCGGCCATATGCGCCATGTGGATGGGCGGGGCGGGGCGGTGATTGTGGAGGGGCTGCACGCGCTCAACCCGCTGCTTACAGGGGATTTGCCCGCCCGCGCGGTCTACCGCATCTATGCGGGCCTGCGGGAGGAATATTGCGGGGCCGATGGGGTGCGCACCCTGGCAACGCGGGATATCCGCCTGGCCCGCCGCCTGGTGCGGGACTGTTTGTTCCGCGGCCACGGCGCGGATTTTACCCTGGATTTGTGGCCCCACGTTTGCCGGTCGGAGGATGCGTACATCCGCCCTTACAAAAAGCTGGCGGATATTCAGCTGGATACCTCCTTCAGCTACGAGGGTTGCCTGTGGGAAGGGGTGCTTGCCACCAAAAAGGCGGAGCTTGCCCCCGGCAAGCACAACCAGGCAAGGTTTCAAACGCTGTGCAGCGCCTTCACCGGCTTTGCACCGCTGCCCGTTACCAAGGTGCCCGCCGATAGTATGCTGCGGGAATTTGTGGGGCCGAAAAAGGGCAAAAAAAATTAAAAACCTGAAAAAATATCAAAAAAAATGAAAAAACGCGTAAAAATTAATATTTTGCACACAAAAGACTGGGTTGCAGGCGTTGCAATGCTTGCATAAATCCGCTATAATCCATTATACAGGGCTACTATCGAAATCGGCGTTTGCCGATGTACAGAGCCAGAAAACGAGGTGCTTAAAATGTTTGAACTGGATATTGAGCAATTGAAGGAACAAGGAATGCAGTTGGTGGATACCGCCAGAAAGACTGCCATGGACCTAGCGGATAAGGGCAAGTATCAGCTGGATTTGATCAACCAGCAGGCGCGGCTTTCCAAAGCACAGCGCCAGCTTGGCGCACTGGTATACAGTCTGCACAAGAGCGGCGAGGAAAACCAGCCCCTCGTAGACAAATACATCGAGGCAATTGCGGAGGTTGAGGGCGAGATTGAGCAGATCCGCGCGAAGATGACCCCCGATGAGTGCGCTGAGGCCGATGCCACCGAGGCTGCCGATGCCGAGATGGAGGGCGAGGCTGCCCCCGCCACTGCCCCTACTGAAGAAGAGCCGATTGAGGAAGAAGAAGTGCGCCCCCGCGGCGAAACAAAGCCCTGCCCGGTTTGCGGGGCAGCGGTGGATGCCGATGCACTTTTCTGCAACCATTGCGGCGCACAGCTGTAAAAAGCACGCTGTAGCAAAAAAACAAAGCAGGGGTTGACAAAATCAAAATACGGAGTAGAATGTTACATGGTAACAAAACTATGCGATGTAACAGAAAGCTGTATCATGCTGAATTACCCGGAAAAACAGGAATATACGGCGGATGACCTTGTAGAAATCATCGCCCTGCTGCGCGATAAGCAGAATGGCTGCCCCTGGGATAAGGTGCAAACCCACACCTCCATCCGGATGAACTTTTTGGAGGAAGCCTACGAGGCCGTAGATGCCATCGACCTGAACGACCCGCATCTACTGTGCGAGGAGCTGGGCGATGTGCTGATGCAGGTTGCCCTACACGCCCAGATGGAAGCCGAATTGGCCCATTTTAACTGGAACGATGTCTGCGATGGGGTTTGCCGCAAGCTGATTGGCCGCCACCCCCATGTTTTTGAGCAAAAAACTTTGCCACAAGGCATAAATGATTGGGAAACGCTCAAAAATAGGGAAAAGGGCCGTGTTACGTTGGCGCAGGAGCTGGAAAGTGTACCTGCGGCCATGCCCGCCCTGCTGCGCGCTGCCAAGCTGCAAAAGCGTGCGGCGCGGTTTACACCGGGCAGCACAGCCCTTGCCGAAAGCACCCCTGCGGTGGCGGATGCCGCCCGGGCCGTGCAGGCAGCCCCACCGGGCAGTGCCGAGGCCGAGCAAGCGCTGGGCCAGCTGCTGTTTGGCGCGGTGGCGTTGGCCCGCGCGGCCAACCTGGACCCCGAGCAAGCCCTACAACGTGCAAACCAGCAATTTACCCGAGTCGTTTTGGCTCAACATGAAGCGTAAGCCGAAAAGCACGCGAAAAATAAGCCCGTATCATTAGCGGGAACCACTGCGCCGCTTTTAGCTGATAAAAATTGGAGGTATATGAAATTATGACCAAAGTTGAACTCATCGCCGCCGTTGCTGCGGATGCTGGCCTAACCAAAAAGGACGCCGAGAAGGCCGTCACCAGCACCATTGATGCCATCACGGAAGCCCTCAAGCAGGGCGACAAGGTTTCTCTCGTAGGCTTCGGCACCTTTGAAGTGCGCGAGCGCCCCGCCCGCAAGGGTCGTAACCCCCAGACCAAGCAGGAAATTACCATCCCGGCTTCCAAGCTGCCCGCTTTTAAGGCTGGCAAAGCGTTGAAAGAATCGGTTCAGTAATCTATCCGGCATTGCCGTGCCCGCTGCCCCAAAAGGGCAGTGGACCTTTCTTTTAGGAAGGAGAACCCCCTATGCGACTGGACAAATATCTGAAGGTTAGCCGGTTAATTAAACGCCGCACCCTTGCCAATGAGGTTGCCGATGCCGGGCGGGTGCTGGTGAACGATAAGCCTGCCAAGGCCAGCTATGCGGTCAAGGCGGGGGATATCATTGAGGTGACCTTTGGCAACCGGCCCATCCGGGTGCGGGTGCTATCGGTCGAGGAACCCAAGGGCAAGGATGTTGCGCGGGAACTTTTTGAGGTGGTTGAGGGGTAACCCCGCCCCTTTAAGAGCTGGCATAGGCTACCGCGCCGCCATGCGTTTGCCGTTTAAAACGCTTTACTACCGCCCAATCTCTAGGATAAGAGAGGGGGCGGTACTATTTTTTGCCCCCGGCGCATACAATACTAAAAATGCGCAGGGAGGAACCCGCCTATGCCAGAAAAAGTATCGGAAAAACCAAACCAGCTTTCGGCCCAGCCATTGCCTGCCCCGGCAAAGCCCCATACCGTCACCCTGGAAAACCGGCAAAGCCTGGTGGTAACGGGGGTAAGCCGGGTACTTAGCTGTGATGAAAGCGGGGCACTGTTGCAAACCCCGCTGGGCAACCTGACGGTGGGCGGCCAACAGGTGCAGGTAAGCGAGCTATCGGTGCACACCGGGGAGGTGCGCATCGCAGGCAAAATTGAATACCTGCAATATTCCGAAAACCGGCAGAGCAGCGGCGGCTTTTTTAGCCGGCTGTTCCACTAGCGGGGTGGCACCCGCGCCAACGCTGGCGGCTGTGCTGGCGGATGTGTTGTGGGGCTTAGGCTGGGGGCTGGGGGTGTGGGAACTGCGGGATGTTCCCGGCCTAGTGTTTGGCAACGGCCCGCTGCGCTGCTTTGTGTGGGATGTGCTGGCCTTTATGGTGGCGGCGGTGCTGCTTTGCGGGTTTGCGGCCGGGGTATCGGCCAGCGGGCCGCCGCGCTGGTATATGGTGGCGGGCATGGCCGTGGGAGCGCTGGGGTGGAACGGTGCGGCATCACCTTTTTTGCACCGCGGGGCAGCCACCCTGCTGCACGGGCTAACCCTGCCCCTGCGTTTGGCCGATGAAAAACTGATAAAACCGCTTTTTGCCGCGATAAATGCCCGTTTTGAAAAAAGAAGGGCGCGCAGAAGCGCTAAAAAGTTAAAAAATAGTAAAAAGGTGTTGCAAAAACCAAAACGAGTGTTATATAATTAATGTTGAATAAATGGATTCGTGTGCCCGCTGATCAATACCGGCAAAGCGAAATGAAAGGGAAGGAGGCATCGGCGTGAAAAAACATGGGATACTACCGGCATGGCTGATGCCGCTGGCCCTGTTGGCCCTGTGCGCCTACCTGGTGCTAAACCTGGTGCGCACCCAGGTTACCATCAGCACCAAACGGCAGGAGCTTGCCGCCGTCAAGGCGGATCTCTCCACCCAGCTTGCCAAGAACGAGGAGCTTTCCCGTTCGCTGGCAGATGGTGAGGATGCCATCATTGAGCGCATCGCCCGCGAACAGGGCTATGCCAAGCCCAACGAGCGTATTTTTGTGGATTACAGCGGCAAATAATTTGTAACGGATAGGGCCATCCGGGCCTTTTCTGAAATAAAAGCAAAGCAAAGGGGTATTCAAGTTTGGGAGTACAGGTAGGCGATATCATCGAGGGCAAGGTCACCGGCATCAAGCCGTTTGGCGCGTTTGTTTCTCTGCCGGACAATAAAAATGGTCTGGTACACATTTCCGAGGTTTCTTACGAGTTTGTGCAGGATCTGGCGGCGGTGCTGGAGGAAGGGCAGACGGTTTCGGTGAAAGTTCTTTCCATTGCACCGGACGGTAAAATTGCACTTTCCATCAAGCGCACACAGCCCGCGCCCGAGCGTGGGCCGCGCCCCAGTGGCCCGCGCGGTGCAGGTGGGCCCGGCGGCCCCCGCCCGGGTGGGCCCCGCCCCCCGCGCAAGGAGGCCCCGCCCCGCGTGTGGCAGCCAAAGCCGACCATGCCCCAGGGCGATTTAAGCTTTGAGGATATGATGTCGCGCTACAAGACCCAGAGTGAGGAAAAAATTGCCGATCTCAAGCGTGTCACCGAAAACCGCCGGGGCGGTGGGTATTCCCGCCACAAGGGGTAACCAGCCCCGCCCCGCCACAATTACCCTACAGGCAGCGCAGGGGCGCTGCCCCTAGGCTCTGCAATCGCCATAGCGGCGCTATGGGGCAGGGCCTTTTTCGCTTCTGATAAAGCGGCCGTAAAATGCCGGCCTGTGGCCCTGCCACCACGATGTTTACAAATAGAAAGGACTTGCCATGCCCACCAGCTATACCCTTGTTTCCCCCTGCTTTTTTGGCACCGAAGCCACCCTATCCTTTGAGGTCAAGCGCCTGGGCGCGCAGGATGTTAAAGTGACGGATGGCCGGGTTGCCTATACAGGGGATGCCGCCCTGATTGCCGCCGCCAACCTCAACCTGCGCACCGCCGAGCGGGTGCTGCTGCTGCTAAAAACCTACACCGCCACCACCTTTGACGAGCTGTTTGATGGCGTTTACAGCATCCCCTGGGAGGAATTGATCCCCGCCGATGGCGAGTTCCCTGTCAAGGGCAGCAGCCTTTCCAGCCAGCTTTCCAGCGTGCCCGCCTGCCAAAGCATTGTGAAAAAGGCGATTGTAAAGCGGCTACAGACGGGGCACAAAACCACCGCCCTGCCCGAAACCGGGGCGCTGTACAAAATTCGCTTCGCCATCCGCAAAAATGTGGTGGAAGTAATGCTTGATACCTCGGGCGATGGGCTGCATAAACGTGGCTACCGCCGCAACGCCACCCTGGCCCCCATCAAGGAGACCCTGGCTGCCGCCATTGCCGATTTGGGCCATGTGCGCCGGGATAGCCTGGTGGAGGACCCGTTCTGCGGTTCGGGCACTTTGATTATTGAAGCAGCCCAAAAGGCGCTGAACATGGCCCCCGGCCTCCGCCGCCGGTTTGCGGCCGAGCAGTTTGACTTTGTGCCCCCCGCCCTTTGGAACGAGCAGCGCCAAAAGGCCCTGGCCGAAACCCGGATGGATGCCGCCTTTGCCGGGGTGGGCTACGATATTGACCCCGAGGCCGTGGCCCTTGCCACCACCAACGCCAAGCTGGCCGGGGTGGGGGAGCGCTGCCGGTTTGAGGTGGCGGATGTGCGGGATTATACCCCCAACCCCGCCGCCATCACCCTCACCAACCCCCCTTACGGCGAGCGGTTGGGCGATGTGCAGCAGGCCGCCGCCCTGGCTCAGATATTGGGCGAACGCTGGGCGCAAAACCCCGGCGCAGGGCTGTATGCCATCACGGCGGATGCCGAATTTGAAGCGCATTTTGGGCGCAAGGCCGTAAAACGACGCAAAATTTATAACGGGATGATCCCCTGCCAGGTATATATGTATTTTCAAAAACCGGGCGAAGGCCGCTTTGCAAAGTGAGAACCCGCCCAACGCCCTTAACGGGCAAGGAGAATAGAAAATGGAAGATTTAAAACTGGCAGTGCTGATTGATGCGGATAATATTTCGCCCAAATACGTCAAGGTGATTTTGGACGAAGCCGCCTCCTTTGGCGTGGCCGCCTGCAAACGGATTTATGGCGATTGGAGCGATGTGCGGCTGAAAAGCTGGAAGGATGCCTTGTTAAATAACTCCATCATTCCGGTGCAGCAATATGGCTACACGGTGGGCAAAAATGCCACCGATTCGGCCATGATTATTGATGCGATGGATTTGCTCTACTCGGGCAACCTGGATGGTTTTTGCATCGTATCCTCCGACAGCGACTTCACCCGCCTTGCCGCCCGCCTGCGGGAGGCCGGTAAGCTGGTGATTGGCATGGGGGAGAGCAAGGCCCTTGGCCCCTTTGTAAAAGCGTGCGACCAATTTAAGTACCTGGATTTGATTTTGGGCCAAAACCACGAGGAAAACACCACCGCCAACCCGGCAGCCGGGGATACCTTTGTGGACCCTGCGGCCAGCGATGATACCGCCACCAACCCCGAGGCCCTGGGCCGCCTGGTGCGCGGGATGATTGACGAGATGGACGATGGCACCGGCTGGGTGCGCACCAGCCGCGTGGGCGACCAACTGATTAAACGCTACCCGGATTTTGATGTACGCAACTTTGGCAGCAAAAGCCTCAACCGCTTTTTGGCAACGCTATCGGAGCTGGAGGTGGAGGAGCGCATCCTTGCCAACGGCAACCCCATCCAATTTGTGCGGGTACACCCGGCCAAGCCCCTGCCCCCCAAGGCCCCTGCCCGCCCCGCCGCCAAAAAGCGGACGCGCAAGGCAAGGTAACTGCCGCCCGGGCGCTGAAATGGGCCTAGCCCTGCCAAAATAACCCCGAAATAAAGCAGAGCCAGGCGTAACCAGGCAAAAAAATAAAAATAAAAACAGGCGGCGGGCCCCTCCACCGTGGTGGTAGGGCCCGCCGCTTGTTTGTTCTGGGGTGCCGGGCAGTAAATACGGCTAAAGCGCACAAGAGGTGCGAAGGCTGAAAAGGCCGAAAAGGGGAGAAGGCAGAGGGAATTACACCCCTTCCAAATCAAAGGGCGGGGTGTATTCCTCCCGCGCGCTGCTTTTTTCCTGCATATAGCCGTCTGTCAGGCCAAGGGCCAGGGCGGCATCAATCACCTTGCGGTATTCGTAGCTGGTAACGCGGCGGCCAAGCCCCGCTGCTTCGGCGTGGTAAAAGGGGGTAAACTGGCTCATCAGGCTGGGGATAAACGCCACCCCGGTGGTTTGGCGCAGCGCGGCCATCTGGTGCAGCACCTGGATAGAATCCTCCGCCTGGCCGGGCAGCACCAGATGCCGCAAAATTACCCCACGGGCCAAATAGCCCGCGGCATCCGTTTGGGGCGCGCCGGTTTGGCGCAGCATTTGGGCCACAGCGGTCAGGCAAACCTGGTTATAATCTTCCGCGCCCGAAAGCCGCGCTGCCAGCACCCCGCTTTGGTATTTGATATCGGCCAGCCAAACATCCACATAGCCATCCAGCGCCTTTACCGTTTCTACGGTTTCGTAGCCGCCGGTGTTGTAAACCACCGGCAGGTGCAGCCCCTGCGCCCTGGCAGCATCCAACGCGGGCAGCACCCAGGGCAGCCACTGGGTTGCCGTTACAAGGTTCAGGTTGATAGCACCCTTGGCCTGTAGCTCCAAAAAAATAGCGGCCAAGCGCTCGGCTGTCAGGGGTTTGCCCAGCCCCTGCTGGCTGATGGCATAGTTTTGGCAGTAGCAGCATTTTAGGGCGCAGCCGGTAAAAAACACGGTGCCACTGCCGGTTTCGACATCCGGCGGGCCGCTTAGGCAGGGTTCCTCCCAGTGGTGGAGGGCGGCGCGGGCGGCCAGCAGGGTGCTGCCCCCGCCACAAAAACCAACCTGCCCCGCGCGCCGGTTTGCCCCGCAGCGGCGGGGGCATAGGGTGCAATGCGTGGGCAAGGGAACGGGCAGCGGTGGTATGGTTGACATCAAAAGACCCCCGGTAAAAAAGGATTACGCAAAATTTGCGCTATCAATTAGTTTACCATAGTTGGGCAAAATGTGGTATAATAAAAAATAGCGGATAGCTATTTTTTTAGCCATCCACCCCGGTTGCCGCGTAGCGGCGAGGGGTGGGGCGAGTTTCAATGAATTGTTTTTTATTGCGGAGCAATAAAAAATAGCCGGTGGCTATTTTTTTAGCCAACTGCCCCGGTTGCCGCGTTAAGCGGCGAGGAAAATTTTAATCAGTTTTTTTGTTGCAACGCAATCAAAAGTATGCAAGAAGATTTTACACAAAAAAGGAGTGTGCCCTATGTCTACCCCACACAACCGCGCCGAAAATGGCGATTTTGCCAAAACCGTTCTGATGCCGGGCGACCCGCTTCGCGCCAAATTTATTGCGGAAACCTTTTTAGAAAACCCCCGCCTGGTAACCGATGTGCGGGGGATGCTGGGCTATACCGGCCACTACCAGGGCCGCCCCGTCAGCGTGATGGGCAGCGGCATGGGTATGCCCTCCATCGGCATCTATTCTTACGAGCTGTACAGCCGCTATGGGGTGGAAAACATCATCCGCATCGGCTCGGCAGGCTCCTACACCGCCACGGCCAAGCTGTTTGATGTTCTGCTTGCCACGGGCGCGTATTCCGAGAGCAACTACGCCCTGACGCAATCGGGCGATAGCACGCCGATTCAGCAGCCCAGCGCAGCGCTCAACGAGGCACTGCGCCAAAGCGCGGCGCGGCAAGATATCCCCTTGATTGAGGGGATCATCCATTCCAGCGATGTTTTTTACCGGGAAACCGGCAACGAAACCCCCACCTATTGGGAAAAGCTGCGGGACGAAAAGGGCTGCCTGGCGGTGGAGATGGAAAGCTTTGCCCTCTTCCACAATGCGGCGGTGCTGGGCAAAAATGCCGCCTGCCTGCTCACCATCTCCGATAGCTTTGTATCGCCCGAAATCACCACTGCCGAGCAGCGCCAAACCAGCTTTACCGCTATGATGAAGGTGGCCCTGGGGGCGGTATTATGACCGACCGCGCGCTGATTGATGCGGCCTTTGCCGCCCGCGAGCGTGCCTATGCACCCTACTCTCGCTTTAAGGTGGGGGCAGCCCTGCTGGCAGCGGATGGGCGGGTGTTTACCGGCTGCAATGTTGAGAATGCAGGGCTGACGGCCACCAGCTGTGCCGAGCGCACCGCGCTATTTAAGGCCGTTAGCGAAGGGGCAACTGCCTTTACGGCCATTGCCGTGGTGGGCAGCATGGCCGGGGAACAAAACACCCTGGTAACCAGCCCCTGCGGGGTTTGCCGCCAGGCACTTTTTGAATTTACCGGCCCGGCCCTGCGGGTGATTATGGCCAAAAGCGGGGACGATTATTTGGTAAAAACCCTGGGTGAGCTGCTGCCGTTGGGCTTTGGGCCTAACAACCTGGCCTAAGCGGGCAGCACCCTCCACAAAGGAGCTTATTTTCGGATGAAGAAATGGATTTCATGGATGCTGGCCGGGGCGCTTGCCCTGGGCCTTGGCGGGTGCGCCACAACAAAAACACCGGCGGCCGATGCGCCCCAGCCACTTTTGGTGGATGATAGCGCCTACACCCTGCTGCCGGCGGATGTGGCAACCCCCGTTGCAGGCGCCGGGCGGGAAATTGCCCTGGTGGTGGATAGCAACGGCCTGGCCGATGGTGCAAACAACGCCGCCATCTGGAGCGGTGTACAAAAGTTTTGCGAAAATTTTGGGTTTATCGCCAAAAGCTATGTGGCGGCGGACGATACCCCACAGGCGGCCGAGGATGCCCTGCGCACCGCCGCCGAGAGCAGCGCCGATATGGTGGTTTGCATTGGCGCGGCGCTGGAAACACCCTTATATAACCTGCAAAACAACTACCCCACCACCCATTATTTGATGCTGGATGGCGAACCGCATACCGAGGATTATTCCTCCTACACCCAATCTTCGGCGGTACACTGCGTTTTGTTCCGGGAGGAACAGGCAGGGTACCTGGCCGGGTATGCCGCCGCGGCCGAGGGCTACACCAGCATTGGCTTTGTGGGGGCCGAGGCAGTGCCCGATATTGTGCAGTACGGCGCGGGCTTTTTGCAGGGGGCGGAGGCCGCCGCCGAGCGGAGCGGCGCGCAGGTATCGGTAAAATACTGGTATGCCGATACCTACCAAGCCAACGACGAAATTTTTACCCGGGTGAGCGGCTGGTATGCCGAGAATACCCAGCTTGTGTTTGCCTGCGGCGGCACCCTGGCCGAAAGCTGTGCCGATGCCGCCGAGCAGAACGGCGGGCGGGTAGCGGCGGCAGGGTATAACCAGGCGGGGTTAAGCGGCACGGTGCTTACCAGCGCCATCAAGTGTGTTTCCCGCACGGTGCAAAACCAGCTTTACACCTTTTACGCGGGGGGCGGCACCTGGTCTGCCGATGCGGCAGGCAAAACCGAGCAGGTGGGGGTATCCACCCAGGCGGTGGCGCTGCCTACCACGCCCTGGGGCTTTTTGAACTTTACCACCGAGGATTATACCACCCTGTACGGCAAGCTGCGGGATGCCACGCTGAAGGCCGAGCGCTACTCCGACAGTGCAACCATGCCCGAAACCCAGAACCTGACTGTGGAGTACCAAAGCTGACCCACCGCCATAGTCTGACTTTGTTATGCTTTTGTAATGGGCCTATCCATTGCAAAAAATCAGCGAATCGACTATACTAAAACTTGTTTGGCGGGGTTTCCCAGCCAGTACAACCGCCCCTTGGGGGCGCTACGTAAAAAGGAGATACAAAACATGAAAAAGATCCTTGCGTTGTTTACCGCTACCTGTATGGCGCTTTCGCTGGCAGCTTGCGGCTCCGCCGGTAGCACTGCCAGCAGCACCGCTGCCAGCAGCGAAGCTACCTCCACCGCTGAGGTAGCATCCTCCACGGCGTCTGCCAGCGAGGCAACCTCCGCCGGCACCACCGATGTTGCGTTTATCACCGATGTGGGCAACATTGACGACCAGTCTTTCAACCAGTACACCTGGCAGGGCGTGCAGGATTTCTGCTCGGCCAACAGCTTGGTTGCCAACTACTATAAGCCCAGCGAGGATTCGGATGCCGCCCGTATGGCCCAGATCGATTCCGCTGTGACCGATGGCTCCAAGGTTATTGTGATGGCCGGGTTCATTTTTGCCGCCGCTTTGGATGAAGCCCAGGCAAAGTACCCCGACACCCAGTTCCTCGCCATCGATGTTGGCACCGGCGACCTTGCCGACCCTGCCGCCAACGTGGCTTTGGTTACCTTTAAAGAGGAACAGGCCGGTTACCTGGCCGGCTACGCTGCCGTTACCGATGGCTACAAGGAGCTTGGCTTCTTGGGCGGCATGAGCGTGCCTGCCGTTGTTCGCTACGGCTACGGTTTTGTGCAGGGCGCAGATGCCGCTGCCAAAGAGCTGGGCGTTACCGATGTAAACATCAAATACTGGTACAGCGGTTCCTTCGTGGCAACCGATGAAATCAAATCCAAGATGGATAGCTGGTACTCGCAGGGCACCGAGATTGTGTTCGCCTGCGGCGGTTCCATCTGCAATAGCTGCGTTACCGCTGCCCAGGCCAACGAGGGCAAGATGATTGGCGTTGACGTGGATCAGTCTTACCTAGATCCTTGCGTGGTCACCTCTGCAATGAAGTCCCTCGCCAACTCGGTCAACGTTGTGTTGAGCGATTGCATGGCCAACAGCTGGAAGTTCTCTGCCACCTACGCGGGCACCGAAACCAAGCTGGGCGCTGCGGAGGATTGTGTTGGCCTGCCGATGGCCGCTTCGACCTTCACCACCTTCACCCAGGAGCAGTACGACTCCCTGTATGCTTCCATCGTGGATGGCAGCCTGGTTGTGGACAATGGGTCTGACCCTGCCGTTACCCCCGCTGTCACCAATGTGACGGTAGATTACCAGGGCTAATTCCCGCCAAGAAAACGGCATACTATAAGCAAAAAAGTTGCAGCGGGGCATCCTTCGGGATGCCCCGCTTTTGCTGCCCGCCGCCTATTTGGCCCGCCGTTTTGCCGCGGGGGGCCGCTTTGGGGCATTTTGGAAATAAAAATAATACTTTCCTTGCAAAATACTTGTTAAAAGCTGTGAAATTTTATATAATAGTTATAAAATACCCGAAAAATATCCCGGTGGGTATGAGGAGGTAAAACCATTGGCGGACGATTTTGTGATTGAAATGCGAAACATCACCAAGGAGTTCCCCGGCATCAAGGCCAATGACGACATTACCCTACAGTTGCGGCGCGGCGAAATTCACGCCCTGCTGGGGGAGAACGGCGCGGGAAAATCTACCCTGATGAGTGTTCTGTTTGGGCTGTACCAGCCTGAAAAGGGCGAAATTTACAAGGATGGCACCAAGGTTGCCATCAAGGACCCCAACGATGCCAACCGGCTGGGCATCGGCATGGTACATCAGCACTTCAAATTGGTGGAGTGTTTTTCGGTGTTGGATAATATTATCCTGGGCGTGGAGGAAACCCGCCACGGCTTTTTGCAGAAGGATGCCGCCCGCAAGCGGGTGGTTGCACTATCCGAAAAATACGGCCTGCGGGTAGACCCGGATGCCCTAGTAAGTGATATTTCGGTGGGGATGCAGCAGCGGGTAGAGATACTGAAAATGCTGTACCGCGACAATGAAATTTTGATTTTTGACGAGCCGACCGCCGTTTTGACCCCCCAGGAAATTGAGGAACTGATGGAGATTATGCGGGGGTTTAAGGCCGAGGGAAAATCCATCCTGTTTATCACCCACAAGCTCAATGAAATTATGGCGGTATCCGACCGTTGCACCGTTCTGCGCAAGGGCCGCTGGATGGGCACGGTGGATATTGCCACCACCACCAAGGAGGAGCTTTCCCGGATGATGGTGGGCCGCGATGTGCAGTTTGCCATTGAAAAACAGCCCACCACCCCCGGCGAAACCATTTTGAAGGTCGAGAACCTGGTGGTTGCCAGCCGGGTACACAAAAACGATGCCGTAAAAGGGGTCAGCTTTCAGGTGCGCGCCGGGGAGATTGTTTGCGTGGCGGGCATTGAGGGAAACGGCCAAAGCGAGCTGATTTACGGGCTGACGGGGCTTGAAAAAATATCCCATGGCACCGTGCGCTTGTGCGGCAAGGATATCACCCATGCCTCCATCCGC
>JAQUSS010000180.1 GCA_028710135.1 Gemmiger sp. | reverse complement strand
CCATGCAATCGTCCACCATGCAGGACAAAAAGGCCAGGGGGCAACGCTGGGCGTGGGCGGTATCAATGGCGTTATCGGCGTTGACAAGCAGGGATATCTGGTAGTTCATCTGCGCCTTGTAGGCATCGTAAAATTCCTCAAAGGTGCGCATATCCTCCACATTGCCGGTTTCAATACTGATTTTTTCCCCGCGGGAGTACCCGTTTGAGAACACCAGCTCCAGCGGGCGGCACATATTAAAGAAAGCGGCATCGTGCCAGCCATCCGTTCTACCGGGAACCTGCGGCTCCACACAGCCGATGATGCAGTAGTTGCGGGCTTCCTCCAACGGAATGCCGCGGTTCATCATGCTAGGGATAATAATTTCATCGTTATAGTAGGCGGGCAGGCCAACGCCGGTGCGGGTCAAATCTGCCGCATGAAGCAAAAGGTCTTGGGGGGAGCCGTTCCACACCCGGATGGAGAGGGAGGGCATGGGCAAAAACACGTGTTTGGAGGCCGTGATGCACATGAACGAAAGGTCGTTGGTGGCATCTAAGCCATCGGCGGTTTGGCCGCCGACAATCAGGTTTTGGAAAAGGCTGTACCCCGCAAACCCCTCGGCACTGGCGGCATCGCGGCACTTGTTCAAATCGTTCAGCTTTACCCAGATGCAATCCAGCAGCTCCTGGGCAGCCTCGCGGGTGATGCGCCCCTCGGCCAAATCTTTTTGGAAGTAGGGGTTCATGTACTGGTCAAACCGGCCGGGCGAGATGGAATGCCCACTGCCCTCCATCTGGATAAGCTGCTGCACAAACCAAAAGCTTTGGCAGGCCTCGTAGAAGGTTTTTGCCCCCTTGGCCGGGACATTGCGGCAGTTTTTGGCAATCTGCTCCAGCTCGGCGCGGCGGGTTTGGTCGGTACAGCTGCGCAGTTCCTGCTCGGCCAGCGAAGCATACCGCCCCGCATAGCCAATCACTGCCTCGCAGCTTAGGATAACCGCCTGCAAAAAGGCCGTGCGGGTAGCATAGTCGGCATCGCCAAAGCGGCAGGCGGCCAGCCGGGCGCGGGCATCGGCAAGTATCCCCTCGTAGCCAATGGCCAAAACCTTATCGTACTGCACGCAAAGGTGGCCAATGCCATTATAAAAGTAGTTGCCGGGGGTAAACACGCTATGGTCAATGGCCTTTTGGGCTTCGGGCGCCATGTAGGCGGTGGCAAGCTCGCTGCTGGTTTTGCCCTTCCAGTAGTGGTTGGCCTGCCGCAGCTCCTGCTTGGTTTTTTCGGAAATATAAAAAGGGTCGGCGCTGCGGGTGGCCACCGTATCGAACTCGGCCTCCAGCCACTCGTAGGAAAATTCCGGGAAGGTTTGGCAGCCACGGGGGGCCAGGGTGCTGCTGCCCACAATCAGTTCCTCGGGGCGGATGATGATGGGGATATTTTTAAGGATATGCGCAAATGCCTTGGCGTGGCGAAGCACCACCGGCTCCCCTTCCGTTTGGCGGTAGGATTCGGTGATAAGGGTTGCCCGCGCCGCTTCAATTTCCGGCATTTTGGCATACAGATGCGCCACCAGCCGGGGGATTCGTTCGCTTTTGGGCAGTGGCTCGCTGTAGTACGGCTTCATTCCGCTATTCTCCTTCCCTGTATGGCCCCACAACGGGGGTTTTGTCGTTTTGTTGCATTTTATCCTGTTGGCAGGGTTTTGTTTTCCCCTTCATTATAAGCCGCCCGGCCCTTAAAGTCAACAAATCCGTCAATGATTATTTTTGTTTTGTGTTGTTTTTAAGTTTTATAGATGTTGTTTTGTGTAGTATTACAGTTTTAGGCGCTTTCCCTGGCAGAACACACAAAAAACGGCGTTCCCCTCCGTGCAAAACAGCGGGGAACGCCGTGGTTGTGCTATGGTTTACCACAAATCGCCCAAAAACAAGGCTTTTGGCAAAGCGCGCGCCGGTTTGCAGTGGCTTGGCCGGGCAACGCTTTCACTTTTTTGTGGCTACCTGTTCCTGAAAACCATTCGGTACGGGTGTAGGCAGATTAGCCCTCGTACACCAGGTTCTTGGTGATCATGTCATCAATGTTGCTGGCATCGTACCAAGCACCGGCAATGGCAACCTTATCTTTGATTTCCTTTTTCTCGATGGCATTGATGCACTGCTCAACGGCGTTGAAGCCGATGTTGTAGGAGTCCTGTGCAACCGAGCCGACCAATTTGGCGCCGCTCTCGGATTTGATCCACTGAATCTGCTTGGTGCCTGCGTCAAAGCCGCAGAATTTGATTTCGTCGTATTTGCCGCCCGCTGCCGCGATGGCATCGGAAACCTGCTTCACAACACCCTCGTTGCACATAAACACGGCCTTGGCGCCCTTTTCGTACAAGGCTTCCAGCGCGGTTACGTACGCGTTGTTGGCATCGCCGTCTTTTACTTCGGTTTCAATGGTGTATTTGCCCTTGGTGGTGGCATCGGCATCGGCCAGTTCCTTAAACTTATCGACAAAACCGCCTGCACGGTCAACACCGGTCTGGGTTTGGTCATGCTGGATAACGCCAACTACGTAGCCATCCCCTGCCGCGATATCGCCCTTAATCAGCTCAAAGAAATGCTCGGCGGCAACACCGGCCGCATCGCGGTTGCTGGTGGCAACGGCAGAGATGATGGGGTTTTTGCCGGCGGCATCCAGTGCCTTGACATCATTCTCCCAAATGCCGCTATCAAACTGCACAACGGGGATTCCGCCGTCGTAAGCCTGGGTCAGCATATCGGTAAAGCCTTCACCGATGGTGGCAAGCACAAGGCCATCCACATTGTTGGAAAGTGCGGTTTGCACCATTTCCATCTGGCTGGGCAGGTCTTTGGCGCTCTCGGATGCAGGGCCGCGGAAGGTGATGGTGTAGCCGTATTTGGCGGCGGCATCGGTGGCACCGGCCTTAACAGCCTGCCAGAACGCGTGGCTTTCGCCCTTGGCAACCACGCCGATTACCTTGCTGCCGCCACCGGCGGCATCGGTGCTAGTAGCCGTGCTGCTGGTGGTGGTATCCGTTGCGGTGGAGCTGGCAGCCGAGCTGGCAGCCGGGGCGCCGCCACAGGCAGCAAGCATACCGCCTACCATCGATGCGGCGATTAGGGTAGAAACAAACTTTTTCATGGGGAATATCCTCCTTTTTAATGTGGGCTATTTCATTTGGCGCTTGCCGGTTCCTGTGGGTGGCAACCCGCCAACTTACACAAAGGTATTGCCAGTTTGCTAGTTACAGGGCTTTCAGCTTTTGGTCGCGCTCGGCTTTCAGCGCGCGGATTTCCTGCTCAACGGCGGCCACGCGGTTTGCCTTTTCGCTGCCGCTGAGGGAAGCATCGGCATAAATGTCATCCAGCTCCTGCTGCAACAGCTCGTCCTTCTCGTAGTAGGCACGTTTTAGCGCTTTGGCCGGGCTTTCAATGGTCAGCTTGTTGGCGTTGCTGTTTTTAATAACATCCATAAATACAGCGCCCACCACAATCAGGCCGGTAAGAACGTAAGTAACGTAGGTTGCGTTGAGGTTTAGGTTGAAGCGCGCCAGCACAAAGTTGAGGCCGCTGCGGATAACCACCAGCATAATGGCGCCGATTACGGTGCCGATGATGGAAGCTACGCCGCCCGCCGCGCTGGTGCCGCCAATGTACACACCCGCGATGGCATCCAGCTCCATGCCGTTGCCGGTTGCCGCCGCCACCGTGGTGAAGGAGGCCGACCAGAAGATGGCCGCAATGCCCGCGCCCACGCCGCTGAAGGTATAAGCGATGATTTTGTATTTATCGGTATCAATGCCCGAAAGGCGGGTTGCCTCCTCGTTGCTGCCGATGGATAGGATGTAGCGGCCAATTTTGCACTTGTACATTAGGTACATACAAACAAGGGTTAGCCCTAGCACCCACACCAGCCCGACCGGGATACCGTTGGCGTTGGAGAAGGTACGGTTGAACCAGGTGCCGGTGGGGTAGAAAATGTTGGGGTCTACCACCAGCAGTGCGCTTAAACCGCGAGAAAACATCATGGTGCCCAAGGTGGCAATAAACGCTGGCAGCTTTGCTTTGG
>JAQUSS010000040.1 GCA_028710135.1 Gemmiger sp. | reverse complement strand
GTTGGTGGGGATGGATGCGGAGGGCAACGTTACCCTGCAAATGCCGGAAGGGGAGGCAACCTTCCCCCTGGCCGCCGCCAGCTATGTGAAGCTGTGCGATGATGAAAATTTGTTTTGATTTTGTATTTTGTGATGTGAGATTTTAAAAGCTCATACAGTATAGTTGCATTACATTTGTGCGGCACACGTTTTGTGTGCGGCTGATAAAATATTGGGAGGAAACCGGAAAATGGCGAACGCAACCAACAACGAGTTTTTTGAGGCACTGGGCGCACTGGAAAAGGAACGCGGCCTGCCCGCGGACTATCTGGTGGAAAAAATTAAGGCAGCCATTGTAATCGCCGTCAAGAAGGATTATGAGGTTGAGGACGATAACGTGGTGGTGGATATTGACCAGACGTTGGGTGTTTTCCGCGCCAGCTTATCCCAGGAGGTTGTGGAGGAGGTAGAAAACCCCCACACCCAGGTTAGCCTGGAGGATGCCCAAAAGGTTCGCAAAACCTTCAAGGTGGGCCAGCGGCTGATTACCCCCCTAAAAACCAAGGAATTTGGCCGTATTGCCGCCCAAACCGCCAAGCACGTGATTCGCCAGGGCATCCGCGAGGCCGAGCGCACCCAGCAGTGCACCGAGATGCAATCCCGCGCGCACGAGATTATCACCGCCAGCATTGTTTCGGTTGACCCTGACCGTGGCAATGTGGCGCTCGATATGGGCAAGGGCGGCAGCGCCGTGCTGCCCCGCAACGAGCAGGTTCCCGGCGAAAGCTATGTGGAAGGCCAACTGTTGCAGGTATATGTGGTGGAGGTTACCCCCACCGAGCGCGGCCCCCGTGTTACCATCAGCCGCACCCACCCCGGCCTTGTGAAGCGGATGTTTGAGATTGAGGTGCCCGAAATTTACGATGGTACCGTTGAGATTAAGGCCATTGCCCGGGAGGCCGGGGCCCGCACCAAGCTGGCGGTTGTCAGCCACGATGCCAACGTAGACCCTGTTGGCGCCTGCATTGGTGCCCACGGTGCCCGTGTGGAAAAAATTGTGGAGGAGCTCAACGGCGAAAAAATTGATATCATCAAGTGGAGCGAGGATATCACCGAGTTTATCAGCGCAGCCCTCAGCCCGGCCAAGGTGGTTAAGGTGGAGCTGCTGCCCGGTGAAACCAAAAGCTGCCGCGTTACCGTGCCGGACCATCAGCTCAGCCTGGCCATCGGCAACAAAGGGCAGAACGCGCGGCTTTGTGCCCGCTTGACCGGCTATAATATTGATATCCGCCCGGAATCGGGCTATTACGGCGAGGATGAGGGCGAATAAACCATTGCGCGCCCTGCCCCCAGAATAACGGAAAAGAGGTCAGCCATTTGCAGCAAAAAAAACTGCCGGTGCGCCGGTGCATCGGGTGCAATACCCAAAAAACCAAAAAGGAGCTGGTGCGGGTCGTCCGCAGCCCTGAAGGGGAGGTCAGCGTGGATGGAACGGGCAAAAAGTCAGGCCGGGGGGCCTACATCTGCCCATCGCCCGCCTGCCTTGCCAAGGCACGCAAGGCCAAACGGCTGGAAAATGCCTTCGGCGTGCCGGTTCCTGCCGATGTGTACGACCGCTTGACCGAGGAAATGCTCTGCGCCGAGCAACAAGCAAAGGAGGCGATGCCCTGTGCCAAAACCTGAACAGGCCTTGTTGGGGGCGCTGGGCATCTGCCGCAAAGCAGGCAAGCTGCTGTACGGCTATGACCGCGTGGAAGAGGCCGTATTGCGCGGCAAAATTTCCATGGTGCTGCTGGCCAGTGATGCCAGCAAGCGTACCGCCGACCATATGCACACCCTGTGTGAAGGGTTGATTCCCTGCAAAAACATCCCCCTCACCAGCGTGGAGCTGAATGTACTAACCCCAAAACCCGCCGCCGTTTTTGGCGTGGCGGACGATAACCTGGCACGGCTGTGCGCCAAACATCTTGCCTGAATTTTAAGGAGGAAAGCCCATGGACTTTAAGTATAAAATTAACGAAATTGCGAAAGATTTTGCGATTCCTGCCAAAAAAGCGATCGATATGGTAGCAACGGTAACCGGGGAGAGCAAAAAAGCCGGTACCAGCTTTGAGGAGAGTGAGGTCAACCATCTGCTGGAGCTGTTGACCACCGAAAACGCCGAGACCAGCCTGGATGAATACCTGGCTGCCCAGCAGGCACCCAAAAAGCCGGAGCCCAAGCCCGCGCCCGTGGCTGCCAAGCCCACCGCCAAGCCCGCTGAGGGCGCCCCGGCAAAGCCTGCCGCCGCTGCATCGGCTGCCCCTGCCGCCTCGGCACCGGCCGCCGCTGCCGAGGCCCCGGCCAAACCCGCCGCCCCTAAGCAGGAGCCCCGCCGCCAACCCGAAAAGCGGAAGGAAAAGCGGGTTAGCTTGCAGGATTTGGCTGCCAATACGGGCGTTAAGCACCCGGTTGCCACCGAAAAGGTGGAGGTTAGCCGCGCCCAGGTGCAGGTGGATACCCGCAAGGGCGATGTGAACGTGGAGAAGTTTAACGTTCGCTACGACGATATGGCCAGCAACAACAGTATGCCCAACCGCCGCAAAAGCCAGCCGATGGGCAACAAGCAGAAGTTTAACAACCGCAACCGCCAGCGCCAGCAGCAGTTTGGCCGCCGCCGCGAAACGGAAGCCGAGCGTTTGCAGCGCATCCAGCTTGAAAAAGCCCGCGCCGCCCAGCTTCGCATTCAAATCCCCGATGAAATTACGGTGGGCGAGCTTGCCAGCCGCCTAAAGCAGAACGTTGCCAAGGTGGTTGCCAAATTTATGGCAATGGGCGAGATGTATTCTGCCTCCGACATTGTGGATTACGATGCCGCCGCCCTGGTGGCGGAGGAATTCCACGCCAAGGTGGAGCATGAGGTTCACGTTTCGATTGAGGAACGTTTGTTCGTGCAGGACGAGGATAACAGCGATAACCTGTTTGCGCGCCCCCCTGTGGTGGTGGTTATGGGCCACGTTGACCATGGCAAAACCTCGATTTTGGATGCCATCCGCAAAACGAAGGTTACCGAGGGCGAGGCCGGCGGCATCACCCAGGCCATCGGCGCATACCAGGTAAAAATTAACGATTCGCCCATCACCTTCCTAGATACCCCCGGCCACGAGGCCTTTACCTCGATGCGTGCCCGCGGTGCCAACATGACCGATATTGCGGTGCTGGTGGTTGCGGCGGATGATGGCATCATGCCCCAAACGATTGAATCCATCAACCATGCCAAGGCAGCCGGTGTTAAGCTGATTGTTGCCATGAATAAGATTGATAAGCCCACCGCCAACCCCGAAAAGGTGAAGGAACAGCTTACCAAATACGAGATTGTGCCCGAAGATTGGGGCGGCGATGTTGCCTGCCTGCCGGTTTCGGCCCTGACCGGGCAAGGCATGGACGATTTGCTGGAGCGGATTGCCCTGGAAGCCGAGCTGATGGAGCTGAAAGCCAACCCTGCCCGCCGTGGCAAGGGTGCCGTGGTGGAAGCCCGCTTGGATAAGGGCCAAGGCCCCATTGCCACCCTGCTGGTTCAAAACGGTACCCTGCACAAGGGCGATTGCCTGATTGCGGGCACCGCCGTGGGCCGCGTGCGTACCATGCGCAACGACCAAGGGCAGGAAGTGGAATCGGCCGGCCCCTCCACCCCCGTGGAGATTACCGGCTTGACCGAAGTGCCGGTGGCCGGCGATATCTTTGAAGCGGTGGAGGACGAGCGCCTTGCCCGTGAGCTGGCCGATAAGCGTATGACCGAAAACAAAGAAAAGCAGTTTGCGGCCTACACCAAGGTCACCCTGGATAACCTGTTTGACCAGATGGCCCAGAATGATATGAAGGAACTTGCCATTGTGGTAAAAGCCGATGTGCAGGGCTCCGCCGAGGCCGTTAAGCAGAGCCTTGAAAAGCTCTCGAACGCCGAGGTTCGTGTGCGGGTCATCCACGCGGGCGTGGGTGCCGTAAGCAAATCGGACGTTGCGCTGGCCGATGCCTCCAACGCCATCATCATCGGCTTCAATGTCCGCCCCGATGCGGTTGCCAAGGCCGAGGCCGACCAAGCCAAGGTGGAAATGCGGATGTACCGCGTCATCTACGATGCCATCAACGATGTTACCGATGCGCTGAAGGGGATGCTTGCCCCCAAAATTCGCGAGGTTGCCCTGGGCGAAGCACAGGTACGCCTTGTTTACAAAATTTCCTCGGTGGGTACCGTGGCGGGCTGCCGCGTAACCTCCGGCAAAGTTACCCGCGATGGCCAAATTCGCGTTGTGCGCGATGGCATCGTGATTGTGGAGGATGCAATTGCCTCCCTCAAGCGGTTTAAGGACGATGCCAAGGAGGTTGCCGATGGCTTTGAATGCGGCATCACCCTGGAGAAGTTTGCAGACCTTAAGGAAGGCGACGTGTTCGAGTGCTTTAAGCTGGAGGAATACCGCGAGTAAGCCTTCCCCCCGCCTGCCGCAGCGCTGTGCAACCATAAGGAGAACGCTATGCCAACAAAAAATCAGGGCCGCATGGCCCAGGATATGAAACGTGAGCTGATCGGTATTATCGGCCAGCTGAAAGACCCCCGTGTGACGGGTGGCCTGCTGACCGTTACCCGGTTGGAGGTTACCCCGGATTTGGATGTTGCCAAGGTGTATGTCAGCGTGATGGGCCGTGAGGGCGGCCCCACGCCGGTGATTAAGGCGCTCAACGCGGCCTCGGGCCATGTTCGCACCGAAATCAGCCGCCGGATGCACATCCGCAAAGCACCCCGCTTTATCTTTGTGGAGGATGATGGCGCGGCCTATGCGGCCCACATCAACGCCATGTTGAAGGATTTGAACCACCCTGAGGGCGAACCCCTGCCGGAAGAGGACTGTGAATAACACCCTACCGCAAAACCGGCCCTGCCTGACCCTGTTCAAGCACCTTTTGTAGCGTGGCGGCCAAAGCCGGGCTTTGGGCATATTGTTGCCCCGGCCCACAGCGCTTTGCCTGCCCTGCTATTTGCCAAACCGTTTCAAAACGGCACCCACCAAAGGCGGCGGCATGGTTGCCGCTCTGCCTTGGCGGCGCCCGGCTTTTGGATTTTTGGGCTTTTGGCCTTTTGGTGCACTACGGGGCTTTGGCGCGTTATTACGGTGGGCTATTTTGGAATTGCTTGCGTTAAAAGAGAGAAGAGGAACCACTATGACCGAATCCGTGGATCGTCAGACCGCGGCAGAGCGTTTGCGTGCGGCGGATGATATCCTGATTTTGTGCCACAAAAACCCCGACGGTGATACCGTTGGCAGCGCCGGTGCACTGTACCAGGCTCTGTGCCAACTGGGCAAAACGGCGGCGGTACTGTGCAGCGACCCTATCCCCGCCATGTACAGCTATATGCCGTTTGCCCGCTACGATGGCAGCTTTGAGCCTGCCTTTGTGGTGGCGGTGGATGTTGCCAGCATCCAGCTTTTTGGCGAAAAAAACGATGTACAGCGCTATGTGGAGCGGGCCGATTTGTGCATTGACCACCACGGCACCAACAGCGGCTACGCCTATGCAACCCTGCTGGACGATACCGCCGCCGCCACCTGTGAACTGTTGACCGAATGGATGGACGATTTGGGGGTGCGCATTACCCCCGATATTGCCAACTGCCTGTACACGGGCGTGGCAACCGATACCGGCTGCTTCCGTTTTACCAATACCACGGCCCGCACCCACCTGGCAGCCGCGCGGCTGATTGCGGCAGGTGCGGATATTGAGCGGCTGAACGAAATTTTGTTCGAGAGCCGTTCCCACCCCCGGGTGGAGGCCGAAAAGCTGGCGCTGGAAAGCTTGCAGCTATTCTACCAAAACCGCTGCGCCTTAATCTGCCTGACCTGGGACCAAATTAGTGGTACCGGCGTGGCCGGGGCCGAGCTGGAGGATTTAACCAGCCTGCCCCGCTCCATCGAGGGGGTGCAGGTGGGGCTTACCCTGCGCCAGCAGCCGGATGGCAGCTTTAAAATCAGCGTTCGCACCGACCGTACCATCAACGCCTGTGCCATTGCACGGCGGTTGGGCGGCGGCGGGCATCCCCGTGCCGCCGGGTGCGAAATATCGGGCAACCTTGAAAATGCAAAACACGCCATTTTGGAGGAAGTCAAAAAAGAACTGGATAAGCTCGACCAAGAGCTTTCGGTGCAAGAACAACAATAAGGACGATGGCATGATCAAACACGGGATTTTGCCGGTGGATAAACCCGCCGGTTGGACAAGTTTTGATGTGCTGGCCAAGCTGCGCGGGGCCTTGGGCACCCGCAAGCTTGGGCATTCGGGCACGCTGGATCCTATGGCGACCGGCGTGCTCGCCGTGTTTATCGGCAATGCCACCGCTGCGGCGGACCGCCAGCCAAACCACGATAAAACCTACGAGGCAACCCTGCGCCTTGGCCTGAAAACCGATACCGGCGATATTACCGGCAGCGTGCTGCAAACCGCACCCGTCACGGTGGGCGCGGCGGAACTGCAAGGGGTGCTGCCCCGCTTTTTGGGGGCGCAGCAGCAGTTGCCGCCCATGTACTCGGCTGTAAAAATTGGCGGCCAGCCGCTTTATAAGGCGGCCCGGGCCGGGCAAAGGGTGGAGCGCAAGCCCCGCCCCGTCACCATCTACCAGCTGGAGTACCTGGGTAGCCCCGCGGTGGACGAATACACCCTGCGGGTGGCTTGCTCCAAGGGCACCTACATCCGCACCCTGGCCGAGGATATCGGCGGGGCGCTGGGCCTGCCTGCCACCTTAAGCGCTTTGCGCCGGGTGCAGGCCGGTGCCTTTACCCTGGCACAGTGCCACACCCTGCCCGAAATTTTGCAGGCGGCAGGGGAGGGTACCCTACAGGAAAACGGCTGGATACTCTCGACCGACCATGTATTTTCGGCTCTGCCGGCCCTGACGGTGGGGGAGCCTGCCCGCACCCACCTGTTTAGCGGTTGCCCCACCAGCCATTACCCCGCGCCCGATGCCCGGTACCGCGTGTACGACCAAATGGGGCTGTTTTTGGGCCTGGCCGTGGTGGCCGAAGGGGTATTGCGGGTAGAAAAACTTTTTTGCGAAAGGATGGCGTAAGCCCGGTGCAGCGGATGCAGATTACAGATACCCTTTGCCCCATCCCGGCCCCCAACGGCAGTGCCGTGGCCTTAGGCTTTTTTGATGGAGTACACCTTGGCCACCGTGCGGTGCTGGGGGCAGCGGCCGATTACGCGGCAGCCCACGGGCTGGTGGCGGCGGCCTTCACCTTTGCGCTGCCGGTGGGCAACACGCTCAAGGGCGGGCGCCTACTCTCGGAAACACAAAAGCGGGCTAGAATTGCGGCCCTGGGCATCACCCAGTATATGGAGCCGCCCTTTCAAGATTTTTGCGCCTTAAGCCCGGCGGCCTTTGTGCAGCAGGTGCTGGTGGATTGTTTTGGTGCCAAGGCCGTTTTTTGTGGCGATAATTTCACTTTTGGGGCCAAGGCCGCCGGGGATGTAACCCTGCTGCGCACCCTTTGCGGGGCAAAGGGCATCACCGTGCAGGAGGTACCCATGCGGCTGTACGGCGGCAAAACCGTTTCCTCCACCCGCATCCGCGCCGCGCTGGAGGAAGGCCGCATTGAGGATGCCAACGCCATGCTGGGCAACCCCTATACCATCGATTGGCCGGTTACCCATGGCCAGGGCTTGGGCAGCAAGCTGGGCGCACCCACCATCAACCAAAACTACCCGGCAGGCACTTTGCAACCCTGCTGCGGGGTGTATATTACCCGCGCGCAGATTGATGGGGTGTGGTATCCCGGCGCAACCGGCCTTGGCAACCGCCCCACCGTGGCAGGGGCCGATGCCGCCATCACCTGCGAAACCTACCTGCCCGGCTTTGCGGGCGATGTGTATGGCAAAGCGCCGCTGCTAGAATTTTACCGGTATCTGGGGCCTGTTCAGCGGTTTGATAGCCTAGAGGGGCTAAAAGCTTGCATTTTTGGCGCTGCCGATGCCAGCAAAGCCTACTTTGCGGCCCGCTAACCGCCGCAATACCGCCCCACCGGCAGAAAATACCCCAAAAATGCTTGTAAAACCCCGCCGGTTATGGTATAGTATGTAAGCGGTTACTGCGGGGCACACGCCTTGCGGTTCACGCAATTTACCACCGTCTACCACGGCTCGGCTCTGGGTGTATGCCCCGTATCGGGGAACCTTGTTGCCCTTGGCTGCGCTGCTGGCAAATAAAAAAAGAGAGGTATCTATCATGGAAGACAAGAAAGTTATCATTGAAAAAGCTGCCGTTCACGAAGGTGACACCGGTTCGCCGGAGGTTCAGGTTGCGCTGCTCACCGCGCGCATTAAGCACCTGACCGAGCACCTGAAGGAGAACAAGAACGACAACCACAGCCGCCGGGGCCTGTTCAAGATGGTCGGCCGCCGCCGCAATCTTCTGGCCTATTTGCAGAAAAAGGACATCAACCGTTACCGTGCCTTGATCGCTGAACTGGGGCTGCGCAAGTAATTTGCAAAAACGGGCAGGGCGCAAAACAATTGCGCCCTGCTTTTTTATTTGTTCTATGCCTGCCCCTTGTCGCACTGCGCGGCAAAGGGCAGGGGGGCCTAAAAAATAGCGTTGGCTGTTTTTAAGGCCACCACGTTTTCGATGCTCGAATTTTTGGAACCGCAGGCGCAGCCGGTGGTTTTGTGCAGTAAATCGAGCGCGGGGGGCTTTGCTGCCCGCGTTGGCTTTATTGCTCAAAATTGCGGCCGCGCCTTGGTAATAAAAACGGGCGGCTTGGGGCCCCCTCTACCTTAGCCCCGCCCCGCCCAAGAAGGAGAAAACTATGGCATTGGAATTTGCATCCCGCAAGGAAACCTTCCCCAACTATCGCAAATTTGAAACCACCTTTGCGGGCCGCCCCCTCACGGTGGAAACCGGCAAGCTTTGCACCCTCTCAAACGGTAGCGCCCTGCTCCGCTACGGCGATACCTGTGTGCTTTGCAATGTTACCATGAGCGGCAAACCCCGCGAAGGGGTAGATTTCTTCCCGCTAAGCGTTGAATTTGAAGAAAAGCTCTACGCTGCGGGCCGCATCCCCGGCAGCTTTATGCGGCGCGAGGGCCGCCCCGGCGAACACGCGGTACTAAGCTCCCGCGTGGTAGACCGCCCTATCCGCCCGCTGTTCCCCAAGGATATGCGCAACGATGTGTGCGTTACCATGACGGTACTCTCCCTCGACCCCGATAATTCGCCTGAAATTATCGGGATGAACGGTGCCTCCCTGGTGATTGCCATCTCGGATATCCCCTGGAAAGGGCCAATCGGCGGTGTGCAGGTGGGCCTTGTGGATGGCGAACTGGTTCTTAACCCCACGGCTGCCCAGCGTGCCAAGAGCGACCTTGCCCTGACGGTTGCCGCCAGCATGGAAAAAATTGTGATGATTGAGGCGGGCGCAAACGAGGTGGACGAAGCCACCATGATGGCGGGCATCAAGCTGGCCCATGCCGAAATTCAAAAGCTGCTAACCTTTATGAACGAGATTATTGCCGAGATTGGCAAGCCCAAGGTGGATTTCCCCTCGGTCGATTTGGATTACGAGATGTTCACCGCAGTAAAGGATAAGCACCTTGACGAGTTTAAGGCCGCGATGGATACCGACGACAAAAACGTGCGGGATGCGGCGCTGCGCCCCATTTTGGACGAGATTGCCGCTGAGCACCCCGAGCTGGACGATGCCACCCTGGATTATGTTAGCTACAAGATGCAAAAACAGGTGGTGCGCCGCTGGCTGCTGGATGAAGGCAAGCGCGTGGATGGCCGTGGCATCAACGAGATTCGCCCCCTGGCCGCCGAGGTTGGGGTGCTGCCCCGCGTACATGGCTCGGGCCTATTTACCCGCGGCCAAACCCAGGCCCTTACCAGCTGTACCCTTGGCTCCACCAAGGATGCCCAGATTATGGATGACCTTTCGGATACCCCCACAAAGCGGTATATCCACCACTACAATATGCCGCCCTACTCCACCGGCGAGGCCCGCGCCCCCCGCAGCCCCGGCCGGCGGGAGGTTGGCCACGGCGCGCTGGCAGAGCACGCCCTGCTCCCGGTGCTGCCCAGCGTGGAGGATTTCCCCTATACCATCCGCTGCGTATCCGATATCATGTCCTCGAACGGCTCCACCTCCCAGGCGGCCATCTGTGGCTCCACCCTGGCGCTGATGGATGCCGGCGTTCCCATCAAGGCCCCGGTGGCGGGCATCTCCTGCGGGCTGATCACCGAGGGTGAGCGCTGGATGACCATGCTGGACATCCAGGGCGTGGAGGATTTCCACGGCGATATGGACTTTAAGGTGGGCGGCACCCGCCGCGGCATCACCGCCATCCAGATGGATATCAAAATTGATGGCCTTACCTACGAAATTGTGGAGGAAGCACTTGAAAAGTGCCGCAAGGGCCGGCTGTATATTTTGGATGAGATTATCAAGCCCTGCATTGCCCAGCCTCGTGCCGAGTTGAGCCGCTATGCACCCAAGATGTATAGTATGCAGATCCCCACCGATAAAATTAAGGATGTCATCGGCAAGGGCGGCAAGGTAATTCAAGATTTGTGCGCTACCTACGAGTGCAAAATTGATATTGCCGAGGATGGCCATGTGTTTATCTCCTCCAGCGACCCCGCCAAGGCGGAAGCCGCCATCTCCGCCATCAAAACCATTGTGCTTGACCCCGAAGTGGGGGCCATTTACAAGGGCCGCGTTACCCGCCTGATGAACTTTGGCGCTTTTGTGGAGATTGCCCCTGGCAAAGAGGGGCTTGTGCATATCTCCAAGCTGGACGATAAGCGGGTAGAACACGTGGAGGATGTGGTGGCCGTGGGCGACCCCATCCTTGTGATGGTGACGGAAATTGACCAGCAGGGCCGCATCAATCTTTCCCGCAAGGATGCACTGGCGGCCATTGCCAAAAAGCGCGCCGAGCAGGCCCAGCAGTAACCCCAAGCACACCAACAATGGCGTTTGCGCCTTTTGCGCACGTTTGCGTTTGCTTGCCCCGGTGCCCTTGCTGCGCCCCGGGCCAGGTGAAAATGTAGAAAATAGAAACATAGCAAATAAAAGCGCAAAAATATAGTAAAAAACAAGGCCGATACCCCACCGCCCAGGCTAGGGCAAAAGGGGAATCGGCCTTGTTTTTTGTTTTATAGAACCGGTGCCAGCACCCAATTGCCGCCATCGGCCTTGGTTACGGCGTAAACAGCCGGGCTGGCCGCGCGGGCGGCGGCAAAACCATCGGTGGCCCAGGGGGCATACTGGGTGGCAAAATCATCGGTCACACCAAAAAGAACCAGGTATTGGATGCCATGCTCCTCAAAATTATAACCAAGGTCCACCCCGTCCTGGCTGCTGGGTACCTCAATGCAGGTGTTATCGGGGTAAAGCTCGTACTGGTAATACCACATAGTCTGGTAGGCGGTATCGGCATCGGCGCTCAACAGCCACAAAGCGGCATCGGGGTCGTTCACTGCCTGGCGGATGGCCCCGGCGGTGGCAATTTGCGCATCCCGCCAATTTTCATAGGGCAGGGCATAGGCATCGGCCAACGGGGCTGCCGCCAGGGGCAGCACCCCATTTACGGCCAGCACACCGGCCAGCGCCAGCGTGCCCCCCACCCGCGCACCCGGGCGGGGCAGCAGGCTGCAAAGGGCAAACCCGGCCCCCGCCAGCGCCCCAAACCAGGCAATGAAAAAGCAGCAGGCATACCGGGCATAGCTGGCAACCTGTAGGGCCTCGTAGGGGCTCATGCCGCCCATATACACGTAGAACAGCACAAACAGGTAGCAGGGGAAAAACACGGCCATCAGCAGCGGCACGGCGGCCAGGGTGCCACCCCGGCGCTTGCCGCCAAAATGCAGCAGGGCAGCGCCCAGCAGCAGGCTCAACAGCCCGCAAAGCAGCCCCAGCTTGAGGGTGCTCCACCCAAACAGAAGGGGCGCGGTGCGCACCTTGGCGTAAAAGGCCGCCCACACATTGTAAAAATAGGGGTCGGCCCCGCTGCGGGCCTCGGCAAGGCAGTTAAAAAAGTGCCCGATGCCCATCGAAGAAAATTGGTCGGTGGCGCGGTTGGTAACCAGCAACATGATTTTCCAAAACAAAATGCTGCCCCCGGCAGGCAGGGCGGCAGCCAAAAACGGCAGCCAAAAAGCTTTTTTGGCCAGCGTTTTGCGCAGCCGGGCACGGGGGCTGGCCGGGGCGGCCGCAAGCAGGCACTGCACCAGCCAAATGCCCAAAAGGCAGAGGGCAAACACCGTGCCAATCTCCTTTAGGGTGGCGGTGGCCGCCGCCAAAAGCCCGATGGCAAGGCCCTTGCTTTTCCCGCTCCACTGGGCAGGGGGGAGCAGCAGCAGCGCCAACCCGGCCCCAAACAGCACCCCCACCGCGGCATCCATGTAGGCGGTGGTATAGGGGGTATCGGGCGCAAAAACCACCAGCATCAAGGGCACGGCGGCAATGGCCAGCAGCCGGTAGAGCGCGCAGGCCCGCCGCCCGGCAGGCTTTACCACCCCAAACAGGGCAGCGGCCCCCGCCAACAGCGGGATATCCATGGCAAAAAACACATCCCGCTCGGCATAGCCGGGGCGGAAAAAGGCAAACAAAGCATACAGCGCCGCCCCGCCCTGCGGGTAAGATTGGTGGCCCAGGCTCCGCCCGGCCTCCCACAGCGCAAAGCGGTGGTTATAAAACACATTTTTAAAAAAGATGCCCCAATGGCTGAACTCATCCCAGGTTTGGAAGCGGGGCGCGCGGATGGAAAATGCAAACCCAAGCGCCACGCACCCGGCCATAAAGGCCAACACGCCGGGGCTGCACAGGTAATGCAAGCAATCCCGCCGGTGGCCGCGGGTGCCGGTAAAGGCCGCCCCCACCAGCAAAAGCAGCACCCCGTACCCCGTTCCGCCCATGGCTTCCAGCGCCACCATGCAAAAGGCGGTGCCCAGCACCGGGCCAAAGCTGGCGGGCAGGCGCAAAACGCGGCAAAGCCACCAACCCCAAAGGAGCAAGCAGCCGATGGAAACACAATCAATCACAATGGTAAGCATGAAAACCCCCTGTTAGTCTAACCGCTTGGCAAGCACGGCAAAGCGGGTATCGGTAAAGGAATTGCTGGTGCCACAGGTCGAAAGGGTCAGCAATTGGTCGCCGTAGGCGGCGGTTTGGCCGGTATCGTAAAGGGCCAAATCCATCACGGCCTGGTAGCGGCTCTGCCATTCGGCCTTGTTTTGGGCATCAAAAAAGGTATAGTAGGGCAGCTCGTCCGCCCCCAGGGTGGTGCGCACCGCGGCCAAAACCTGCCACCGGCTGGTGTGGTAAAGGGTGCTGAACACAAAGGTGGGGTGCTGGGCATAAAAATCCTCGCTTGCATAGCGGGCCAGGGTGCCAAACATACTGCCGCTGCCCATATTGTGCCCGTAAATAACCCAGTTTGTGGTGGCGGGGGAGGTGATGCGGCAGTTTGCATCCAAAAACAAGCTGCCCGAAAGGGCGTACAATTTGTCAAACCCACGGCGCAGGTAGTAGGTGTTATCGTGCGGGGTTTGCAGCACCGGGTAATCGATGTTGGTGCCCTCCACCGTCAGCCAGCCTACCAAATCACCGTTTTGGTCCAGCAGGATGCGCAGCGGCTCCAGCACGGTGGGCGCGGTTTCGGGGGTGGCCGCAGGGGTGGCACCCGTGGCTGTGGCCAGCTTTACCGCCACCGCAACAGGCAAAGTGGCAGTTTCGCGGGTGGCCACGGCGGTGGCCGTTACCGTCAGGGTAGGGGCCGGGGGCTGGCCATCGTGCAGCAGCGTCTGGCGGATGATCAGCGCGGCGGCAAGGGCCAGGGCCGCCACCCCGGCCACGCGCAGCAGCGTGGCACGGCGGCGCTGCCGGCGGCGCATACCGGTGCGGGCGGCAAAGGGGTAGTAGGCGGTGCTGCCATCCAGGTGGCGGTATCGCTTTTTTTTGTGCATGGGTGGGCACCTCCTTTCTGCTTTTCGCACCGGCGTTGGCTGCGTTTGTGGCACACTGGCTTTGCGCCATCATAAAAAAAGGGGCCTCTTTACGGCAAAGAGGCCCTGTACAAGCTATCCAAAAAAGCCGCCGCCGTGCTCAAATGCGGCGCAGCATCAGCAGCCCGCCCGAGCATACCAAAATTAAACCCAGCGCACCGGCAAAGTATACCAGCGGAAAATCCCCGGTGGCGGGGGTATCGCTGCCGTTGGGGGCAACCGTTGCCGCAGGGGCCGGCGTGCCCGAAACAACCTCGCTCTTGGCGTAGGTTTCGCTCACGGCAACCGGCTCGTTGCGGGAGCTGGAAACCGCACTGGCGGCGGTGGGGGCAGCAGTGGCAGTGGGGGTGGCGGCAATTACCGGTTCTGCCGCGCAGGCAGCAAACATAAACAGCATAACGGCAACCAAAAACGCGCCAATAAAATGCTTCAAGGTCACAAGCCTCCTTATTCAATAAGGTAAATGGGCAGATAAGTGCGCTGCTTAAAAAATAGCAGCGCAAAAACAACCGTAACGGTTCCATGTAAAAATGTAAATTCAAAAAAAGGGGAGGCACCGCCCCTTTTTACTTTGATTTTATACTCTAGGCTATATTCTACCATGTGTAGCCCATTTCGTCAAGGAAACGCAAAGAAAAAATGACAATCCAGAAACAATTTCCGGCCATGTGCCGCCTTTTTGCACAAAAAACGGCGCAAACGTGGCAAAAAAGCTGCGCGTTTTAAAAGGCACGGCAAAAGGCATGGCAGGCGGTGGCAAATTTTGCCCCGGCAGGGCGGCCGGCGGCGCTTGCTTTAGCGATGGCTGCGTTTTTAGGCAGTTTGACAATATTCCTGCCAAGGGCTTGTAGCGCTGGCCCAAAAACGCTATAATAGAACATATCTAATGCAAAAACGGCGGGGTAGCCCCCGCGCTAAGGAGCGTTTATTGATGAAGGGGATTATTTTGGCGGGCGGGGCCGGTACACGGCTATACCCGCTTACGATGGTTACTTCCAAGCAACTGCTGCCGGTGTACGATAAACCGATGATTTACTACCCGCTATCCACCCTGATGCTGGCGGGCATCCAGGATATTTTGATTATTTCTACCCCGGTGGATACCCCCCGGTTTGAGGCGTTGCTGGGCGATGGCAGCCAGTATGGCATCCACCTGCAATATAAGGTGCAACCCTCGCCCGATGGGCTGGCCCAGGCGTTTTTGCTGGGCGAGGAATTTATTGATGGCGAACCCTGCGCCATGGTGCTGGGCGATAATATTTTTTACGGTGCGGGCTTTGGCAAGCGGTTGAAGGCCGCTGTGCAAAACGCCGAGAATGGCCGTTCCACCGTGTTCGGCTACTATGTAACCGACCCCGAGCGGTTTGGCGTGGTGGCCTTTGATGCAACCGGCCGCGCTACCTCGATTGAGGAAAAGCCTGCCCAGCCCAAAAGCAATTACGCCGTTACCGGGCTGTATTTCTACAGCAAGGATGTGGTGGAGATGGCCAAAAAGGTGAAGCCCAGCGCCCGGGGCGAGCTGGAAATTACCACCCTAAACGATATGTACCTGCAAAAAGGGCTGTTGGATGTTCAGCTTTTGGGGCGCGGCCATGCCTGGCTGGATACTGGCACCATGGATAGCCTGGTGGATGCCGCCGATTTTGTGCGGATGATTGAGCAGCGCCAGGGCATCAAAATTTCTGCCCCGGAGGAGATTGCCTATCAATCCGGCTGGATTGACCGCGAAACGTTGTTGGAAAGTGCGGCCCGGTACGGCAAATCTCCCTATGGGCAGCACCTGCGCAACGTGGCCGATGATAAGCTGCGCTACTAAAAAGCCTGCCTGCCCGCAACCCCATACAACTGAATTTGAGGCCGCCCCCTGCGGCCTGCCAAGAGAGAGGCGTTACCATGAAAATTTTGATTACCGGCTGCAAGGGCCAGCTTGGCGGCGAGCTGAAACGCCAGTTGGAAGCCGAAAAAAGTGAGATTGGCCCCCTGCCGGACCGGCTGCGCCGCGCCACCGTGATTGCGGTGGATTTGGACGAGCTGGATATTACCGACCGTGAGGAAACCATCAACTATATCCGCCGCCACCAGCCCGATACCGTGATCAACTGTGCGGCCTTCACCAACGTGAACGGGTGCGAAACCAACCGGGACGCTGCCTTTAACGTCAACGCCCTTGGCCCCCGCAACCTGGCCATGGCGTGCGAGAAGGCGGGCGCGCGGTTCATCCACATTTCTACCGATTATGTATTCCCCGGCACCGCCAACGGGGGCATCCCGCTGGATGAATGCGCCCTGCCGGCCCCCATCTCGGCCTATGGGCAAACCAAGCTGCTGGGCGAGCAATACGCCCAGCGCTTCTGCCGCCGCACCATCATAGTGCGCACCGCCTGGCTGTACGGCTATGGCGGCAAAAACTTTGTAAAAACCATGGTGAACCTTGCCAAAACGCACGATGAAATTACCGTGGTGAACGACCAATTGGGCAACCCCACCAACGCGGTGGATTTGGCACACCACCTGCTGAAATTGGCGGTAAGCCACGATTACGGCATCTACCACTGCACCGGCAACGGCATTTGCAGCTGGTACGATTTTGCCACCGAGATTATCCGCCTATCGGGCGAAAAATGCCTGGTAAAGCCGATTTCCAGCGCGGCCTATGCGGCCCAGCACCCCGAAAGTGCTGACCGCCCCGCCTGGAGCGCCCTTGAAAACCGGATGCTGCGCTGCGCGGTGGGGGACGAAATGCGGGATTGGAAGGTTGCCCTAAAAGCCTTTTTTGCCAACTGGGACGGCCAGTAAGATAGCGAATAGCAAATGCGAAAGGACATGAATACCATGAAAACTTACCTGATTACCGGCTGCGCCGGGTTTATTGGCTCCAACTTTGTGTACTATATGCTCAAAAAATACCAGGATATCCGGCTTATCAACCTGGATAAGCTGACCTATGCCGGTAACCTTGAAAACCTGAAAGGGGTGGAGGGCGACCCCCGCCACATTTTTGTGCAGGGCGATATCTGCGATAAAGCACTGGTGGCCAGCCTGCTTGAAAAGTACAACCCCGATTATGTTATCAATTTTGCCGCCGAAAGCCATGTGGACCGCAGCATCAAAAACCCCGAAATTTTTGTGCAAAGCAACGTGATGGGCACGGTAAACCTTTTGCAGCGCTGCAAGGATGCCTGGTATGATGCCGACGCCAAAACCTGGCAGGGCGGCAAAAAATACCTTCAGGTTTCGACCGATGAGGTGTACGGCGCGCTGGGTGCCGAGGGCTATTTTATGGAAACGACCCCCCTTTGCCCCCACAGCCCCTACTCCAGCAGCAAGGCCAGCGCCGATATGTTTGTGATGGCCTTCCACGATACCTACGGGATGCCGGTAAACATCACCCGTTGCTCCAACAACTACGGCCCCTACCAGTTCCCCGAAAAGTTGATTCCGCTGCTGATTCACAACACGGCCAACCACAAAAACCTTCCGGTTTATGGCGATGGTATGCAGGTGCGGGATTGGCTGTATGTGGAGGACCATTGCAAGGCCATTGATATGGTGGCAACCGGCGGCAAGGTGGGCGAGGTGTACAATGTGGGCGGCCATAACGAGCGCCCCAACATCTTTATTGTAAAAACCGTGATTGCCCAGCTGCACGACCGTTTGAAGGATGAGGGCATCAGCGAGGAACTGATTACCCATGTGGCAGACCGCCTTGGCCACGACCGCCGCTATGGCATTGACCCCACCAAAATTAAGAACGACCTGGGCTGGTACCCCGAAACCCCCTTTGAGAAGGGCATTGTGCTAACGATTGATTGGTACCTGGCAAATCCTGCCTGGATGGAGCACGTTACCAGCGGCGACTACCAGAAATACTACGATACCATGTATAAAAATAATTAAATAGCATTTTGAAACCTGGGTAAAACCCACAAACGCCGCCGCGCGGCATTGCAAAAGCGGCGGCGTTTGTGTTATACTGTACCCTAGAGTGCGTAAGTGCGTAAGAACGCACGGGCCTGCGGCGTAGCGCCGGGCCTGCCTGCCAATGAAGGAGAAACCAATGCCAACTTCAAGAGAAGAACAATTGCGCAATAACCGCCGCGTGGCCCGCCAACTGGTGGGTGCCGCCGTGGTGCTGCTGGTAATCATCGGCCTGTTTACCGTGTTTGGCTGGGCCATGCGGGGGCTGCGCAGCGCGCTGGACGATACCGCGAAAAAAGAGAGCTATGCCGATAAGCTGTATGGCTTAGTGATGTTTGATGTGCTGCCGTTTGACGATGTTACCACGGTGGATCAAAACGTTTTCCGCCAGGCCGCCATCTGGGGTACGGTGTACCAAATTCAAAAAAGCGGCGGCTTTTTGGACGAGTACGAGCGGGACGAAAGCACCGGCAGCGTGATTTTGCCAAAGCTACAGGTGGATACCTACCTGGCCAACCTGCTTGGCCCCGATTACACGGTGATTGACGGCGCGTTTGAAACCACCGAGATGAACTACCTGTACAGTGAGGAAAAACAGGGCTACCTGGTGCCCGTAACGGGCTCGGTGGGGCTGTTTACCCCCCAGGTGGAGCGCATTACCACCAAGGGCGGCAAAACCTATGTGACGGTGGGGTATGTGCCCACCCTTTCGAGCAGTAAAGACCTTACCTTTACCACCCCCACCGAGCCGACCAAGTATATGGATTATGTGTTTGCGCGGGGCAGCAACCGCCAGTGGTACCTAACCGCCCTGCAGGAGAGTGAGATGCAGGTAAGCACCCCGGCGGCCTCGGCTTCCTCGGATTCTACCCAGGATGCCGCCACCAACGACCCACAGGCCCTGGTGGAAAGCAACCTGGAAGCCACCTTGATCAACCCGGATACCGCTATCACGGCGGAGCCTACGCCCGCGCCCGATAACACCGAGGGGGAGCAACCCGCCGATACCGAAGCCCAGGGGGAAGGGGATAGCGCCGCGCCCGATGCCAATGCGGATGCCGCACCTGAAAGCGATACCCCGCCCGCAGAATAATTTACAAAAAACAGCAGCCAACCGTTTTGAAAAACAAGCGGTTGGCTGCTATTTTTTTGCTTTTTGGTTAAAAATCCAGGCTGCCTTCCCCCTGGCGGATATCCTCCCGCGCAAGCTCGGCATCCAGTTGGGCCGCAGGGCCCTGCGCATCATCCGATAGCAGCAGCTGCCGGCTGTAGGCGGTAAAGCGCTCGCACTCGTTCTCGGCCAGGAAAGGGGCGGAATCGGGGCCAAGGGTCAACTCGTTGACAAACACCACCATCTCCTGCCCGCCGCCCGTGCCATCGGCGGGGAAGGCGCGCTCCATAAAATCAAAGGCAAATTCCAGCGCGTCGGAGGCTTCGGCCACCAGTTCCTCCCGGTGGCGCACCTGCTGGTTAAAGCACTCCCGCAGGGTATCAAACGCAAGGTCGGAATCTGGCTCCGCATCCGCATCCGGTTTTGGGGCAAGCCGGGCATCGGCCAGGGCGGGCAGCTTTTTGCCCCAGGCCCCCAGCAGGGCGGCGGCGCGGGTGTGGGCGTGGGTTTCGCTGGCGCTCCACTGTCCGGCAGCCTTGG